>JANODK010000294.1:0-77495 GCA_031412655.1 Chryseolinea sp.
AAATGGCATTTACAAAAGTTTACATTCATTTCGTTTGGTCTACGAAAAACAGAGAGCCCTTTCTTGATTCATTTGATTTAAGGAAAAAAGTTTGGGTTCATATAAAAGAAAATGCTAAAGAGAAGGGGATTTTTATTGATACTATAAATGGTTATCAAGACCATTGTCATTGTTTGATCTCTTTGGGTATCGATCAAACAATGAGTAAGATTATGCAGTTGATAAAAGGAGAATCATCTT
Source organism: Chryseolinea sp. (assembly GCA_031412655.1). Taxonomy (GTDB): domain Bacteria; phylum Bacteroidota; class Bacteroidia; order Cytophagales; family Cyclobacteriaceae; genus Chryseolinea. The sequence continues at coordinate 241 of JANODK010000294.1, forward strand.
ATTGGATCAATAAACATAACGTATGCAATCAGAAATTCGAATGGCAGGAAGAATATTTTGCGATTTCCGTTTCAGAATCAATCGTTAATAAAGTAAGAGAATACATTAAGAATCAGGAAGAGCATCACAAAAGAAAAACGTACCAGGAGGAATACGATCAGTTCATAAAGAATTACAATTTCATTAAGGGCTAATGCCCGGATTTTTCGGAATATCAATTGCCACTAACTAAAGCTAGGGGCAATTGATTCTATTTCTTTCTGCTCAATACTTTCTCTGCCGCTGCAACTATATTCTCAGGGCCCAGTCCGTACTTTGCAAGAAGTTGTGTAGGCGTTCCGCTTTCTCCGAATGAATCGTTTACCGCTACATATTCCTGGGGTGCAGGATTAAATTGTGCAAGTACCTGGGCAACGTTATCTCCTAGGCCACCATTTCTTTGATGCTCTTCGCAGGTCACTACACATCCTGTTTTAGAAACCGATGCAAGGATTGCTTCCACATCAAGTGGCTTGATGGTGTGTATGTTTATTAATTCAACACTAATTCCCTTTGCTGCTAAAATTGCTTCTGCTTCAACGGCATTCCAAACCAAGTGACCGCAAGCGATAATGGTGACATCTTTTCCTTCAATCATTTTATCGGCCTTGCCTATAACGAATGGTCTTCCAGTTGTGAAGATTGGCCAATTTGGTCGGCCAAAACGTAAGTATGTAGGACCAACATGATCGCCAAGGGCGATAGTAGCTTGTTTCGTTTGATTATGATCACACGGAACGATGACGGTCATGCCCGGAAGCATCTTCATCATACCGATATCTTCCAAAATCTGGTGAGTTGCTCCATCTTCACCCAGCGTTAAACCAGCGTGGGATGCACATATCTTCACATTCTTGCCTGAATATGCAATAGACTGACGAATCTGATCGTAGACACGACCTGTTGAAAAGTTAGCGAAGGTTCCGGTGAATGGAATCTTACCGCCAATGGTCATACCTGCAGCAAGACCCATCATATTGGCTTCCGCAATCCCTACCTGATAAAAGCGCTCAGGAAAATCCTTTTTGAAGGCATCCATCTTAAGCGAACCGGTTAAGTCAGCACAAAGGGCAACTACATTTGAATTTGCTTTTCCTAACTCATGTAGGCCGATTCCGAAGCCTGAACGTGTATCTTTTTTCTCGGTGAAGGTAAATTTCGTCATGACTTTAATTGCTTTGAATAAGGGGTTTTATAGGTGGTGCGAAAGTCGTAAAATATTTCCTTTCTTCCGCTCTCAGACGCTAGATATTAGACATTAGACATTAGATTTTAGACCCGACTTGGAACCTTGAACTCGGAACTTTAAACTCTAAACTCAAATACTCTTCAATTGCTTAATAACCTCCGTAGGATTAGCAGCACTGAAAACGAAATTACCAGCAACCAGCACATCCGCACCAGCGTCCAACAATTGTTTGGCGTTTTGCATGTTTACGCCACCATCAATTTCGATTTTGGCATTTGACCCTGAATCGAGGATCATCTTCTTTAGACTCTTTACTTTTTTATAGGTATGCTCAATGAATTTCTGCGCTCCAAAGCCCGGATTCACCGACATTACACAAACCAAATCAATATCGGCAATTACATTTTCCAACTCCAAAATAGAGGTATGGGGATTGAGGGCCACACCAGCCTTGCAGCCTAATGCTTTTATCTGTTGAATGTTGCGATGCAGATGGGGGCATGCTTCAACATGCACGGATATATACTCCGCTCCTGCTTTCTGAAATGCCTCAACATAATTTTCCGGGTGCACAATCATCAAGTGGACATCCATGGTTTTGGTTGCATGGCGTTTGATCGATTCTACTACCGGAAGTCCCATAGAAAGATTGGGCACGAATACACCATCCATAATATCGATGTGAATCCAGTCTGCCTGACTGTTGTTAATCATTTTAATTTCGCGTTCGAGGTTCGCAAAATCGGCTGCTAAAACGGATGGGGCAATGATGGGTGTTGGCATAAGATAGTATTCACTACAAAACTAAGATCAAATCAAATCTTTACCAGTTTGTAGGTAAATCTTTTGTTGTTCCAAAAGATGCGCAAAAAAAATATACCCGATGATAAAGGTGACACATTTACGGAGGTAATGAGATTAAGCCATGAAAAGCTTACTTCACCATCATACACGATCTGGCCTTGGCTTGATAAAAGCTGCATTCTGCAAGTGGAGACTTGATTAGGATCGAATGTTCGGATGAGAACTGAATCGGAAAGAATCGGATTTGGATATACATCAAATACATTTTCCTGGGATTGCTGCTCAATGTAATTGACGGCTGCCTGATAATTTGGAATTCCATATCCCAAATAATTATTTGGATCAGATGCAAGCGATGCCGACTTCTTAATCGCATCCATAATTTCTTTGTTGGTGAGCGCAGGATAACGCTGCCAGATTCCTGCAGCCAAACTCGCAATGAGTGGCGCAGACAAAGACGTACCACTTGCTGAACCCAACGCACCACTCGGTGTGATTACACTGGTGCCTGATCCAAGCGCTGCTACATCCGGTTTTATTCTTCCATCCGCTGACGGACCAATCGAACTTGAATTAGCGCGCAAGCCCATGTTGTTTACGTTGGCAACAGCCAATACATCCTTAGCATCCGCTGGAGCAGTGATAATTTGCCACGCATTTCCACCTTCATTTCCTGCGCTGCAAACTACAAGGATACCTCTGTCCGCTGCGTATTTTGCTGCCTGACTAACAACGGTGGTAACGCCATCCATCTCTGACTTTGAATAATTCATGGAAGCATTATCAAAGTCATAATAACCGAGCGATGAACTGATAACATCTACTCCGGCACTGTCTGCCCGCTCTGCAGCGAAGAGCCAATTGTATTCTTCAATCCGATATTCAGTCGATACATCTTCTGTAACATAAAGCTGATAGTTTGCTTTGTACGCACCACCGGTATACGTTCCAGCTTGATAGGCGGCAATCACAGAGAATACTTCTGTTCCGTGACTATCATATTGAAATACATTATCAGTATTGAGCACAAAATCTTTTGACGTTGTGAGATCAATTCTGCTTTCGGAAAAGATCGATTGAAAGGGTGCTGCATTATCTACACCCGGAAAGCCATCATCCAAAATAGCGATGAGCATACCTTCACCTTTAAATCCATCCTGATGCATTGCGTCAATGCCTATCATTTGCAATTGTGTGTCAGTCGCTTCACCTGCTTTAGAACCTTTTGATTGACTTGTTTTTTTTTCTCTTCCATTGATTAACAACTTCGCATTAGGAGCAACAAACTCTACGTGATCTACATACGGTAATGCTTCGATGGTTGTAAGCAAGGATGCATCGCATTGAATCAATACTGCATTCATCCATCTCGATTTGAAATACGTTTCTGCACCAGTGCCTTTTACTCCATCAATGTAATTTTGATTGATTGGAAAATCCGATTCGGTGATGGCAATGCTTTGATTAGTTCTTCGGTCTATGGCGCGTTGGGAAAGAAATGCAAGCGGACTGGAAATCGAATACACTGTTCCCGCTTTATCCCTAAAAAAAACAACATAGCGATTAACAGCTGCCCACGAACTTGAAGAAATAAAAAGAAAGACAAGACTAATAATCGCTCTACTCAACACCATGCTCCACAATGGTTTGTTTATAAATCGTCCCTTCATCAACAATCTGCTGTCCGATGCAACCTAAATTTGTATCGGTGCAATAAAAGAGTTGTGTCTTTTCACGATAAACCAGTCCTACATTTTTAGCAAACGATTCATAACGCTTATCGAGATTTACAATGAAGTCCTGGTTATCTTTTTGTTTGATCGTTATGCAATCGGCAAAGATTACTTCATTAAATGTTTTTGATTCTGAACTCTCCAGTTCATAATTCTCAGTGTCCAGATTGTTAAAAGCATTTCCATTCCATTTTACACCAACCTCAAATGGAAACACAAGTTTTACAAAATCAATATTCTCTTCGCTTTCAATTGCCTGACCATTTACCAAACGTGATGACCACGTATCTTTATATTCCCAAGGTTCAGTAGCATCATCGCGAACACTTCGATGGATTACATACGTGTAGGTTGATTCAGAATTAAGAAAAGAATCGATCACAATGGTTTTTAATTGATAGAGGAAGGTATCCGGATCGCCCAGTGTGTAGATAATCTCATTGACATCATAAATCTGGTAATGCCCTTTCGTCATCGGAACGTAATCTTTACCGATATCGGCTTCCTTTTCAATGTGAGATGGATCACACGAGGAAATGCCAATGGTGAGAATAAGGATTATGTATCGGGTAAAATTTTTCACTGGTCTATAAGTTTCTCTTCATTCTGTGCCGAACAAGGAACGTAATCGGTGCAAAGTTATTTTTTTCTTTCTATTAAAACCTGATGTGATCAAACCAAATCAAAGTTTAAAATATCTTTGTGAACCTTGGTGACTTAGTGGCTTTGTGGCATGATTCAGTGCATTTTGTTAACCGCAGAGGCGCGGAGGCGCAAAGAAGCACGAAGTTGGGGATTATCAATTAATACTATGCCGCTTAAGACGTTTGTAAAAGTAGGAAGTATAACCAACCTGAGTGACGCGCGATATTGTGCCGGAATGGGGGCTGATATGTTGGGATTCAATGCTGTGGAAGGAAAAGATCAATATATATCACCCAAACAGTTTCAGGAAATTCGCGGATGGGTAACTGGGCCGATGGTTGTGGCCGAAGTATCGGGATTACAAAGTGCAGCTCAACTCACCAGCATTATTGAAAATTACCAACCGGATTATCTTGAATTGGGTTTGGCTGAATTAACTTTTCTATCAGAAAATCCAATTCCTTTTATACTGCGATTAGATAAAGAATTGACTGATATAAAACTGCCAAACAAACCAACCTTTGTTTTAGCATCCACCTTTCTATCCAATACCATCTCCCCTCTTTTGATTGAGGTGTCTTCATTAGCAGAAGCAGAGCAAGCACTACAACATACCACCATCAAAGGTATTGCCCTTCGAGGAAGTGCAGAGATTAGTCCGGGGTTGAAAAATTATGCTGAACTCGCTGACGTGCTTGAGCTTCTTGACGCGGATTAGAAAAAGTAGGCAGTAGGCAATTGACAATAGGCAGGCAATGCCATAAAAGAAGAAGCCTTGAGTGAGAGGAGTATGAGACCTCTCAACAAGACTTCTAACTTAACCTAAACAAATCTAAAACTTAAAATCAATACCAAGAACCCGAGACTTTAAACTCGAAACTTGACACTAGATAAATTTGCTAATAATGTTCTCGTAATACTCTTGTCTTCCGCTTAATTGTTCCGGCTCTCCATTCTTATGTGCCAGTTTGCGAAGTGCTTCGAGAGACAAATTACCACGTTCAAATTTCTTTCCATTACCTGAATCAAATGAGCTATAGCGCTGCTTACGCAGTTCGTTGTATTCACCATTATCGATGATGGCTTGTGCCGTTAACAAAGCACGAGCAAAGGTATCCATGCCTCCAATGTGTGCATAGAAAATATCAGCAAGGTCAGTTGAGGTCCTGCGAGTTTTTGCATCGAAGTTAATACCTCCGGTTTTGAAACCACCCGCAGCTAAGACTACAAGCATCGATTCTGTTAACTCATACAAGTTGTTTGGAAACTGATCCGTGTCCCATCCGTTTTGATAGTCACCACGATTTGCATCCATACTCCCTAACATGCCTGCGTCTGCAGCCACTTGTAATTCATGTTGGAATGTATGGTGTGCTAACGTAGCGTGATTTACTTCCAGGTTCAACTTAAAATCATCCATCAAATCATACTGACGAAGGAATGAAATTACGGTTGCTGAATCGAAATCATATTGGTGCTTTGTAGGCTCCATCGGTTTTGGTTCAATGAGGAATGTTCCTTTGAATCCATTCTTTCTTCCGTAGTCGCGCGCCATGTGTAGAAACGTTGCAAGATGCTCCTGCTCACGTTTCATATTCGTGTTAAGTAAAGTAAGGTAGCCTTCACGACCTCCCCAGAACACATAATTTGATCCACCTAATTCAATCGTTGCATCAATAGCATTCTTTACTTGTGCTCCTGCCCAACACAAAACATCAAAATTAGGATTGGTCGCTGCGCCATTCATGTAACGCGTATGCGAAAACATGTTGGCCGTTCCCCATAATAATTTTACACCGGTCTCCTTTTGCTTTTGTTTAGCATAGTTAACAATATTCGATAATCTCTTTTCCGATTCTTTCAAAGTATCTGCCTCGTCAACTAAATCGTAATCGTGGAAGCAATAGAATGGCGCACCAATCTTAGTGATGAATTCAAATGCAGCATCCATTTTATCGTATCCGCGTTGCATGGCATCCGCACTTTGCAACCATGGGAAAGCTTTCGTTCCGCCACCAAACGGGTCGCCACCGGTTCCGCAGAAGGTATGCCAGTAGGCAATTGCAAATCGGAAGTGCTCTTCCATGGTTTTCTTACCCACTCTGCGTTTCGCATTGTAATACATAAATGCGAGAGGGTTGTCTGACTCAGGCCCTTCATATTTAATGCGGCCTATGGATTTAAAGTAGGGTTTGCTTCCGGTTGTTTTCATATCTCTTTTGTTATGGTCAATTGATAGTTATTTTTTCTATACTTGTTTCTCTACCTGTTTCAGCCACGAAGAATAAGCAGATGAATATTGTTCTGTTTTTATTTTATCAGGCTCTTCAAAGCGAATCATCTTCAATCCGCTAAACGCTTCTTCGAAAGAAGAATATGCTCCACAACCTACACCAGCTCCAAGTGCTGCACCTTTTGCACCATCGGTATCATACAGCTCAACGCGGGCACCAATGGTATTGACAAATGCTTCTCTGAATAACGGGCTTAAAAACATATTGGCGTTTCCTGCCCGGATCACTTGCGATTTTAATCCCATGCCCTGAAGAATATCAAATCCATATTTCAATGCAAACACGATACCTTCCTGTGCTGCGCGGAAAACATGAGATTGATTATGACGATTGAAATTCAATCCATGAAATGAGCTATCAATATTTTTATTCTCAAGAATGCGTTCCGAACCATTACCAAAAGGTAACACGATTAATCCATCCGAACCTATTGGCGCTTCTGCGGAAATTTTGTTCATCGTTTCGTAATCAAGCAGAGAACCATTGCTGCTTGTATTCTTGCGAAGCCAGCTATTTAAAATTCCGGTTCCGTTAATGCAAAGCAAAACACCATTGCGCGTGTACTCCTTCGTATTACCTCCTGCATTGTTATTAACATGCATGAAGGTATTAACACGCGATTTCAAATCGAACGCATTTTTGTCCGTCACACTATAAATCACACCTGATGTACCTGCCGTTGCAGCAGTCTCACCCGGCTTCAATACATTTAATGAAAATGCATTGTTGGGTTGGTCGCCTGCTCGATAGCTGATTGGTGTTCCTTCCTTTAACCCCAAAAGTATAGCAGTACTTTTCTGAAGTTTTCCCTGAATGGAAAATGTCGGAACAACATCAGCTAAAATGGACGAATCAAATCCATATAAATCCAGCAAACGATCTGCTGGCGATGCTGTTTGAAAATCCCACAACATACCTTCCGATAATCCGGAAGCAGTCGTTACAATTTCTCCACTTAAGCGCATGGCAATAAAATCACCCGGCAGCATCATTTTATGTATCCGTGCAAACGATGCAGGTTCATTGTCTTTTACCCATTTCAATTTAGAGGCAGTGAAATTTCCGGGGGAGTTCAGTAAATGTTCCAGACAATATTTTTCTCCTAATTGACGTAAGGCATCGTTACCAATTTCCACTGCACGACTATCGCACCAAATAATAGAAGGACGAATTACCTCCTGGTTTTTATCGACACACACTAAGCCATGCATCTGATAGGAAATACCGATACCCGCAATCTCATCTCCTTTTGCACCACTCTTTTTTAAACAAGCATGCGTGCTGATCACCAGATGTTCCCACCACATATTAGGATCTTGTTCTGCCCAACCGGGGTTCACGGCCTTCATCGGCATTTCTTCCGATGGCGACTGCGCAGATGCTATGGTCTTGCCTGTTGCAATCTCGATGAGGGAAGCTTTTACGGACGAACTTCCTAAATCATAGCCAAATAGGTATTTTGCCATAAGGACTTAATAATTAATTCAATCGAATGTGGCGCAAATTATAACTTATAGTACATTTGACTACAAGGTAAGCCAAATTTATTTTTCCAGTTAAAAAGTTATGAGTAAAAAAGTAAGTCCAGATGAAGCCATAATCGATGCCCTTTCAATTGATTGCCTGATTTTCGGCTTCAAAAAGAATGAACTGGACATTTTGTTAGTACAACATGGAGAAGGTATCAGCAAAGGTATGTGGGCACTGCCAGGAGGCTGGATAAAATATAATGAAGGCATTAAGGATTCAGCCAATCGTATTCTGAATGATTTGACTGGCGTCTCCAATATATATTTGGAGCAACTCAAGACCTTTGGTTCGGTTGATCGGTACCCAACAAAACGGGTTATTACTATTGCCTACTATGCGCTGGTAAAACCTGAAAACTACATACTTCATCCTGGCTTCACCGCAGCCGATGCGAAGTGGTTTAAACTAAGTGAGATCCCGAAGTTGCCTTATGATCACAGCCGCATTTTAGAAACAGGAATAAAATTTCTAAAACACAAAGTGCGCCATGAGCCTATCGGTTTTAATCTGCTTCCAAAAAAATTCACCTTATTACAATTGCAGGAATTGTATGAAGCCATTCTCGATCAAAAATTAGACAAGCCCAACTTCAGAAGAAAACTCATGAAGATGAATCTATTGCACGAAAGCAAAGAGAAACAAAAAGACGTTTCGCACCGGGCAGCGAGTCTTTATCAGTTCGATAAGAAAACCTATGATGAATTGATTGAGAAAGGTTTTACGTTCGAACTGTAGTTTTATTTGTCGAACATTAGGTTGCTGATCACTAATCTAAAATCTCACCTGTTAAATCTAGTGATCACCCAATTCAATAATTCTACAATATTATTTTTCTCCTGACATAGGGCTGTCACACAAAATCCTTTCTTTGAATAAAAACGAATTCGTATGGAGCCTTTAAAAGAAATGTTCGGACAGACTTTTTACAAAAAGCTTGCAAACGCCTTTTCCTCTGTACATAAACCCTTTCAAGCAGAAGGTTTTGTAAAAGATGTTACCACCAATCTTGAAAATCTTTCGCTCAATCAGCGTATGCGAAATACCTCCATCATTCTGCATAAACATTTACCAGAGGATTTTGGTAAGACCATAGGCATCATGAAGGAAGTAGTTCCTCAGTTAAAAGTTGGATACACTACACTGGTGTTTCCTGATTTCATAAGCCTATATGGACTTCCCCATTTTCGTGAATCCTTAGAGGCACTCAAATACTTTACTCAATTTGGTTCTTCCGAATTTGCCATTCGTACCTTCTTAAAACACGACCTCGATAAAACGTTAAACGTCATGAAGCAATGGTCGACCGATGAAAATCATCACGTGAGAAGATTGTCATCGGAAGGAAGCCGACCAAGACTTCCGTGGTCATTCAAGCTGGATGCCATTATCGAAAAGCCGGCCCTTACATTGCCGATCCTTGAAAATTTAAAATGTGACAATGAACTCTATGTGCGCAAATCGGTAGCCAATCACATCAACGATCTTTCAAAAGATTCACCAGACTACGTGCTGAAATTAGTGAAGACCTGGGATAAAACGCATCAACATACAGCCTGGATTGTGAAACGTGGCATCCGCTCATTGCTTAAGCAAGGTGACAAAAAATCAATGGCTGTATTTAATCTTACAAAAGATGTTAGAATTTCAGTAAAGCGATTCCTTCTCACCAACTCCTTAATTCGTCTTGCCGATTCACTTCAATTTCAATTTGATATTGTGTCTGAAAAATCAATGAATCAAACCCTGATGATTGATTACCGGATTCACTATTTTAAAAAATCAGGCGTGCAACTACCTAAGGTTTTTAAGTTGAAGGAAGTTACTCTCAAACCTGGTGAAATAATTTCGATTGTGAAAAAACAAAGATTTCAGGATTTTACAACCCGAAAACTCTTCAGTGGAATACATGTTTTGGAAATTGTGGTGAATGGCGTAGTGATTAAAAGAAAGCAATTCGAATTCTTAAGATGAGCTATATTTAAAAAAGAGAATCAGCCCATTTCAGTAGAGTGTCTCCGAATAAAATGAAGGTAAAATCGTTTATAATAGTCAATCAGACTATAACAATAATCCATTTATTTTTACATTGCAACGGATTGTAATTGGTCTATTCTAAGAATTTCCACTTGCAAGACCGTAATTTAAACCTCATTTTAACAACACTATAACCTTAAACCTTTTAGTAAATGGAAAAGACAATTAATCGTTCAGGCCTTTTTTGGGCGAGTTGCGTGGCACTGATTGTAACTGCAATGACGTTTGGAATCCGGGCCGGAATTCTTGGTACACTAGGTCAGGAATTCGGATTATCCGGAACAGAGTTAGGCATCGTTACGGGTACTGCCTTCTGGGGATTCACACTCGCCATGATTTTTGGTGGACCGCTCTGTGATATCGTTGGAATGAACCGACTTATTATAATTGCTTTTGTGGGACATCTTGTAGGAATTGTTTTAACCATATTCGCCACTGGATTCTGGTCTCTGTTTCTCTCTACACTTATTCTTGGAATATCAAACGGAATGGTGGAAGCAGCCTGCAATCCACTCATCACTTCATTATTTCCAACTGAAAAAACGAAGAAACTAAACATGTTTCACTTCTGGTATCCAGGTGGAATTGTGATTGGAACATTAATTGGTTACTTCCTGCAAAAAGCAGGACAAGGCTGGCAAATGCAAATGGGAACGATGTTGGTGCCTACTATCCTCTACGGTATTCTGTTTTACGGGAAACAATTTCCAGTTACAGAACGCGTTTCCTCTGGAGTATCCACATCGGATATGTTTAAAGCATGCCTGAATCCTTTGTTTATTTTCATGGTGATCTGCATGTTCATAACCGCTTCCACAGAGTTTGGAGTAAACAACTGGGTGCCTCTCTTCTTACAGCAGGGAGAAGTTTCTTCTTTACTATTATTAACATGGGTTACGTTGATCATGGCCTTAGGTAGATTATTCTTAGGGCCAATCGTTCACGGATCATTGGCTCCTGAAAAAGCATTGCTTGTATCTGCAATTTTATCTGCCGTTGGTATTTACTGGTTAAGTTTTGCTACAGGCTACACTTCCTTTGCTGCTGCAGCAGTGTTTGGTATGGGTGTTAGTTTCTTCTGGCCAACCATGCTTGGTTTTGTTTCTGAAAATTTACCGAGAACCGGGGCATTGGGATTGGCTCTTATGGGCGGGGCTGGTATGCTTTGCGTGGCCTTTGCACTTCCAATTTTAGGGGGTATCTATGATCAAAAAGTTGCTGAGGCAACAGCATCCGGTGCGTCAACTCTTGTTGGTGGATCTGAAACACTAAGAACTATTATCGTTCTTCCCATCTTTCTAGTTCTTGCTTTTGCTGGTCTTGTATTCTTCATGAGAGGAAAACAAAAGATTGCGCACTAAAAGTATTTCATTTCATACTACATTAAGAGGATGGCCAAAAACCATCCTCTTCGCTTTTATCGTATATCAAGCAAACTTTCTTTTTGAAAGTGTTAATTGCTTATTGAACTTCAAACCTGGAACTTTGAACATTGAACTCTAAGATTATGAAGATTCTAAAGCTTTCGTTCATTCTGTTATTTTTATCAACTACAATTATGGCGCAAGAACTCATCATAAAAGAAAAAGTAAAATTTCTCGCATTAGGCGATTCGTATACCATTGGGGAAAGTGTAGCAATCAAAGACCGCTGGCCTAATCAATTGATTGAATCGTTGCGCAAGCTGGGATTGGAATGCAACGATGCACAAATCATTGCCACCACAGGTTGGCGAACGGATAATCTTAAAAATGCAATTATTGATGCAAACCTATCGCATGATTTTACATTAGTCTCTCTTCTTATTGGTGTTAACAATCAGTATCAGGGCAAATCAGTTGCAGACTATACGCCTGAATTTGAGGAATTGTTGAACGTGGCTATTTCTCTGGCGGGTGGAATCAAATCAAATGTATTTGTTGTATCTATTCCAGACTATGGATACACTCCTTTCGGGAAAGGAAATCAACCAACGATCAGTCAGGCGATCAATTCATTTAATTCTGCTAATAAGGAGATCACTGAAAAGTTGGGAATCAAATATTTTAATATCACTGAAATATCACGCAACGGTTTGGCTCATCCCGAATTAGTGGCCAATGATGGATTACATCCTTCTGGTTTAATGTACACACAATGGGTGGAGCTAATTTTAAAAGGCGCTACGATACAAGAGAAAGATGTAGTGACCGATGTAAAAAAGAAAAATGAAGAAGCCCGTATTCAGGTCTATCCAAATCCATTTCACGATTTATTAATATTTGATAACCTGCCATTATCCCCCAAAACCACTTCAATTGATCTGTTAAATAACAATGGAAGTGTTGTTCATTCAAAAGGCATTGTTGCGAATCAAAAGCGAATTGATCTGGAATTAAAACATCTTTCTGCAGGATTATACCATTACCGCATTAAACAAAACGGAACTGTTTTTTCAGAAGGTAATGTAGTTAAGTTGTGACTTATTGATTTCTCTATTATAGAAAAAATAGTCCTATTGAGTTTAAACTCACATAATATTTAATTCCTTTTTAAGGCTTGGAAGTTTTGAAACCGATGTGTTGATTGCGGAATCTAAAACACCTTTATGTCGTCTTCAGCGCTTAACGTTAATTCAGAAATTGGAACCTTAAGAAAAATCTTAGTGCATAGTCCTGATAGTAGTTTGGGTAAAGTAGTTCCTTCTAAAGCACAAGACTGGCTCTTCGAAGACATAGTTCATCTCGACACCATTCGAAAGAAAGAATACGATTTCTATACTAAGATTTTAATGTACTTTCTTGACCCAAAGAAGATACAAGGAAAATTACAGCACATTAATTCACCTGAAGAAAATCGCGAATTTCACAAACCCGATAGCGAGAATTTCCACCAGTCTGAAAATGTAATTGAGCTGCAATGGCTTCTATCTGAAATTTTGAAAGACAAAGACATTCGCTTAAATCTTGTGGCTTCAGTTTGTGCTATTGAATTTTGTTCCTACGAAATGCAGAAGTTCTTGCTTACACTTGATGCCATTGCATTATCAAAAGTATTCATCAGCGGAACACTGAAAGACGGACGCATGCTCTTCGCTCCTATTCCGAATTTTATATTTACTCGTGATATTGGTGTTGTAGTGAACGATTACATATTATTGAATCGTCCTGCAAAGAAAGCACGAACACGTGAAGCGCTCCTCGCTAAATATATTTTTCACAATCATTCTATCTTCGAAAGTTTTCAGAATAAGATTATCGAGATCGAAGATACATCTCATCATTTCTTAATGCCAAAAGAAACGGATGATAAGAAGGTGACACTTGAAGGTGGTGATGTAATGATGATTAGTAAGAAACATTTACTCATTGGCGTCAGTGAACGAACCACCATTGAAGCTGCTCACCAGGTAATTAATGTTTTATTTGGAAAGAAGATTGTGGAAAAGATTACCGTAATCCGCATTCCAAAGAAACGTGACTACATGCACATTGATACAGTCTTCACCCAAGTGAAACGAAATGTATGGGTAATGCTAGGGAATTTTTCGCGCAAAGCAATTAAGAAGGAAGATGCTGATCCAGTTGAACGAATTCTGGAAAGTAAAAAGAAAGACGATCCCATAAAGATCATTCAGTTTAAACACAACGATTTAGAAAATCCTATTCATTTTGATACGCTTGAAGATTTGCTGATTAACGTCAGCGAAGTAGATTTAAAGTGTACTGAAAAAGTAACGTTCCTATATTCCGGCAATAGCGAGTTTCCTTATGATTTACGAGAGCAATGGACCGACTCGTGCAATGTATTGGCATTAAAGGAAGGCGTTGTATTAGGTTACGACCGCAATGATAAAACCACAGACGCATTTAAAGCGAACGGCTTCAATGTAATTCATGTACACGACTTGTTGGACGAGTTAGAATCCAATAAAAAAAGTGTGGACGATTTGAAAGATACCTTAATCTTAATGCCATCAGCAGAACTGTCACGCGCTCGTGGTGGATTTCACTGCATGAGTATGCCCTTACTTAGAGATGAAATCACCAACGAAAAAACACTAACGCAAATCACTTTTCAATAATCACAAATCAAAAACATCTGTCATGCAAACCACATCACATCTTCTGATGATTCGCCCGGTGAACTTCGCGTTCAATACAGAAACCGCAGTAAACAATGCATTTCAATCCACAAAAGATTCGAATGCTCAGGAAATTGCATTAACAGAATTTAATGATTTTGTAAGTCTTCTTCGGCAAAACGGAATTGATGTAACAGTCATTGACGATACAAAAGAACCACATACTCCAGATTCGATTTTTCCGAACAACTGGATTTCATTTCATGATAACGGAACCATTGTTCTTTATCCCATGTATGCCGGCAACAGACGGCTGGAACGCAAACCACATGTAATTGAAAAACTAAAAGAACGTTTTAAAATCGAAAAGCAAATTGATTTATCAGCTTACGAAAATGAAAATGTATTCCTGGAAGGAACCGGAAGCATGGTACTCGATCGCGATAACAAAATAGCCTACGCCTGTATTTCTCACCGCACAGACATTGATGTACTAAATGATTTCTGCTTGCAGCTTGGTTTTACTGCTAACACGTTTATGGCAGTCGATTCAAATGTATATCCAATCTATCACACCAATGTAATGATGTGTGTGGCCGATCAATATGTAGTAATTTGCCTTGATTCTATTGCAGATGATGCTGAACGAAATGAAACAACTCACACCATTAAAAAGAGCGGAAAAGAAATCATTTCCATTTCGTTGGATCAAATGAATCACTTTGCTGGAAACATGTTACAAGTCGAAAACAATGTAGGCAAGAAATTTCTCGTAATGTCTTCTCAAGCTTTTCGCTCGCTTACGATCGAGCAAGTTTCAAAAATCAATAAGTACAATCCCATACTTCACTCCAGTCTGGATACCATTGAACGCAATGGAGGTGGAAGTGCACGATGCATGATGGCAGAGGTATTTTTGCCCGTGAAGAAGTAATTTACAAACAACTTAGCATTTCTATCAAATCAGGATAGACAAATTGATAATTCAATTTTGTTTTCAATTTCTGACAATTCACCTCTTTATTCCTACTCACATCTGCATCTAAAAACTCCGGAGCTTCAAGTTGCATCACTGCACTTGCCTTCGTATAAAATCCTTTTCGTGTTGGATGATGATCTGCACAAGCATTGAATACTTCTCCCCACGCTCTTTGCTCAGTAACGGCTTTGATAATTCCAATACAATCTTGCTGATGAATTACATTCACCGGATGATTGCCTCCCTGAACATCTTTCTTACCTGCCAAAAACTTCCCTGGATTTCTACCCGGACCAACTAAACCTCCAAATCGAATGACTGTAGTTTTGAATTTGGTTTGATCTTGCAAAATATTTTCGGCTTGGACTAAGTATGAACTAGGATCGGCATCAATCTCTGTAACTACTCGATCTCCATCAGCATATACTGACGTAGAACTGATAAACAAAACATTAGAAATGCGTCCCTTTAAAACTTCCTGGACAACATTATTCATCTGCTCGATATAAACATCTGTCTGCCCTGATTTTCGTTTGGGTGGAATGCTGATGATTAAGGTATCTGTTTGAAAAAATTCGTGATAATCAGATCCGGAAAGCTGTGGATCAAATTTTATGAGAAAGGGTTTTATTCCCAACGATTTAAATTCATGCAACTTATTCTCTTGTGTTGTCGAACCAGAAACGCGATAACCAGACTTAATTAGTTCTACGGCTAACGGCTTCCCCAGCCATCCACATCCAAGGATACTTATTGATTTCAATTTTATTAGGATTAATTAAGATGATGTGTTCGTTAAGAAATTTTCAGGGTTGCCAGTTCCCGGTAACTGGCAACCGGTAACCAGACTTCTCTATTTTGCGATACGTAGTTTCATCCCTTCAACAGCATGCAACGCGTACCACTAAAGCTTCTGTCTCCACTGTTTCTTTTCCGATCGCTGCTTCTTTTCTTTAATGCGCTCTTGCACCGCTCCCTTCGAAGGCTTGGTTGCTTTTCGTGCTTTCTTTTTTTCGAAGGCTTTCGCCAGAATTTTCTCCAGTTTTAAAACGACATCTTCCTTGTTTTGAAGTTGTGATCGTTTTTCCTGTGACGTAAGAATCAACACGCCATCATTGGTAAGGCGCGTTGATAATTTCTTTAGAATGATTTCTTTTTCTTCTTCAGTCAGATGCTGGGAATTCTTTACATCGAACTTCAAGGTAACCTTGGTATTTACCTTGTTTACATTCTGTCCCCCGGCACCGCTGCTTCGGGATGCACTGAAGACTATTTCATTGCCAAGTGTAGATGCGAGAATGATCCGCTGCATGTGCTACTCGTAAAATCAGAAACAATGAAAAGATTCAAACAACATTAGTTCACCACTTTCACGCGGATGGCGTTCGGGCCTTTCATTCCCATTTCAACTTCAAATGTTACCTTATCGTTTTCTTTGATCGCATCGATCAATCCGTTTACGTGTACAAAGATGCTGTCCTGTGAATCGGAATCTTTAATAAAGCCGTAGCCTTTTGAATCGTTGAAGAAGGTAACTTTTCCTTTGCGGGTTGGGTCAACGTCTCTCATGTCGGCCTGCTTTGGCACACCGATTTCAATATCTTCTTCTTTTATAATTCTCTTCTTGGTTGGATCGGGTGGTGTGGAAGACAAGTTTCCATTTTCATCAACGTAGGCGATCATGTCATCAAAAGAAATTCCCTCTTTGGCGTTAGCCTTTCTATCCTCTTTGCGCTGCTCCTTCTCTTTTCGCTTCTTCTCCTTCTTTTTTTCGGTTTCTTTCTTGTTCCATGTTTCTTTTGACTTCGCCATAATTTTTTACTGTGTGGTGTTTAAGTTAGTAATATGATTTCCAAAAGGATTATGGAAAGATTCTTTCCATCAAAACAAAAGGAACGCACAAAGCTACCATTTTATTCGCGTTCTTAATATTTTCAGAAAATCATCTGTTTTGATTCAATCTCCGCATTTTTTATTCAAAGAAGTGTCCGATTTGCTAAACATAAAGGAAAGAACCATCGAACCAGACAATTCAAATAAATGCCGATTGCATTAAATCAATGCACTTTTCGCCATCTGTCAACCCATAGATATCACGTCATTACGCGATAAACTTGATTATCACACAATTGCATGATAATTTTAAATATCACATAATTAAGTGATATATTTGAATAGCCTAATACAAGGACAATGATCAGTGTAATCACCGGAGACATCATTAATTCAAGGAAAACGCAATCGGCCACCTGGCTTAAGGCGCTAAAAAAAGAATTAAGCAAGTGGGGCGAAACGCCAAAGCAATGGGAGATCTATCGTGGCGACAGCTTTCAGGTAGAGATTAAAAACGCAGCCGATGCCCTCACTGCAGCGATGCAGATAAAAGCTTCCATAAAATCACTGAAGGGAGTAGATGTTCGCATGGCCATCGGCATTGGTGAAAAAGAATACGCTGCGAAAAGTATTACCGAATCGAATGGAAGTGCCTTTGTCTATTCGGGCGAGTCGGTGGAAGAGTTGAAAAAATTAAAGCTAAACCTGTTGATACGAACCAACACGCCTGCATTTGATTCGGAAATAAACCTCTACCTTAAGTTTGCTCTTATTATAATGAACAGTTGGACGACCAATGCGGCCGAGACGATGTATGCAGCACTGGAACATCCGGACAAATCGCAGGAAGCATTGGGAAAATTATTGGGCATTAAACAAAATGCCATCAGTACCCGACTGAAAAGAGCGTGCTATTATGAAATGATGGAATTACTGGAAATGTACCGAAATAAATTGTCTGCATTAAAATGATTGTATTCATAAAACTCATTCTCGCTCATCTCATTGGTGATTTTCTCTTGCAGCCAACCTCATGGGTAAAAGCAAAGGAGAAGAAAAAATTAAAAGCATATCAATTATATCTTCATGTACTCTTGCACGGAGTGCTGATCATGATTTTAATGTGGGATTGGTCCTTTCTTCTCTGGGCGGCTATGATTGTCTTTGCTCATCTCGTAATTGATGCATTGAAACTAACATTGCAAAAGAAAGAAGCGAGAACAGCTTACTTTATGGCCGATCAGTTTCTACATATCCTTTCTATTTATCTGATTTTTTGCTGGTATAAAGGAAATATTTTAATCAACGCATCCATTTTTAGTGAAGCTAATTTTCTTTTGGCAACGTTGGTCATATTCTTAACTGTACCTACCTCCTACATCACCAGCATGCTCATTGCCAAATGGACTCCACATACTGAAGATAATGCAACGGACTCCTTGGAAGATGCCGGGAAATACATTGGCATTTTAGAAAGACTGTTTGTTTTTGTTTTCATTATCACCGGGCATTGGGAGGGCGTTGGATTTCTGCTCGCAGCCAAATCCATCTTTCGTTTTGGCGATTTGAGGAAACCCAAAGACAGAAAGATGACGGAATACATCCTGATTGGCTCATTGATTAGTTTTGGAATTGCCATATTATTTGGAATGTCTTATCTATCACTATTGCCTAAATAAGCATCAATTACATATGCTTCCATTTTTAGTTCTGAGCTGAAGAAAAGTGATGAGACCATGATAGTGCAGAACACTTAAGAGAATACAATAGGATAGTTTTACTCACTACACCAAATCGGATATTGTAAATGCAAATACTCATTGGAATCTTCTGTCACTTTATAGGTGGATTTGCTTCAGGAAGTTTTTACATACCCTATAAAAAAGTACAGGGCTGGGCCTGGGAAAGCTATTGGATTGTTGGTGGATTATTTTCCTGGCTCATAGTTCCACTGTTAGCCGCCTGGCTTACTGTCCCTGACTTTATGATGATCATTAGGCAAACCGATAGCAGCGTATTATTCTGGACATACACGATGGGAGTTTTATGGGGAATTGGTGGCCTCACGTTTGGGTTAGCGATGCGTTATTTGGGATTATCCCTTGGAATGTCCGTTGCACTTGGATTTACTTCCGCCTTTGGTTCCCTTGTTCCACCGATATACAGAGACTTATTTCAACCGCCATCCACGAATACTTTTACAGCAATGCTGAACAGCAATGGTGGCTTAGTTGTATTGTTGGGTGTTGTTGTATGTCTGATTGGAATTTTTGTTTGTGGCAAAGCCGCGATGTTGAAAGAAAAAGAACTTTCATCAGATCAAAAGAAAAGCAGCATTGCAGAGTTTAATATTTCCAAAGGATTAATTGTAGCCACAATATCCGGTATTCTCAGCGCTTGTTTCAATTTTGGCATTGAAGCCGGCAAGCCAATGGCTTCTATCGCTGTTGCACATGGAACGCATTCATTATTTCAGAACAATGTAATTTTTGTTGTCCTGTTATGGGGTGGCATCACTACTAACTTTGTTTGGTGCATGATTTTAAATGCACGAAACAAAACCTTTAGTGATTACGCAAACAAAGCCACGCCTCTTCTGAATAACTATATTTTTTCTGCTCTGGCAGGCACAACGTGGTTCCTTCAATTTTTCTTTTACGGAATGGGCGAAAGTAAACTTGGCAATGGCGCAAGCTCATGGATTTTGCACATGGCCTTCATCATACTCATCTCCAGTATGTGGGGATTTTTATTGAAAGAATGGAAAGGCGTAAGCAAAAAAACACTTACCACAATTTTAGCAGGCATTGCTATTATTATTCTTTCTGTGCTTTTGGTTGGATACGGGAATTCTATTTGAAAGATTAAACCTTAATCGGTCAGTGCTTTACTTTTGTACCCGTTTCCTTCAAAAGATTGCTTTAAATATTTTCGACATTTTAATCTTCAGTGGAATTACACTGAATGTTTAATTTATCGGCCACTGTCTTTGCAAACTGTCTGCCAGTACCAAAGTCTATTAATTGATCAAATGTTTCTATTCGCGCGCTCCGCCCACTTTGTACTAAGTGATTTACAATTCTTGCATTGTCTATGAGAGTTGTGGTAATAAATTATTTTCTCCTTCGTTTTGTTGGTGCACTGCGTTTTGGTTTATTATCAGATAATGATTCAATATTTTTTTCGAAGATAACTAAACATGTGGTCAATGCTTAGACTCCAACCCATATCGTATTGCGGCTTCAAGTATATCAACGTTTATATCGTTTAGCGTTTTGAACTTAATGCAATACCCGGTCACACTGGCCTTTCCAAGTTTTTTCGCATATGTTTTGGCTAAGTACGTCTTATCCTCGAGACCAAGAATATAGACAGAGATTCCAGTTGTGTTTGCACTCAAACCAATTCGATAAAACTCTCTGGTTGTTCCATCAGCATATTTTATGGTGTAAAATCCGTATCCAATATTAGGGTTAGAAACAATTTTACCATCGTCATTTTTACCATCGTTGAACCATAATTTACATTCTGGTAAAACCTGAAGTATAAGCTGGTGTAACGCCTTCATTTCACTACGCTTTGGTTCGGGTTGGCTGGTAATATACTTTTTGATTTGTTCTTGTACGCTCATATAAATATAAAATTACCGGTTGCCTACTTTGCCTTCAAATCTCACTTTAAAGTTTTCATAGATCAGTTACAATTGTCATTTATATTTTGGGTCAAATTCCACAATCCATTCAATACCGTATTTGTCTCTGAAACAACCAAAATATGAACCCCAAGGACTATCACCAATAGGCCCTTCTATTTGTCCACCCACTGAAAGCCCATTAAATAATTTGTCAGCCTCATCTTTACTTTCTGCACTTATTACAATTTTACTTCTGTTCTCATTTTCGTTTGTTTTTCCCATAATTTCCGGAACATCATTTGCCATCAACATATTACTTTTACCAATCGGCAAAGCGATATGCATAATTTTATTTTCTTCATTTTTTGCAACCGTGAATTCAGAACTTGCAAGGTCTTTGAAACGAATAATCTTTGCAAACTCTCCGCCAAATACTGATTTGTAAAAGGTAAATGCTTCTTCGGCATTTCCGTTGAAGTTAATGTGAGGATTGATACGTGCCATAATTTTTATTTTTTAACTTGTTTTCTATTTCGTATTCAAAATATCGGAGTGCAGTTGTCGCGATTCATTTGCTGTTAATCTAATATCTCAAAGGTAAACCCATACTCCTTTACGAGTAGCATTATACTTAGTGCCTCCATATTGTCTCCTTCTACTCGAAGCACCTTATCACAATCAGAAAGGTCGAAATTTATTTTAAACGATGGGAATGCCTCAGATAAAATACAAAGCAGCATTTTGCTTTGTACTTTTTTTCAACATTTGTTTTAAATACTTCAATCCTTTCTTATCCAATTACAATTTATGTTTGCTATGATCTTTCGTGCTATCCTGCTCCCGGTAGCTATCGGGATTGCTCATGACTGTTTCGATAAATCTGTCAACAGATTTTCCAAGTTTTTCATTGACGCTTTATATCCTTCTGTGAAGCCTATTTCAATCATCTTCTCTAAGCGTTCAAGGGATTCATTGTAAATAGTAATACTCACTTTTGTCTTTCCCCGTCCGACCGGCTCGTCCGGGCGGGCGTCTTGTTTGCTGAAGGTATAATCCCAATCAGAGCCTGGCAATTGAGGGTTTTCATCTTTGTCTGCAAAAGCATTAAACATTTTGAAATTGGTTTTTGGGCTAATGGAAATGTATTTCTGAATTAACCAACCCTCTGTTCCATCCGGGGCTACCATCGCATAAAACCTTCGCCCACCAACTTTGAAATCCATAAATTTTGTTTTTGCTACAAAGGGTTTAGGCGCTACCCATTGGTCAAGGAGTTCTGCTTTGGTAAATGCATCCCATACCAATGATAGTTCAGCATCAAATTCTCTTGTTATGTATACCGTTTTCGCAGCTTTGTCAACGGTAAAATCAAATAGCAAATTGTTTGTCATTTCTTTTGTTTTTTAAGTGTTGATAATAGTTCGTCTAATTGACTGAATTGAGTCTCCAAAATCTTTTTGAATTGCGCAATCCATTTATCGATTTCTTTCATTTTGTTTGCATTGATGTGATAATAAATTTCTCTTCCTTTCTGTTCCTGCTTCACCAATTCACACTCGGTGAGGATTTGAATATGCTTTGAAACCGCTTGCCTGCTGGTATGAAATTCTTCTGCAATGGCATTTGGTGTCATTGCCTGAGCAGCAATCAATAACAAAATTGCCCTTCTAGTAGGATCGGCAATAGCCTGAAAAACATCACGTCTTACTTTCATTTATATTTATATGCAATTAAGTGGTTGCAAACATAAGCGCAATTATATGGTTGCGCAAGTTTTTTTGAAAAAATATTGCTGGTGGTTTAGCTCTTGCCTGGTAGCCTGGGCAGAGTGCTCAAACATATCAAGCGTCACGCTTGGTTTTATTGCCGATGTTAATTAGTAAAACAAAAAGGGTTGTTTTATAAGCAAGTAGCTTGAGCCAAAGGGAAAATTTAAAAATGCGCTTACATATTGTTGTAGCGCGTGGTCTTACTCCGTCCTTATTTATTTTCCTTCAATCACAATTTTATCAGGGGAAATATTCTCTCGTTTCTTACCCATATTTAAGATTAATATCACTATTCCTGTCAGAATAAATGGGATGCTTAATATCTGGCCCATGTTTAAAATCATTCCGTCCTCAAATTGTTCTTGATTCATCTTGAAGAACTCGTCAACAAATCGTAAACTAAAAAGAACGATTAAGGACCAACCAAAAAGAAATCCATTTTTCATTCTATCTTTTTGTTTATACCAAACCCAAAACAAGACTATAAACCACATAAAGTAGTGGATAGCTTCATATAGTTGAGCAGGATGTCTCGGTATATTGTCCGTACTTGTAAAAATAAATCCCCAAGGTAAATTTGTCGGTATGCCAATCATTTCCGAATTCATCAGATTTCCTAATCGTATCATGCAAAAGGCCAATGCTGCCACTATCGAAACTCTGTCAAGCACCCACAAATAACTTATACGAGTCTTTCGGGCGAATAAATATATCGCGATCAGAATACCAATCACTCCACCGTGACTTGCAAGTCCGCCCTCCCATATCATGATTATTTCATGAGGGTTTTGAAAATAATATATGGGGTCATAGAATAGCACGTGTCCCAACCGAGCACCTACAATTGTTGCGACCACTATATAAATTGTCAATGTGTCTACCTCTGCAAGTGGTCGTCCCTCTTTTTTATAAATGAAGGACATGATCTGCTGGCCAATCAGAAATGTCAACGCGAAAAATAGTCCATACCATCTAAGAGGATGATTAATAATAGGGATTGTAAAAATGTCCGGGCTAACGTCCCAAATTATGTAGGTCAGTATGTTCAGTAAACTCATTCCTGTTGTTTTATACTTTATTCGTTAGCTTCAATTGTCATAGATACGTTATCTATGTGACGTTGCTGGTGTTTAAAACTGAATTGTCCCATACAACAAACCTTATTATCAAAACCAACTTACAAATATAAACTGCATCCAGCAATAGCACATACATTGTTGTGTGCAGTGGGTTTCGTTTTTCATTAATAACCTAACTTACGTGTTTCTAAAATTCCATTTACCAATAACAGGTGGTACTCTATGTCTGGTTCCCTGCTCATACGAGTATGTCAATCTGACTAGTGTGGGTTCTGAATACATTCTGCCTAGAAATTGAATTCCCGCTGGTAAGTTTCCAGTCGTGAATCCATTGGAACAGTAAAGGCAGGTTGCCCCGTGTGTGGAGCACCCCATCGGCTTTCACCGATAGTGAAGTAGAAGCGGTGAATGCGTGGGTAAAGAATGGTGGTTCACTTTTCCTTATTGCAGATCACATGCCTTTTCCAGGAGCAGCGGAAAAGCTCGCAGCATCCTTCGGCTTTAAATTATACAATGGCTTTGCGATGAAGAAGAATGGAAAAGACATTTTTGTGACCGAAGATGGATTGATGGTAAATACACTCACAAAAGGACGCAATGAAAAAGAAATGATCACTTGGCTTCAAAGTTTTACAGGACAAGCTTTTGAAATTCCTGCACATTCCGTCATTGTTCTGAATTCAAAATATGAAGTAAAGATGCCTCAAACTGCATGGGAGTTTAAAAAAGATACGCCCACCATTTCTGGTGAAAATCTTTCACAGGTTGCTTACATGAACTACGGCAAAGGCCGGGTTGTCCTCTTTGGTGAAGCCGCTATGTTCACCGCTCAGCTTCAAGGCAAAAATAAAGTGGGTATGAATGTAGAAAGTGCTTCACAAAATGCTCAGTTTTTTCTCAACACCATTCATTGGTTAGATGGTATTCTAAATGAATAATGTGTGCAAGTAATTTGCCATAACGGAAAATAGTAAAGATCCACGGTCACTGATATCATCGTATATCAGGAATGCTAAGCAAAAGCTTTACGATGTGTTGTGTCTACCTGATCAGCACGGTCGCTCTTTCTCAAACCATTGATAACACTGCCAGTTTCCGAATGAACACAGCAGAAAGTCTTATCCGGTTACATTACGGTAATGACTACTTCACCGGTTCAGACGAATACTATACACAAGGTATAAATCTTGAATTTGTAAGTCCTGCGTTGAAACGGAATCCACTTTCAAGGTTACTGATCACACCAAAAGAAAATAGGAACCAGTGGGGATTGGCCATTGAGCACAATGCCTACACCCCCACCAGTATAAGCTCCAACGAAATACTTTATGGTGATAGGCCCTTTGCTGCTTCCCTCATGCTGAAAACATTTTCGGGAGGTATTCATCCCACGAAGCGATATCGTATTACATCATCGCTGTCTCTTGGTATAATTGGAAAAGTAGCAGGCGCACACCAAATACAAAAAACCATTCACAAATGGATAAACGACACCGATCCTCAGGGCTGGCAATATCAAATTAAAAATGATTTGATTCTTAATTATGAAGTGGGTATTGAGAAAAGTATTTTCCATTCCAGGTATTTCCTGCTCAACGGTCTTGCTTCCGGGCGTGTGGGTACGTTGAACACAAAATTCTCCTTAGGTAGTACAATCGTGTTTGGCAAATTAAATTCAGCTATCACTTCTGCCTTTTCAACTATAACATCAATGCAAAAACAAAAATTTACCTTTCATATCTATGCACAACCCGTTATTAACACAGTGGTTTACGATGCAACTTTACAAGGCGGAATGATTTTTAATCGGGACAGTCCCTACACATTAGTCAGTAAAGAAATAGAGCATTTTACTTTTCAAGGAAATGCTGGAATAGTCTTTACTGTTGGTTCTTTCAACCTCGAGTACTTTCAATCTATTATTAGCAAGGAATTTACAACCAGCCACGATCATCGCTGGGGCGGATTGAGAGTAGGAATTTTTTTCTAGTCTGTGCCTCTAAGATAATTTCTTAATCATCACTCAATATTCCATTCAACCATGATCACTGATTATTCTTTCCGAATCCGTTTGGAAACATAATGGTTAACAATGCGAATATCAGTAAGAAGTTAAATTCAACTCCATTTCGTCCACCGCCTACAACAAACCATCCTTCTTTAAGATGAACGAGAAAAATTCCTGCTACCAGAATGAAAATGGTAAAAATACCGGCTCACTTCACATATTTTTCAAACATTAAACAGAATGCTGCTGCCACGTGCGATAATTTTATCAACCACGCAATCAATACACCAAAGGGCGCAAAACCGATCTGATTCAAATACAGATTCCCGAAGTCGTGTATCCCGTTGTTAAACATTCCAGGCACACTATGCATCAGGAGGATAATGGAAACCGCAAGGCGAAGCAAAAAAGTTCCATTCAGTATTTTCATTCGTGCTAAATTTTCAATGTTTGGTTAAAATGCCCTCAAAACCCTATAGTAAAAAATGGCGTTCTGAAAGATAAATATTTCTGCTGATTCTAATCTTGAATTGAGCTCTCAATATTTTGAGTACAATAAAGTAGATGATTTTCCAATCGAATTACTCTTTTCCAGGAAAATCAAAAAATGACTCTTCCGATTCTTCAGTGAGAAAGAAAATACAATGTTTATTGCCATCTTCCCGGATGAACATTCGAGTAGCCTCTGGATTTTCTGATTCATAGACAAAATATTGCTGATCAACTTTATCTTCAAAAAATTGATCCCAATATGCTTGCGTCCAACCACTGAAAGGTTTTGCATGCTGAAAATAGAGTGCTTTAAATTCAGCCTTGCTTATTTCATATTCGAATTCTCTTTCTTTCACCTCGATCGATCAAATTATTTCAAGAATTCATCAGAATGAACTCCACCTCTGATATCGTTAGTTAACTTGCATTAATTCAGTCCTTCTGAATTGTTTTTCGGATGAGTCCACGGCCATAGCGTAGACGAAATACGCTTGAATTGGTATCAGAACAATAAATATCCACCAGCCAAATTGAAATTCCGTATACTCTTTCATTCAGAATTCATCAAAGCTAAGGAGCCTGTTGAAACACTTACTAACCACGAATATAAGCAACAAGGATATGTAGTTTACACCAGTAAGATTGATTTTTAAAGCAAGTAGTTAATAAATTGCTGTAGTGTTTAAGTTATTATTAATTTCTAGCATTCGAGAACGCATTGGGATCTTACATGGGAAAGAAGAGCCAATTGATTGATTGCTAGTATTTATAGAAGTTATCGTTTGCCACACCAACATCAAACCTACCATCCGATACAGTAATGGGTTGACCATCAACTAAAGCTTGAAACTCAAATGTGCCGGAGAGTATAATCTCAGCTTGTTCCAGGTCAACAATTACATTCCGAACTTTGTTAAACTTAAACATTCCATTTATAATTTGCACTTGTTCTTCTATTGCTCCGTTTTTTATAAAAACAGAATGCGTTGCATCTGTAAGATCCAGCATTATTCCATTCAAGGAAATTAAATCAGAATATTGCTGAGCTTCAAAGTCGGATATTTTAAAGGTCAGGGCCGCTTCATTTGACTCACCTTTTCTTCCGTTAAAAATAAAGGCCGTTTCCCCGTTGGTCACAACCACCTTAACCGGAACAATTTCGCTCGATGTAAATGCTTCTCGGTCATAGTAAGCACCAAAAGTATTATACCCCAACTCTGAATACTTTGGCAGACCAGGATTCGTACTATCTTCCACATATATCGATTTTTGCAGTTCTTTCTCATCATTGCATGCCCCGCTGCAAAATGCTATGATTAGTATTGAAAATAGAATTCGGTTTTTCATCTTGGCAATTAAAAAGGTATCTGAATGTTAAGTTGTGTTCCAAACCCGGCCGTTGCTTCCACAAGGCTCGATGTGCCTTGATTCAAAAAAAAGGAAGGACCTATCTCTATCTTAAATGCAGTCTTTGATCCTCTTCCGATTTTAACTCCTGCACTTGTACTAATGATTGAAACCATGGTCTGCGGATCATTTAGTTTATCAATTACTTCATCGCTATTTGAATCCATTGCATTGTCTACAAATGAAACGGATGTCTCTGTCCTTAAACGATAACTGAATTCAAGCCCGCCTCTAAAATAAAGTGTAAATATTTTCTGTTTAAAAGGAAACCAAGCCAGTGACAATGGAATACCGAGATAGTCGGAAGTTTGATTTATCTCCTTAACCTTCAAATACTCTATGGATGTTTCAGTTTGATTCGTCATGAAGTAAAAGAAATCGCTGGGATTATCCCATTCATTGGATTTACCAAGCGAGCTATTCATTCGCGTAAACCGTAATCCGGCAGACAATCCAAATCTATTATTCCGTGAATGCAATTCCACTTTTGCACCACCATACATTTTATACATCATGCCTTTCAAATTTTTAGTGACGTCACCATAATAGGTAGCCGTCTCTCCTCGTATACAATCACATTCAACAACTGCACCTCCAATCGCATCTATTCCCGTTTCCAGCCCAATCAGTCTTAACCGTTCATCTTGTGCCCATGACACTGAACTGACAAGGCAAATGCAAAACGTGGTTAGAATTTTCTTCATACAATACATTACTTCAATTTGAAGATTAAACAGATTAAGAGTTTAGCAGTTTAAATTATTGTCTTAATGTATCCAATAGACACATGCTACAACTTTAAGGTTGTAACCTCAGCAATCGAGCCGGCCGAGTTAACGAAAGTTAGTGGAGAATAATCTACTTCAAAACAGAAATTGAAAACGCTTTTCATGTCACAACGCACCGCAGGCTTCTGAAACTACTATTATTTAATAACCATGTTAGCAAATTCACCATTCACCCCCTCCGACCAAAGTCCTATCAGTCCATCCTTGCGAGTATTCAATTTAGTAACCGTCAACGATGGGATGGTGGCATTATTTACATATACGTTAATCGTGGAGTCATCCACAACAATTCGGGCATGAAACCACTCTGTGGCTGATGGTGGCGGATCAATTCCTTTTTCATACATACCGTTTTTCTCTTCACGCAATCTATCCCATGGAAAATCGGGCTCGCTTATGTATTGAACGGCATGAATTTTTCTTACCGGATCGCTCGATCTAAAATTAAAGGGACGAAAATAAATGGCGTCATAGGTAACAGTATCCTCTCCATGAAATGCAATGCCAATAAAGCTTTGCTGTAAAATATCTTTTCCTCGTAGGTCAATTTCAATTGTACCGGTTGAAAAATTCACATTTTTCAACCACACAACTCCATCACTCAAAACAGCAGATTTACCATTGTCATTCAGCGGAGTTACTACGTGATTGGAAACCAATTTGCCTTCCTTAAGAAGTTGTTGAAGATTAAACGATTGACCGTGGCTCTGGATAAAAGTCCCAATCGTCAGGATCAACAGAAACGAAATAACTTTTGAATTGATGCTTGCGAAAGCGAGAACAAAATTCTTTTTAAACATAGTGTGAGAGGTTGAGTATGGGTGACTTTATAACTTAACTGCATTTAAAGATAAATATTTTACTACTTCTCAAAAAAGATCAATGCATCTTTTAACTATTGAGTTTATTACCTAAATACCTTCCCATACTAAAACAACCTTGCAATAAATATCCACC
Source organism: Chryseolinea sp. (assembly GCA_031412655.1). Lineage (GTDB taxonomy): Bacteria > Bacteroidota > Bacteroidia > Cytophagales > Cyclobacteriaceae > Chryseolinea. The sequence continues at coordinate 29,518 of JANODK010000294.1, forward strand.
GGTAGGTGCATCCCAATCCAGCATCTCTCCGATTGCATAATGATTCGGTAGCTTCTTTAGCTGAAAGTATTCATCTGTTTCAAGCAAAGAGATTCCACCTACAGTGGATATTGCTTCATCAACGGGCGCCATACTTATTGTTGAAATCGGTAATCGTTTGACATTTTTCGAAAGCGAGTTTGGGTTCGTAAAATCTTCTTTCGTCAAAAGGGCTTTTAATAATGAGATTTGAAGCTTACTTAGTTTTATATGATCCTCCAATGCTTTTGAAATGGATCTGTTTCCAATTGAAGCCAGCTTCGAATTAATTGCTTCTAGGGTCAGCGTAGGTTTAAGGTCGATGAAAATGGTTGCTGTTTTGTTTTCAATCAGCTGTTTTCGTATCTCCGGGCTTAGTGCGTAAACAGCACCGCCCTCTATTCCAAATTTTGTTAATACAACTTCTCCCTTCTTTTCTTTCCCTTGACAAAAAATAGAAATGTTTTTAAGTGGCTGACCTTCAGCAGAGCCTATAAAATTTTTATCCCAATTAATATGGTATGCGCAGTTGGAAGGTTGAAATGGAACGATCTCTATGCTTTTCGCTTTAAAGTAATTCGTCCACCTTCCATCACTACCGGTTTTGCTCCAGCTTGCACCGCCCAATGCAAATACTACGATATCTGCTCTAACAACAACCTCGTTCGTTTCATTTTGAAATAGGAGTTCGTCTTGATCATTCCAACCTTTCCATTCGTGCTTCATTTTCAACTGAACGTTTTTGCTTTTCAGTTCGCTTAAAATGGCATTCAACACCTGAATGGGTTTTATTTCTTTTATTGGAAAAATTCGCTTACTGGAACCTACATACGTTTCAATACCGATTTGCTTCAACCAGTTTTGTAAATCAAGATTACTAAATGAGCGAAGGCTTTTTTCTAAATAACCCGAAGGAGTGTACCTCAAAATAAATTGTTCTAACGTCTCTGAATGAGTCAGATTAAAACCACCATCACCTGCTACTAAAAATTTCCTTGCCGGAGCAAAATTGCGTTCGTAGATGGTCACATCAAAAAGATTTTCATCTAATGTCACCGCTAACATAAGCGCTGCAGGACCACTACCAATAATGGCAATTGATTTTTTCATAATCCGGTAATCTGCAGTATTAGGTGATCATCAAAGTAAAAGTAAAAACGTACAGCAGAGGAGTTTCAACTCTTCTTTAAAAATGTAGAATGTAGAACTTTGATCTTCCATTCCTTTCTTTCACCAAAACAACCGTTTCAATCCAGGTTATAGTTCGGTGATTTCCATTTTGAGTTATGTCAGCATGGTTGTTATAGGTTGTCCACGCTACATCTTGGTTAATTGTTGTGTTAATAAAGTCGATCGCATTAATCCTTTTAAAATCTTTTGCCTGGTTTAGTTTGATGGCTTTTGTTATCAACGTATCTAAAGTCCAGGTCTTACCATACTCGAATAATAGAACATCAGAAGTACAGCGCGACTTTAGTTCAACCGAATCGCGATTGGATAATGCTTCAAACATCTTTATAACTGTGTTTTGTACAGCCTTCTGATCTGGGGATAATTTATCCTGTGATCTGGCAAATGATACTGAAACAATAGAGAAAGCAATGGTCAGAAATATTTTTTTCATAAAACTTCTAATAGATAAATTGAGTTCTACAATTCCTGTTCAGGAGAATCCAAAGTCTGCTCTTTCTCATCCTCGCAATCATGAAAACTAATTGAAGTATCCGGTTGCCTGAATTGTCCTTTACGGAAACCGATTTGAGTATTCCTGTATATTTCCTGCATATACGCATCCCAAATCGGAAGTGCAGTATGCCCACCCGATCCAAACTTCCAGGATGGAAAATGAATGCTGGGCTCATCGCCACCTACCCAAATTCCAGTAACCAGGTTGTGCGTTACACCCATGTACCAGCCATCTGATGCATTATCCGTTGTTCCTGTTTTTCCACCGATTTCATTATCACTCTTTACCGATTGACTTAATGCTTTTGAAGTTCCTCCATCTTCTTCAATTCCTCCTTTTAACAAATACAAAATCTTATACGCAGTTTCCTGACTCATTACTTCTTTTGTTCGGGGAGTAAAACGGGCAACTACATTTCCATTTTTATCTTCAATACGAGTGATGTAATATGGTTCTGTATAAATTCCAAGATTTACAAAGCCACTATACGCGGCTACCAATTCTTCCAGTGAAACAGAACTTGTACCTAGTCCTAAAGCATACACCGGATCAAGCTTACTTGTAATACCGACACGATTAGCAAAGGAGGCCACGTTTTCTGGTTTAAGGCTTTCCATCAACTGAATAGTGATGGAGTTTAACGATTTCGCAAGGGCTTGACGAAGGGTATACGATTGTCCATCACCGTAACCACCATTTGAATTCTCGGGATGATAAAGCGTTCCATTCACATTGATTGTGGGGGAAATATCCATCAACGGCTGGCACGGTGAATATCCATCCTCCATGGCTTTGCCATATACAAAAGGTTTGAATGTCGATCCGGGCTGACGTTTACTTTGATGAACATGATCATACTTGAAATATTTATGATCGATACCACCCACCCAGGCCTTAATCTCTCCTGACACAGGATTCATAGAAAGTAATCCTGCCTGAAGAAATCTATTATAATAGCGAAGTGAATCCATGGAACTGAATAGTGTATCGCGTTCTCCATTCCACGTAAAAATGCGCATTGGCTTTTTTCTATTCATTTCAATGTTGATGGAGTCTGAGCTCGGATCAAAGCGATGCAACAAACTTTTGTAAGTGTCAGTCTGTTTTACTTTTCGGGGGAGAAAACTTTTCAGTTCTGTATAATGATCGTCAACCCAGGGGTTTTTATTTCCCCAGGCCTTGTCAAATTCTTTTTGAATTTTGCGCATGTGATTCGTTAATGCAGTCTCCGCCAAAATTTGCATCCGGCTATCAATGGTAGTGTATATTTTTAATCCGGAATCACGCAGGTCATAACCATTTTCTTTACACCATGCAGATAAATTTGCTCGCAATACACTTCTAAAATAGGTAGCGTAACCTTGATTCTGATTTTGAACCGAATAGTTCAATTGCAAGGGAAGTGCTTTAAGGGAATCGCATTCTGATTCACTCTTTATAAAATAATGATGCGCCCATAATTTATTCAGTACATCATTCCGTTTTTGTCGGGCCCGTTCGGGAAATTCAATTGGATTAAATCGATTGGTTCCCTGCAACATCCCAACCAGCAAGGCAGCTTCCTGGACTTTCAGTTGCTGAGGTGATTTATTAAAGTAAGTCTCTGCCGCTATCTTAATACCGTAAGCATTGTTATTGAATGGAACCGTATTCAAATAAAGCGCGATAATTTCTTCCTTTGTAAAATTGCGCTCAAGCTCAACGGCAATAATCCATTCTTTTGTTTTGCTGATGAGCAGTTTAAGCGGATCCGCCAACTTGGCTAATTTTCCCTGAAGCTCTTCATCGCGTGTATTAAATAAGTTCTTAGCGGTTTGTTGTGTGAGCGTACTTCCTCCGCCTTGTGCATTCCCTGTAACGATTCCCCAAAACACACGCAGGTATGAGTGGAGATCCATTCCTGAATGTTCAAAGAAACGGTGATCCTCTGATATCACTAATGTATTTACCAATAAAGGAGGAAGTTGCTCATACGTAATCTGGCTGCGATTGAAACGGAAATACCTGCCTAACGAAACACCATCTGCTGAAATGACTTCGGATGACAAATCGTTTTCCGGATTTTCAATCACATTCAGACTGGGCATACCACCAAACCAATCAAATGGGTTCAGAATAACCGCGTAAATGTATATGAACAAGCCAAGGATTCCCGCCAAAAGAGAAATCCAAATTACCTTAACCAGTTTATTGAACCATGGTCTTTCAATGCGTAAAATGGTTTTGATTCTTTGAAGAAAAACAGGGGATGAAGTTGGTTTGCCCATCGGTTTTAAAAAACGGATTTTAACATGGCTAAAGATATTGAATTACTTCAATACTAATTCTTACAAAATGATTTTGAAACATTCAATTGCAATCTTTCACCGCTGTATCTCTATATCAACTTTATTCAACAATGCGCAAGCAACTAATACGTTTTTATATAGTAGGATTCGATTACACTGCCACAACAGCGTCTTTATTTAATCTCATATTTCTTTTTCAGCAATAAGACATAATTTTTAAGATCGCTGGGCAATGAGGTAGGTTCAGTCTTTGAAATTTTGTCGAGCTTAAACATCAGATCAAGGATAAGATTGTTGCCATCGTATATAACTAAATCAAGAATGTCTTTTTGAATTGGATCGGATAACACTTTTGACAGGTCGTTAAAAACGTCTAAAGAATCTTCTGATGCAAGGAATTTAATTGGGATTGGATCGTGGCTCCCATCATTAATGTTTACAACAACCGCAAATTCATTCCCTGCTATTTTACGTAAATCTGTTTTAATGAAATTTTCATTTATGGTTATTTCTAAAAGTGTCTCTTCAAACACAGTATAAAACTTTAAACGATAAGGCGGTTTAGCAACAGCCTCACTATAAGGATTCTTTTTCCATCGAATATGAATTGAATCATTCATCAACAAAATTGGCATTACATCATCAAGGCCAATTATCAATAATTTATACGGTGCAGATTTGTGGACTGCCCCGGTTGGACTCGTGCGTGGTTTGTATTTCTTCTTGTATATATAATCCTCCATGTTTTTTACACTGTAACTTCCCGGTCCCAGCTTCATTGCATAACCCTTCTGCGTTAAAACATAGGCATAGCTCGCATTTTTGGCGACCACCAATTTATTTGAAAGTGAAAAAACAAGCTGCCCTGAGGTTACTGGAAGGTCATCCAATGTTACTTCTCCAGCATAGGCAACTATCCTGATCAGATGATCATCTTGCGCCTTGCAATGATGAATTGAAAGAAGGATAAAGAATGACAACAGGTATTTCATAACGTTATTACTTGGGATTGAACTACAAAAATACAACTTTGTTATTTCGAAAAAAAAATTAGAATGGTCAATAGATTTACATGGAGCCCCTAGACAGAGGTTTGTAACCCGTGGAAAATATATTGCGTTAAAACCGGAATAACAATTTTCAGAGACTATGAAAAAAATCGACATCCTGAATTTTATAACTGATTTTAGGAAAGCACCCAACAGAATAATATCCCATAACGATTTAGTTACCCATCTGGGATCCGCTAATGAGCCTGCGATGAACACTATGCTGACAGAGCTTCAACAATCCAGAATTGTGAAGGTAACTGAGTTAAATGGAGAAAAAGCGTATCAGGTAATTTCGAGATAAGAATTTTCTGCCGCATGAATACATTCCCGCTGATTACGCGGATTAAAAGGCACGCAGATTTCGCTGATCTGTGACTACAAACTATTTAGTGCCTTTATAGAAATATCATGGCGCATAAAAGCACAAATTAAGATGCAAGATAACATCCGCGATCTGCATTAATCTGCGTGTTTTGGATCTGCGGGAAATCTGCCGCAACAATGATGTGCTAGCTAGTCACAGCCATAAGATTTTACTTCCCCACCGCTCCATATCACATTCATCGTGTGTGATGAGTACCAATGTGGTTTCACTATCCAAATGCAGTTGGAGGTATTGATTTAATTTTTCTTTTTGATGAGGATCTAAAAACCGAAACGGTTCATCGAGCAGCAGTAACTCCTTCGGGACCAACAGGCTCTTCATAATAAAAACCAGTTGAACCTGGCCAGATGACATCTGTCGTATCATCTTATTAATAAAAGCATCGGCTTCAAAAAATTGAATGAGCTCCGTGAGTCTTCCAGCCTCTGAATTCTTATAGCCTTTCAAAATGTAATTACGCCCCGTAAGACCTTTGTCTTTTGGATCGAGGAAACTCATTTGCTCCGGACCAACATACGATATTCTGTTTTTAATATCCCAGATCGATTCGCCTGAACCTCTTCGCTTGCCAAATAGAAATACCTTCTGACTGTAGGCTAACGGATGATCTGCATAAATCAAACTAAACAAAGTCGTTTTACCCGAACCATTTTTTCCGGCCAGTGCCCAACGTTCACCTTTGTTGATGGTCCAATCCAGGTTATTGATGATGGTGGTTTCACCATATCGAATTGAAAGGTTTTGCATTTCTACCACAGGACGATTTGGAGGCAATGAATCATTTCTTGATTTTACTTCCTCAAATATCCGGTTAGGCGTTGATGTAAATGAGGATTGCTCATGAACTTGAAAATTCTTCAGCACTACTTTACGATTGAGTACAGAAGGTAATGCTGAATCATGATCGGTTATAATTAACTGAACACCATGTTGTATGGAAAGTACTTCAAGAAAATGAATGAGATCATGGCGGCTCTTGCGGTCGAGGGCTTCAAACGGATAATCGAGTAACAATACTTTTGGAATTTGCTTTGCCAGGTTCGCTAAGATCATCAATCGTTTTTGTTGTCCGTTGGAAAGTGTTGTGAGCTTAAGGTTTAGCAGATGATCAATGGAGAGTGATGAAGGGAATCCAATATCATGAATCTGCTTAACCGTTTCATTACCTAAAAAATCTTTTACCAGCGGAACGAACTCATCACCTAATGAGTAATAACGCTGCTGATAAAATAATTCATGTTGATGAATGTGGTTGAGTGCCGCATCAGCCGGAATGAAATGTATGGCTTGCTTGCGTTGCTGATATCGTTCTTCCCAAGTTTCTCCACTAATAAAATCATAATGTACTTCTCCATGTGTTACCGGAATTGCACCAGCAATAATCTCAAGAAGAATCGTTCTACCACTTCCATTATCTCCGCTGATTAGTATATTGTCTTCCGCTTCAATTCTAAAGTTAAAATCATGAAATAGTTTTTGTCCTGATTTATGTATGGAGATTTGGCGAAGGTCAATCATGGCAAGGATTTTCTAATACAGTTGAACCTGGTATTGCGCAAATCAACACGGGAAGGCTCGGGTCAGTAGAGGGTGGGACATGACCAATGTTTAATTAATATATATTCAATGGCATCGTTTTACTGGCAGCTCCATTTACACCGGGCACTTCCAATTGAGTAGCCGTGATCATGGCATGGCCAATTTTTATTGGCGTTATCACACCTGTAACACTATCAATTGTAGCAACGGAGGGATCGGAGCAGGAATAAACAATAGCACCTCCCTGTGGAACGTCCGAAACAATATCCATTTCACATACATAGGAATTATTTCCCAGCTGACACGTTACTGAGCAACCTCCCCAGCAATAACTCAATTCTAATACCGGAATGGGGTAATCTATTACAGTGAGTGAATAACTACCCGTACACTCTTGAAACTTATCCGGAACTTCAGCAAGCGTGGCGGTAATCGTAACTTCGCCTGCCCTTATCGGATTCACTATGCCTTCATCACTTACCGTAGCAATGGTTTCATCACTACTGGCATAGGAGATGTGATCTTTATAGTCGAAGAGACCCCAGTAACTATAACTGACTTCATTTTTACAACCACCGGTAATAGTCGAACATGTATATTCTGCACCCTGTACAAACTCCAGTGTTGGCTTCGGTGGTAAAATAGTAAGTTCATAAATCCCCACGCCCCTTGCGTTAACTCCATGCTTCGCCTCTTGTACAAAATACACCAATGTTTTTCCGGGCTTTCTAATCTCACGTATTTCACCGAAAAAATCTATACTCGCAAAATAGGTATCGAGGAAAACACCCACAGGACCTCCTGCTGGAATAGATGTAGTCCACGTGTTTGCAAATGTTTCTGAACTGCCCATCGTGCAGGTGTATGAATTGCCTTCTGAAAACGTAATCACCGGAGTTGGATCAACAATCACTTTATAGGAAGCGTATGCATAGCGATTCACTCCCGGTTTTTCCATCAGTTCTGCCTTAATAGTTGCCTGGCCAACGTTGTGACATTTTACTAAACCTTCAGCGCTTACGCTGGCCACACCTGCATCACTTGACGAATAGGTAATCTTTTGCCCAGGCGGTATTGAATTAATGATCGGGTTAACAATCGAATCTCCGGCACCTTGATAAAACGGAACATAGACATCACGGAATTGTTCCTGATACCACGATAGTTCCGGTAGAGCATCCAGCTTTGGCAACACAATTAATTTATAACTCTTCCTGCCTTCTGCATTATAACCAGGCGCTGCTCTTTGAATAGCTGTAATTGTACATTCTCCAGTCTTCTTCGTAATAATGTTGTAGCCATCAGTCTCTGCTACAGAGGGGTCGCTACTGGATAATGAAATCAGACCACTTTGCATAAGGTAGGTACCATTCCCTGTCGGGATGCCAATAAAAATGGAGCTCGATACAGGATTGGAGCAATACGATTCAAGGTTGCAGAATAATACTTTATTCGCTTGAAATGTGAGCACAGGCACAGGATCAATCTGACGATCAAAACAACTGAACATCAGCAGAAATAATAGCCAAAAAACAGGGCGTGAAAAACGAAGCGAAGACATTGGAATAGCCATAACTTTTAGTCCAGGTTCAAAATTAACATCAGTAGTATTATAAAGCAATTAATCCATCGCGATTAGCCAGATAATGCAATAGCACATTCATGCCCAGTCTAAAGCGTACATGCAAGCAAAAAAACAGAAATCACTTCGAAAAGAATTGTAGTAATTTGCAGTCTTTAAAATAATACCATGCCCGCGCTGCTCCTCTCCTTCCTTTTGTTTGTCCCATCATTCGCCCCTGCACAAAAAGCAAATGATATTATTAACGACTACATCCGCTTCACCGGTGGGGAAAAGAAATGGAAGAAAGTAAAAACCATTGTAAGTAAGGGTGATTATGATTACGGTGGTATTGTCTTCCCCTTCACTACGTATGCGAAAGCCCCGAACCGTTACAAGTTTGTTGTGCCGTTCAATGGAAAATATTATGCGCAAGCTTATGATGGAACGAGCGGCTGGATGATCGATGCTTTTAAAAATGAAACGAAGCCTACCTTACTCGAAGGCAAGTCCGCACAAGCCATGGCCAACGAGGCAGATGTTGAACTGGAAATACCGTTCATTAATTATAAAGCAAAAGGCCACCAGGTAAAACTGGAAGGCACAGATACACTTGAAAACAAAATCTATTTTAAAATAAGCTTGCTAAAGAGCAGCGGACAAACTGAAACCTATTACTTCGATGCTATTACCCATGCATTGTATTTAAAAACAGCTATCGCCAAAAACGCAGAACTACAAGGTGCATTGCTCCACACGTATTTTTTTGAGTATAAAAATGTAGAGGGTCTGAACCTACCGTTTAAACAAGTAAGCAAGGTTGGAGATCAGTCTATACTTACCATTATGGTGAAAGAGGTAATACTGAATTCGGATATCCGCGATGATGAGTTTAAACCGATGAATTTGAATTAGTATATTTTTCCCGCAGATTGCGCAGATTAAAATACACTCAGATTTCGCAGATGTGACTGCAAGCTGTTACATAACTGCATAAATATTGTAAAAAGGAATATGAAAACTGTACTTATTATTGTGATTATACTTTTGGCTATCAGCAGCATTGTTGTGGTGGCAAAGTATACTGTATTTCGTTTGGGTAAGGCGGTGAATGAAAAAATATCCGATTCGTATTATTACCACTCCATTAAAAATATAATTGTGTATGCTCCCGCTGGCAATTGGTTTGAACTTGACTATGTAGAACTGGAAGCCGACAAAGATTCCTTTCAGCCCATTGCAAAAGAGTTTGGGAAAGACGATGCTTCTGTTTTCTGGAGAGGAAAAAAGCAAGCGGTAGACTATACTACGTTTACTGTTGATAAAGATAGAATTGCCCGAGATGCCATGCATGTTTACAGTACGAATGGTTATGGCAAAAAACTCTCAATCATTGAGGGAGCCAATCCAAAAACCTATCATAGATTTGACACAGGTGTCGAAGACTGGAATCGCTACTGGGGCCGTGATGATGCTCATTACTTTTATCTTGACAAAATCGTTGATGCTGACTATCATTCTTTCAAACGCATCAACAACAGCATTGCTATCGATACGAATTCAGTTTACGCCATTATCAACAAACAAGTATCGGATAGCCTGAAGGTAACAGAGATTCAGGAAGTAGTAAGAAAAGTTGCCATACCACAGGGAACGGCCAAAGCCATCAATGGCGATTATGCTTTGATTGGCAATGCCATCATTCTATCAAACTGGAAAACAGAGTTTGTCCTCATTCCTTTTACTCACATCGATTCGATGCGTGTGATCGATGAACGAAACATCGTAGTAAACAACCAACTCATCAGTGATGGCAAACTCTATCCTGAAATAGACGTGGTCACCTTTACCATCCTTCAGCGCGACTACTTCAAAGACAAAAACCAGGTTTACTTTGACGGACAACGTATTGAACACGCTGACCCCAAAACATTTGAGATTCTCAATGAGGATTATTCAAAAGACAACCAACATGTATTCTACAAAAACCAAAAAGTAGAGCAAGCCTCCCCTGCTACCTTTACTTATGATTTTGCTACTGGTTTGGGTACAGACGGCAATAAGAAATTCAAAGAAGGAAAATTAACGAAGACAGAGTGATGGATTGTTTGACAGAAAGGCTCACGTCCTGACATCACTCAAACCAACGTTGGTTGACTTGCGGTAGTAGGTGTTGATGCCATACTTTACAATCAAATATTTCCCATTAGGCAATACAAACCAAGAGTGAAGTATCATACCAAATAATTATCTTCATTCCTGAAAAAGCCTCCAAGCCATGGCCAAACAAAAAACTAAACCCACCGAAGTAACGGTAGAAAATTTTTTGGATAAACTTACCAGAGAAAGTGTTCGCGAAGATTGCAATACACTCATCAAAATGATGAAAAAAATCACAAAGTCTGAACCTAAAATATGGGGGCCTTCCATTGTTGGGTTCGGACAATATTAATACAAGTATGAAAGCTGCCATGAAGGTTTTTCGTGCCTCACAGGTTTCTCACCGCGAAAACCTGCGATCACCGTTTACTTGATGAGCATGTCTGACCATCCCGATTTAATGGAAAAACTAGGCAAGCACAAAGTTTCCAAAGCCTGCCTCTATGTTAAGAAGCTGGAAGATATCGATATGAAGATCTTAGAAAAACTCATTGCCAATTCGGTATCCTATGTGAAGAAAAAGTATCCGGAAAAGTAAGAGATACAAGTTGATGAAGTAGCGTAGGCACAAGTCTCGCCTTCAATCAAACCAACGTTGGAAGGCTTGCTCCTGCTAGGGGTTACGCATGTTTAAATTTTATCCAAATCGATCTACCGTATACAAGACATACAGATAGTAAAGCTGTAAACGACATAACAAATTTTCCATTGTGAAAATCAAGAGGATCAGCGTCAAAAAAACCAAAAAGTGAATACTCTTTAAAAAAGACGAACGCTATCTCAAAGGCAAAGAACTGTATTACACCAAAAGATAATTCGAGATAGTTGGGAGCTGTATTGAATCGCTTGATTATTAAAACCAGTATCAGGGTTATCAAACCAGAGATGACTGAATTTAAAACAATCGTTATCATTTGGATGTAACCTTCCGCAGCAGACTGACATGTCCATAAACTTAATGCAGTCGCTATTATAATATAAAGTAAAATATTAAGGACATCATGCGAGTACTTTGTTCTGTTAATTTTCATATTATATTTAAAAACGCAGCGTCCTCAAGATGGAAAACTTTCGCCAGTTGAGGCTCCACCTTTATTGACATCTTCCTGGTTTGAATTTCATAATTCCTGCTTTTGACAACGCGCAAATATTGTTGTACTCATTATTGTCACAACCACAGAGAGCACCACCCTCTTTGGTGCAAATACCTTTTTCATATTCCTTTGCCAATGCTTCATTGTAACATTCAAGATTGTCTAAAATGTTCAGGGAAGCATCGCTTAGGTCTAACGCTAGGCTAACCGGATAGGTAATCTCCTTTACCACTGACCCGGTTTTGGTAGCCATAAACAGGTAAGCTAAATCCGCTACAAATTTCGCTTTACTTTCTTTGAGAAATAAATCCGTTACATCTCCTTTAAAACTTTCCAATACATGCAGTACTGCATAATCATCTCTGCTATCGTTATCGTCAAACACTACAAAACCTACGAAGTCAGATGCTCGAATGGCACTTTCAATATCATTTGGTAGTGCCCGATCATGAGAGGAAAAAAGGCAGAGCATCAGAGGGAATATAAATAGGATCGCTTTCATCTGGTTTAGTTCAAGTTTTACTATGAATTGAATTTCTAAAATACAACTTATGTTTGTTATCTATACAACTCCGATTTCAACTTCACCAGTTCACCCAGCAGTTTCGTTTCCTTCACAAGATCTTCCTTTCCCAACGTGTGAGCAATCCTCAAAATTTCAAAATTCAACGTATCGATTTCCGTTTGCCTTTTGTTTCGAATGTCTTGTAACGTAGATATCAACTGCCCATCAGAAGATTTGCTGATCAACAGCAGACTTTCAACTACTTCTTTTACATTCAGCGCAATTCCCGTTGCGCTTGAGATGGCCATGCATTCTTCAATTACTCTTTTGGCAATGGCCAGAACATTTTCATCGCGGTGGAATATTCCATTGTCTGTTTCGAGCAGCGGACAAATGGAATTAAAAACACAATTCACAATGGCTTTCTTCCAGATGATGGTTTGAATGTTGTGCTCTGCTTTGAACTTAAAGTCAGGACTGTTGAGTTGTTCTACAATTAAATTCAAATTGACAGCATTACCTTCTATTATTCCAATAGGTGAAACCGACACCGGTTTGAACCGGAGCATGTTTTCTCCAATATTTTGACTCGTGACAAAAAGAACGCATCTATAGATTTCAGAAAAATGTGCATCAATAAAAGGTTGCTCTACTCCTAATCCATTCTGCAAAATAACAAGAGGCGAATGCTTTACTTTTTCTTTCAGCGAATGGGCTAACGCTTTATTGCCATACGATTTATTTGTAAGCACGATAATGCCTTTCAACTCTGAAAAATTACTTAAGGTATTTACTTCAATCTCTGCTTCCAGTTTTGTTTTATTCTCCAATTCAACCTGCATTCTTTCGATGTGCTTCAATTGATCATCAACGCTTCCGCGAATGATCGTAACCTTTTTTCCTGAACGCTGAAGCGCAACTGCCAATACTTTCCCAACCGCACCCGATCCGATGATGTAGATATGTTCGTTCATTTTTGATAGGCTTTGAATCTATTTAGCTTTTGTCAAGCAGGAGGATCAAAAGTTCAGTTTGTTGCTAAAAATACAACTTTGGTAATTACGAAGAGTATAGATTGATTGATCGCAAGACACGAGTCTTTCCTGACATCAAACCAACGTTGGAAGAGTTGCATCAGTCGCGGTTTCATTTAATAAACTTTGAAAGTTCTTCCTTCTTTTGTTTATAAAATTCTTCCGAAATTAAACCAAGGTCAAACTTATCCTTCCATTTTTTTAGTTCAGTAAGTGCTTGATCCGAGGTCATAATTTTTGACACTATCTCACCGCTAGAAATGGCACTATCGAAATTCCTAACCTTCAAACCGTGAATAAAACCATAAGGCTTTGTGGTGTTTACCACAACCGTCTTTGAACGTATCGCAATCTTTTTTATGACAACTTTACTATTTGAAGCTGTGTTGGAAAGCGCATAAAACTCAATTCCAAAGTCTTGTTGGATATAGTCGAAATAATCATTTCGAAATGAAACACCTAATGTAATTGTATCGCCAACTTTAAAAATTTCTCCATTTTGAGTAATGTACTTGTCAATTGAACCAGTCTTTTGCTTTGAGATAACCTCATTATAAGTAGCTATGGCTTGGCCAAACGATGGTAGTATTGCGATACACGCAAAAAAAAGAAAAAGAATTAAATTTAGTGACTTCATTTCTAGGCTTGAGATTTATTTTTTTAATAATGACGGCAGCTGACACTACGAATACAGATCACTACTTATACATCGTAACTACAATTCGCTTCTCAAATTCATTTAGATCGGTGAAGGCTTTTCTTGCCTGAAAGAATCCGAATACTAAATAAAATATAATTGGAGATACCCAAAACATTTTGGCAAGAGAAAACAATCCAAATGTATCTAATGAATACCAATTGATACAGAACCCAACAATCAATCCAAAAACTATTGAAAACGCTGTGTTTAGGTAACCAATTAAGAGGTCCATTCTCCTCAATGTGAATCCCATCAATTCACTACTAACGATTTGCCTCAATAAAATCTGATGGTTTAATGATACTAGATTGCTATCTATTACAGTATAACTTTTACTTTCTTTTGAATAATTAACTCCAGATCCAACTTTTTCAAATTTGGCATGAAGTAATTCTAAATATTTGTTATCCAATTCTGCGCTCTTATCAATCCTAATAGATTCAATTGGTAGAACCAATCCAATCATACCAAGTCCCATCGATGAAATTATAAATCCTACAATTGGTGAAGTAATTATTGGTAGAGTTATTATTATTAAACCAACAATACTATTATCACCCAATTTTTCACCGAGACTAATTGGTGTACCGAACTACCAAAGAGCAAAAAGTAGAGAGCAAATAAAAGTCAGTCCAATCAGTCCAAATCTTACTATCCTATCTTGCATATAAAAGTGATTTCAGGTTTGTTATTGATTGTACCAAACGTAAGCTTCTTCCAGGTCGCTTTGAGCGGAAGACTAAAAGATCAAACGATAGGTCATGCCTTCTGCTGAATGCGGGCTTTTACTTCACTCCAACTTGATCCTTCTGATGGATTGGCTTTGTGGTCGGCCAATCGCTGGTCTAGTATTTTCTTGTGCTCATCGGTAAGCAAAAAATCTTCTTCACGTGTTTCATCCTTCATTACATCATACATCAAATTCAACAACCTATCATCGGCTGTATTGATCAACTTGTGCAATTCTTCCCTAATTTGTGCTGCTCCCATAACATTCTTGTTTTGCTTATTTAAAGATAATGATTTAGCCAATATGTCGCATTCGTTTCCATTGGCTTACATTATTCCGCTCGTATAATTTTCCCCCTTACATTGTGATAAAAAAACAGAAATTGCACTGGCTTTATGAATGTACCAGACAAGTTCTTCTTTACGCGCCTGCAATACGAATCGGGAGATTGGGATGTGGACCAGCGCATGCCGGTGAACTTGCTGAACTCGCTCATTGAATACACCACGCTGCCGGTCGATACCCAGGAAAACATTGTGCCGCTAAGCAGCGATGCGATTTTCAGTTGCCCCTTTTGTTATCTAAGCGGGCATAAACTGGTGGAGTTTACGCAACAGGAGCGCGCCAACTTCGAGAAGTATGTGCGCAACGGTGGCTTTGTGTTTGTCGATGATTGCAACCACGATATTGACGGACTTTTTTCCAAGTCGTTTGAGTCGCAGATGGAGCGCATCTTTGGGCCAACCGCGCTGAAGAAGATTCCCAACAACCACGCGCTCTACTCCATGTTCTTCCACTTTGATGGACCGCCCACAACTTCACAAGAACTAAACGGCTGGGGCGATGACATAGTGCACGATTACCTAAAAGCCATCGAGATCAACGGGCGCATTGGGGTGCTCTATAGCAACAAAGATTATGGGTGCGAGTGGGATTATGATTTTCGGAATAAGCGGTTTTATAAGATTGACAATACGAGGTTTAGTGTGAATATTGTTATGTATGCGATGATGCGGTGAGAATTTTGAACCGCAGAGGCGCGGAGGCGCAAAGGGAATTGCAGAGGTTTAGGTCTAGGTTAGGACTTAGTATTTTCTCAGTGTTTCTGCGACTCTGTGGTAAAAATGAATTGAACCGCAGAGGCGCAAAGGCGCAAAGATTAAAAGAGAATGCGGTATTACCTTAGCATTCCTTTGCGTCTCAGCGCCTCTGCGGTAAAAAATGGATTGAAACTATAAACGATATGAAAGAGGATTTAAAAGTGGTTGAGCAATCGGTGAAGGATGTGATTGTGAAACTGGATGCGTTGAAGGGCGAGATCAGGAAGGTGATTGTTGGGCAGGAGGAGACGATTGATCAGTTGCTCATCACGTTTCTTGCGGGAGGGCATGCGTTGCTGGAAGGTGTGCCGGGTCTTGCCAAGACGCTGATGATTCGCACGCTGGCCGATGCCATCGATCTGAAGTTTCGCAGAATACAGTTTACACCCGATCTTATGCCTTCGGATATTATCGGTACGGAAATTCTGGAGGAAGATCATACTACAGGTAAACGCTTTTTTAAATTCAACAAGGGTCCTGTATTCTCGAATATAATTTTGGCGGATGAGATTAACCGTACATCACCAAAAACACAGGCAGCTTTGCTCGAGGCCATGCAGGAGTTTGAAGTAACGTATGCAGGTGTTACCTATCCATTGGATAAACCGTTCTTCATTCTCGCCACACAAAATCCGATTGAACAGGCCGGTACGTTTCCGTTACCGGAAGCACAGCTCGATCGCTTTCTGTTGTTCATTAAAATAAAGTATCCAACGGCTGAAGAAGAGCGTTCCATTCTCGCCAACACTACAGGAAGAAAAACGCATACTATCAATAAAGTAATTGAAGGCACAACCATACAAGAGGCGCAACGCCTGGTGCGCGATGTACACATCAATGCAGACCTGATAGATATGGTGAGCACGATGGTGCGCGCCACGCGTCCGGGAGAAAGTGATGTAAAGTTTGTGAAAGAGTGGGTACGCTGGGGTGCTGGTCCACGGGCCGGGCAGGCGATGATTCTCACGGCAAAGGCACGCGCGTTGCTTCACGGAAATTTTTCTGTTACACAACAGGATATTCAGGCGGTTGCCTACCCGGTGTTGCGTCATCGCATATTGATGAACTTCAAAGCAGAAGCAGAAGGTGTTACATCTGATGATGTAACAGAGCAATTGTTGAAACTTGCTCCAGCGTCTAAAAATAATTTGTAAGCACACGCTCACGCCACGACTGTGAACACGCAACTGAAAGACTTACTCAAACCCGAGATTTTAAATTCCGTGAGCGGTCTTGAGTTGGTTGCGCGCATTATTGTGGAAGGCTTTATGAGCGGCAGCAATAAAAGTCAGGCTGTGGGTGCGGGTCAGGAGTTTAGTCAGTACAGAAGTTATGAACCAGGCGATGACTTGCGCCAACTCGATTGGAAAATGTATGCACGCTCAGAGCGCTATTACATTAAGCAGGCAGCTATTGAAACGAACATCACCGTAAAGTTTATGCTCGATGCCAGCAACTCGATGAGTTATGCAGAAGGTGCTATGAGCAAATTGCAGTATGCCAAGGTAATGATCGCGGCCCTCGCCTATCTTACGCGCAAGCAAAGCGATACGTTCGGACTCTTTACGGTAAACAATAAAAACATCAACACCATACAACCTCGGTTTGAGCAACAGCAATTCATTCGCTTTCTCAATGCGTTGGTAAATGTGAAGAGTGAAGGCAGTTGGAATAAAGATGGTGGCATTGAACAATTGTTCGATCATCATGGCAAGGAGCTGATCATCTTCTTTACGGATATGTATGACGATGACAACGATTTGTTGCATTTCATTTCGCGTTTGAAGACACCGCGCAACGAAGTGATTGTCTTTCACATTATGGGTGAGCAGGAAATGGCTTTGAGTTATGATGGATCGTTTTCGTTTGAGGATCTGGAAAATAAACGTCAGGTGAAAGTAGATACAGCCCTTCAACAGGAAGTCTATGCCACGCGCATGAAAGACTGGGTGAAGGAAACGCGAATGTGGATGCTGGAGAAAGCGATTACCTATCAACTGGTAACGATGAGCGATCCATTTGAAAAAACATTGCGCGATTTTTTGAAGGTACGTAATACATTGATGCGCTGATGCAGTTCTTAAATCCGATATGGCTCTGGGGACTCACAGGATTATTGATTCCTGTTGGGATTCATTTACTGAGTCGTAAGGAAGGAAAGGTAATTCGTGTTGGTAGCATTCGTCATTTGGAAGAAACGAGTACGCGTCAGTTTAGAAATATTCGGTTGAATGAATTTGTATTACTCGTCCTGAGATGTCTGCTGATTACGTTAATTGTTTTGTTGTTGAGTGGATTGAATTTTACGAATTCCAAATCAGGAGACACAAAATGGTTGGTGATGGAACGCGGAATGGAGAAAGAAAAGGACTTCAAGACTTTGGTGGATAGTTTAGAACAGAAAGGATTTGAGTTGAGATGGCTGGCGAAAGATTTTCCATTGCTGAAAGATAGTGCAACGATAGAGGCTTCGATGAATTATGGATCGTTGGTTGAATCATTGAAGAAAGAACATGCGAAACAGATTGTGGTGCTCTCGTATAATTACGCCAATCGATTTAAGGGAAAGCGAACTACGTTGCCGGATAACATACAATGGATTTCAAAAAATCCCGAGCCAGCGGAGTTTACATTGACTGCTATTCGCCTTTCGTCTGATTCAGTTTTAGTTCGGAAAGGAAAAACGGATTTTGGAGGTACGAGGTTTGCGAGTTACGAGGTACGAGGTGAATCGTTGACGGATGAAGAGAAAGCGCTTGTACATACTCAGGATACAATCTCGATTACTGTCTATAGTGATGCGAAGTTTGATTATGATAAAGAAATTATACTGGCTGCACTGAAAGCAGTTGATCAAACATTGCCTTGTGTTTTGAGTATTAAAACAAGTGATGCAGCCAAAGGGAATGATGATAAGACGGATTGGATTGTATGGCTTTCGGATAATGAATTTCCAAAGACAACTAATACAAACAGCATTGTATATTCTAAGAACAAATTTGAAAGTGAACTACTTACATCATCTGAGAAAGGTTGGCTGATCAATAAACGACTTGATCAGGAAAATGCCATTGCTGATAACCTCGCATTACGACTCGCTTCTATTCTATTTCCTAAAGACGAAGCACAACAAAGAGCAAATGAACTTGACAGACGTGCTTTGCCTGAAAAGGAATTGTGGTCATCAACAGATGTAAAAGGAAAAGAAGACTTGGTTACAACCAGCACAAGTAATGTTATACAATATTTAGTTGCACTGATTCTGATCTCGTTGTTGATTGAACGCATCGTAGCCTTTAAACGAAATCAATGAGCACGCATCCGTCACTATATTTTCTGCATCGTCTGAAGCAACGCTACAAGTTGGTTCGGTTGACAGAAGTGTGCTTGCTTGCGTTTTCAGTTAACCTCGTTGTGTTTGGGATTAGTCATGTCCTTTCCCTGAATATAATTACTACGTATGTTCTTTCTATTGGCGCGGGCGTACTCTTCTTTATGATCCGAAGTATTCAGTTGAATATTTTTAAAGTAGGAAATGAGGCAGTGGTTTCGTACATGAATCAACATTATCCACAATTACAGGAGAGCAGCGATTTGTTGTTGAGAGAAGAACGTGACCTTACGCCCTTGCAACAACTGCAAAAGTTACGCTGCATCGAACAGTTCGAACTGCTCTATCCGCAAATCAAATTGCCGAATAAGATTAAGCAAGCTTCGCTCCTCTTTGTGCTGAGTATTGTTATGTACGTAGGATTGAGTTCCTTTACATTACCTGCTCAGAATAAAATCATTTCACCAAAAGAAAGTAAAGAAGAAAGCAAGGTTATAGAAAACCTGTCATCGTTTCTCGAAAGTTTTGAAATTGTAATTACTCCTCCGGCTTACACTGGGATTCCAGCATCAATGACTACTAACCTTGATCTTAAAATTGTTGAAGGAAGTAAAATATATTGGAGGACTTTTTATGGAGTGGCCATGACGGACGTTAAGATTATTTTTTCCGGAAAAGATAGTGTGCAACTAAAAATAGATAAGATTTCTCATAAAATAGAGCGATCATTTACGGAATCTGGATTTTATCAACTGGTATGGAACGATGCAAAAGAACGACATTATTCCGACTTCTATAAAATCGAAGTTATCCGAGATCATCCTCCGAGTATTGCTGTACAAAATTTAAATCAATTCACAGAACTCAAAGCTCGCGACAGTCTTCAAATTAGTTTAAAGTCTGTACTGACAGATGATTACAGTATTAGTCAGGCGCACATTATTGCTACTGTAAGTAAAGGCAGTGGTGAATCGGTGAAGTTCAGGGAAGAGAAATTATTCTTTGATACACCAGTCAAGGTACAAGGTAGGGAGGTACGAGTTACGAGGTTGATTGATTTGATTAAGCTTGGGTTGGAACCTGGAGATGAACTCTATTTCTATATAGAGGCCTTTGATAATAAGACTCCAATCGCGGGGCACAATCGAACAGAGACTTTCTTTATTGCTTTACAAGATACAGCGCAACAAGAAACATCGGTTGATGCTGGCTTGGGTGTTGATTTGATGCCGGAGTATTTCAGGAGTCAGCGACAGATTATAATTGACTCAGAGAAATTATTGAAGGATAAAAAGCAAACCACCAAAGACAAGTTCAATTTTAAAAGCAACGAGTTAGGATATGATCAGAAAGTATTGCGTTTGAAATATGGCGAATTTATGGGTGAAGAGTTTGATGGTGGTATCGCGCAAACATCAGCCGCTACGGCAGAAGGTGATGATCATTCGCATGAAGATGTTGTGAAAAACTTTGGTCATGTGCACGATGAAGAGAATGAGCACAATCTTGTGGCGGATAAGAAAACGGAAGAAGCAGGACACGATCATGGAGACAAAGTCGATCCGAATGCAAAAGAAGATCCTCTTGCAGATTTTAAACATACGCACGATGATGAAGAAGAAGCTACCTTCTTCACTCAATCCATCAAAGCCAAACTAAAGGCAGCCCTTACCATTATGTGGGATGCTGAATTACATTTGCGTTTGTACGATCCGGCAAAATCATTACCCTATCAATATAAGGCGTTAAAGCTATTGAAAGAGATTAGTCAGGATTCGAGAGTATATGTACACCGCACTGGATTTGATCCACCTCCATTAAAAGAAGAGAAACGATTGACAGGTGATTTAACGGAGATTGAAAACTCATCTTCTCAATATCAAAAGGAAAAGCTGAATGTGTATCCGAACATTAAACAAGCTTTTTTAGTGATTGAGAAATTACTTCAGCAAAAAACGATCACTATTACCTCTGCTCAGAAAAATCAATTCCTAAAAGCAGGACAGGAATTATCAGTGGTTGCTCTGAATCAGCCCGGAAAGTATTTAAGGAGCTTATCGCTGATCACTGCGCTTACCGAAAATAAAATTGAAGCCGATAAGAAAGTAGAAGCATTAAAAGAAATCAGAAAGGCATTTTGGAATGTGTTGCCGAATGAGACCACATCACCTCAATCCAAGCAACAAAGTTTGCATGCGATTGATCAGTTGTTTATTAGGAACCTCGAAGCATTGAGAAATTAATATGATATCGCATTTTTTACCGCAGAGACGCAGAGAACGCAGAGGAATACAGAGGGATTTCTCAAGAGCTAATGTATTACATAACTAAACGAGATGATGTCCTTTAATACTCTGCTTCCTTTAGAACTTGTTGCTTCAGTACTTGTACTGCTTGCTGCATTTTTTATCGGGTTGGAATGGAGAAGAAAACAATCGCTTCGTGTTTTGCGAATCATTTCTGTTGGTTTGATGATACTGGCGTTGGCTGGAATAATCTTACAACCTGCTTATACAGTAGAGAAGTCTTCTTCCATTATTCTCCTCACTGCAAACTATGATCAAAAGAAAGTCGATAGTCTTCTCCAACTCAATAGCAGCGCAACTCTTAAACATATTGAAGGAGTAAAACCACATAAAGGATCGAAGTTACTGTCCTACTCTGATCTGTACTCCATACAAGATGATATTCAGTTTATCGTTGGGGAAGGCTTGCCGAATCATGCATTGGATGTATTGGATCACAAAACATTTCAATTCATTCCAGCAGACAAAACAGAAGGCATCACGCAATTACATATTGATGAATCCATCCTGTCCAATAGAACGAATGCCATTAAAGGACTCTATTATAACGAGTCGGGTAAAACCAGGATTGTGCTGAAAGGACCGACTGGCAGGGAAGACTCTATATTAATAGAGAAAACAGGCAATCAGCCTTTTCAGCTTTCATTCCAGCCCAAGCAAAGTGGAAATATATCGTATGAATTGATTATGAAGAAAATAGATGGAAACACATCAAGCGACATACTTCCTTTGCATGTTGAAGAATCAAAGCCATTGCGAATTCTTTTCCTTCAATCCTATCCTACTTTCGAAACGCAGTACCTTAAGAATTTTCTCACTGCAAAAGGACATCAACTTCTATTGCGTTATCAATTATCTAAAAATAATTTCAGATTTGAATATGGCAATCTACCTTCTCAACAATTTAGTCGGCTAACCAATGAATTATTGAATCGTTTTGATCTAGTGTTGCTGGATGCAAATGAGTTAAAAACGTTATCGCCTACCGAACAAACAACTCTGCATGAAAGTATTCAGAATGGCTTAGGGTTATTGATGTTGGATGTTGATCCATCAAAAGAAACAAAAGGAAGAATTAATTTCTTTCCTTTTCAAGTTCAGAAGATTAAAGTGGATACAACGAGTTTAGTCCTTTCTAAAACATCCTTTACACTTCCTGCATTGCCCTATCGAGTGAATGAATCTTCATCTGCAAAATCAATTCTTGCAAACAAAAGCGGAATACTATCCGGATATAAAAATCAGGGATTAGGCAAAATTGGATTCCAGTTTTTGCAACAGACGTATCAACTCACACTCGCAGGAGATTCAATTCGCTATTCTAATCTTTGGTCGCCTGTGATCGAAAACATTTCGAGGCTCAATATTTCGTCATCCAAAATAAAAATCAAAAATTCATTCCCTGTTTATCAGGATGAGCCGATAGACATTCAAATCATCTCTACACTTGAAAATCCAACGCTTGTTATTGACAGTATTCAAATACCGCTTCAGGAAGATGTAATGCTTGATGATGTGTGGCATGGTCGCGTGTGGGCATCGGAAGCAGGAAGGCACATGATACACGTGCAGGATGCTTTTCACTATTATTATGTATCGAAAGCGCAGGAATGGAAATCACTTGCTGTTGCGCAGCAGATCAAAGCAAATCAAGTATTGAGTCGTGATTCAGAAACGACAGCATCAGAGAAAATCATGGAGTCTAAAATTGTGGATCCAGTTTACTTTTACCTGCTCTTTGTTCTAACTGCGGGCTTCTTGTGGCTTGCTCCAAAACTCTGAAGCTACCGTCATTGCGAGGAAGCTTTCAGCGCCAAGCTGAAAATGCTGACGAAGCAATCCCCGTACTACAACGTGCACACTTCGTAGCCAGGGGATTGCTTCGTCAGGGTTTTATGCGAAACGCATAAAACCTTCCTCGCAATGACGGCAACTTTAGAGCTCTGACAATATTTCACTATTTTAGTCGCCACTATGAAAAACAAAATCCTCCAACTTATCTTCATCGTACTGATGTCACCTGTTATGGCTCAAACAACTATTCCTTTATATAACGGCACGATACCCAACAGCAAACCATCGCCCGACAAAGAGAAGACCGAGCTGCATGATGGTATTACCATCGTTAGTAGAATTTCAATACCAACGCTTACCATATTTCAACCTACAAAAGTAAAAGCAAATGGCACGGCTGTCATTATATATCCTGGCGGTGGATACTGGGTGAATGCATCCAGTCATGAAGGAACAGATGTAGCCCGGAAATTCAATGAGATGGGTATCACTGCTTTTGTATTAAAGTATCGCATACCGGATGATACCACGATGCTAAACAAAGAAATCGGGCCACTGCAAGATGCTCAACAAGCCATCAAGGTCGTACGCGAGCGCGCAAAGGAATGGAATGTAAGTAAGAATCGGATCGGGATTATGGGATTCTCAGCAGGAGGTCATCTGGCCTCTACCGCTGGAACGCATTTCAACTCTGTCGTTATCCCGAATGAAAATAATATCAGCGTGCGTCCTAATTTTATGATATTGATTTATCCGGTAATCAGTTTCGATGAAAACACTTCGCACATGGGTTCACGCGAACAATTGATTGGAAAACAACCCACTGCTGAAAAAATAAAATTATACTCGAACGAACTACAGGTAACATCACAAACTCCTCCTACTTTCCTGGTTCACGCAAGTGATGACGATGCTGTGAAGTCAGAAAATAGCATTGTGTTTTACCAGGCCCTGATAAAAAATAAAGTTTCTGCAGAAATACACATTTATCAAAAGGGAGGGCATGGCTTCGGAATGGTGAACAAGACGACTGATGATCTTTGGATGGATCGGTGCAAGAATTGGTTGAAGAGTAATGGATGGCTTTGAAAAGTTCGAAGTTTAAAGTTCAAGGTTCGAGGTTGTTCGTTTAAAGAATTAAGATTAGATTATTCCGTTCAATATCACCAACAGAGTGCGTAGGCACAATCACAATACCAAATTCGTAACGCAGGGTTGAAACCCAACGCTACAAACAGTTAGCCCCGCTGCGGCTAAATACATTTTTATATTGTGGCTTCCTTGTGTCTTAGTGTCCTTTTGGCAAAAAGGAAGTAGTACTATTTTTTTATTGAAAATAGATTTCTTACAGTGAAATGTAGTTCGAATAAGAGATACTTTCGGATTCACATTAATTCACTATTTTTATTTCCTCTAACTACAACACATGAAAAATTCCAAATACTTTCAGAACGTTGGTATTCTTACGTCCTGTCTGATCTTGCTGCTCTCTTGTAGCAAATCAGACAAAGAGTATAAGTCGTGGGAAGTTTATAATGGTGGTAAAGAGGCGATGAAATATTCTTCGCTAACGCAAATTGATACTTCTAATGTCAATCAATTGCAAGTGGCATGGACGTATCATACGGGTGATGCAGATACCGTATACGGTTCACAGATTCAATGTAATCCCATTATGGTGGATGGCGTTTTATATGGTGTTGGTCCGAAAATGAAATTGTTTGCCATTGATGCATTAACGGGGAAAGAGAAATGGGTATTTGATTCCAATTCAAAATCGATATCGGAAATCAATCCGATGTATCAACATATCATGATCAACAGTCGCGGTGTTGCTTACTGGACCGATGGCAAAGAAGATAGGCGCATTTTCTTTACTGCAGGTTCGAATACATTTGCCGTGGATGCCAAAACGGGCAAGCCGATTCCTTCCTTTGGAAACAATGGTTCAATTGATTTGCACGAAGGACTCGGTCGTGAGGTAAACGATTTGTTTGTGGTGAATACTTCTCCCGGAGTGATTTATAAAAACTTAATCATCCTCGGAACCCGTGTCGATGAAGCTCCTCCCTCTGCACCCGGTCACATCAGAGCGTTCGATGTATTGACTGGAAAACTTCAGTGGATATTCCATACAATTCCTCAACCGGGGGAGCTGGGCTATGAAACGTGGAAAGATAAAGATGCCTGGAAACACATGGGCGGAGCCAATACATGGAGTGGGTTTTCGTTGGATGAAACAAGAGGAATACTCTTCGCACCAACCGGATCAGCGGCTTACGATTTTTACGGAGGCAAACGCAAAGGCTCAAACTTATTTGCCAACTGTTTACTTGCGCTGGATGCTGCAACCGGAAAATACATTTGGCATTATCAATTTGTGCATCATGATTTGTGGGATAAAGATTTACCTACACCTCCATCGCTCATCACCCTCAACAAAAACGGAAAACAAATCGATGCTGTAGCACAAACCACAAAGAATGGAATGGTCTACGTATTCGAACGCGAAAATGGAAAACCAGTATTCGACATTGTCGAGACTCTGGTTGATACCACAAGTGACCTAGAAGGAGAAGAAGTCTGGCCAACACAACCTATCCCACAAAAGCCAATTCCGTTTGTGCGTCAGCATTTAACCGACAATGATATCAATCCGTATCTGGATGACAGTGTAAAAGAAAGATTAACGAATGATCTGAAACGATACCGACACAACCATATGTACACACCTCCTGGAAAAATACCTTCTCTTGTTTTCCCGGGTTATGATGGTGGTGGTGAATGGGGCGGTCCCGCATTTGATCCACAAACAGGAATTCTTTATGTAAATGCCAACGAAATGGCGTGGATCATGGAGATGAGAGAAAACAAAATGGAGCAACCAAAAAAAGAGTCATGGCTTCAGGCAGGCGAGCGTTTATATAAACAAAACTGTTCAGCTTGTCACGGTGCAGATCGAAAAGGAACTGGTAACAATCCTACACTGATCAACATACAATCAAAATATAAGAAAGAAGATTTCATAACACTCGTCAACAGCGGAAGAAGAATGATGCCAGCTTTCAAACATATTTCAGACAACGACAAGAATGCCATCGCATCCTTCGTACTCGACATCAAACTAGATCAGAAAAAACCATTTGATGGTGGTGAAGTTAAAATCGATAGTGTGAATTTTATGCCTTACAAACTTACTGGGTACACGAAGTTCTTAAGTCCTGATGGATATCCTGCGATTAGTCCGCCATGGGGAACCTTAAATGCCATCAACTTAAATACGGGTGAGTTTGTTTGGAAAACAACACTCGGTGAATATGCTGAACTGAAAGCTAAAGGCATTCCTCCAACCGGGACAGAAAATTACGGAGGCCCTGTAGTAACTGCCGGAGGACTCGTATTCATTGGTGCCTCACGCGATGGAAAACTTCGTGCCTTCAATAAAGCCAATGGAAAATTGATTTGGGAATACACCTTGCCTTCTCCTGCTTTTGCCACGCCTGCTATTTATGAATTGAATGGCAAACAATATCTGGTGATTGCCTGTGGTGGGGGGAAGCTGGGAACAAAATCGGGTGATGCGTATGTTGCATTTGCTCTGCCTGATTGAGTAGCAAATTATTTCAATTAATAAGTAGCCGATGGTCTAAACCATGTGCTACTTATTAATAAGATTCGTGCTAGTCATCAATTCTTCTCCACATAGGTCGTGTAAGGCATGTTGGTCCGCCACCACCTTTATAGCTGATCTCCTGTCCTTCGTATTCAATTACTTCACATCCTGCATCAAGGATTCTTTGCTTTGTAATATTGTTGCCCTTCATCATCATGCACTTTCGAGGAGAGATTGCCAGCACATTACATCCCATCGATTCAAATTCTTCGTCAGGTACTTCTACTAATGCGTAACCACGACTAATTAATTCTTCACGAAAAACAATAGGCATCAGAGGTGAGTACACAACCGCCAGATCTTTATCCACCGGACTAAAAATCGACATCAAATGAAATACATCCGATGATCCTTTATAATGAGGTAAATGCACTACTAATACCTGAACGCCAGAAGGCTCCAGCATTTCACGAAGCTGACGGATGCCATCATCATTTGTGCGATATGTTCTTCCAACCGCTAGAGTCTTCGGATCAAGCCATGCTACATCACCACCTTCAACCGTTCCCGGAGATTTGATTGTACCTAGAATCGGAACATTCAACTCGTGATAAACTTTAGCAGCGGCAGCGGGTTCATTTTTTCGCTCAGGCTTGCCCATGTTGCAGATGATCACTCCCTTATCTGTGGCAATGCTGGCATCGCGACAGTAAATGGAGTCCATTGTAAGTGAAGTATCCTTCGAAAAGAATTTTACTTCAGAACCATGCTTACTTAACAGTACTTCAAATTGTTTTGATTCTTTTTCTGCTGCCGTGTTATTCGGTTCGCTTAGAAAGTTGAGCGATTTCCATTCACGCGAAATGGTATCCTGATCGATAAAAGCATTTGCTGCTTTCTTGATGAATACACTTTGCAACGCTCCATATTCTGACTGACAAGTACGTTTCATATTTCAATTATTGATTTCATGATTGATTTACTTCGTGGCTCTTTGTGACCTTGTGTATTCGTGGCTTATTTTCAGAGTGATACTTTTACCGCTGAGGCACAGAGGCGCTAAGGAATATCGCCATACTATTAAGGGTTGCGCATTTTACTCCAGCCGTAAAAGGGAACTCCGGCCATGAGGAGTAAAAATCCCCAATACACGGTTTCTTCACCAGAACCACCCACTGCCCACATTGAATATAAAAAGGCCAACATGGCAATACCAAGTTTTATACTGTTGTTCCATTTTAAATTATTCGATCGCACAGCGAGAATAGCATACGAAACGGCAGAGAAAAGGTACGGCACTAGAACCGTCATCGTTGAAAGTAACATGATAAACTGATAGGTATCCCCAAGGCTGCGGCTAAAATTCATCAGCATGACAAATGAGACCAGAACACTTGAACCAACCAACCCAATCACAGGTACACCTACTTTATTTTCCTTTTTGAAAATCGTTGGAAACAATTTATCTGCTGCTGCTGCAGCAGGTATTTGTCCTTGTATTAATAACCACCCATTCAACGCACCGAACGTAGACATTACGGCTCCACCTGCCACGAGATAAGCTGCCCAATTTCCCCACATGCTCGCGGCTGCATCAGCGAAGGGCGCTTTTGATGTTTGTAATACTGACGGGGGTAATACACCCATGATTACAACAGTACCCAAAATATAAAGCGCGGTTACTGCGAGCGTACCCAGCATCGTAGCACGTGGTATTGTCTTCTCTGGATTTCTAACGCTGCCAGAAGGAATAGTGGCGCACTCCAAACCCAGAAAGGCAAACAAGGTAAGTGTAGCGGTTGTAGTGATGGCGCTCATATCAGAAACACCACTGCTGTTGAACGGAAAATAGTTTTCCGGATGAATATAAAATATCCCACCAATGGTTACGAGTGCAAGGGGAGCAATTTTTAAAACGGTTGTCACAACCTGAATGGCACCGGCTTTTCGTATGCCTCTAGTATTTACCCACGTGAGTAACCATATTGCAGATAACCCAACACCGACCGCTAGAAAAGAATTAGTACCTAAGGCAGGTAAAAAAACAGTGAGGTAACTAATGAACGCAACAGCGATCGCTGCATTGGTACACCAAACCGATATCCAATATCCCCAGGCTACAAGAAAGGCTGCAAAATCGCCAAGACCTTCTCTCGTGTATGCATAAGGCCCTCCGTTGGCAACAGGCATCAACTGACTTAACCAACTAAACATTAGAGCAAGACAGATCGCGCCAAAACCAGAAACCACCCAACCTATTAAACTTATACTCCCAAAAGAAGAGAGTGCCGCAGGCAGCATGAACATGGCGGACGCAATCATGTTACCCATCACGAGCGAGGTGCTCGTCCAAATACCAATGGTTCCTGACTCAGGCGATGGTGTAGGCATGATACAAGCAAGTAAATCTAAATGGCAAATCCAATATTCGTATACCAAAAGAGCGATCTACCTAAATAAATCTAAATTTGATTAATGCATAGTGATTAGATTTTATCACTTCAACGCCTGATAGACACTGATTCTGAATTTGCGAACAAATTCTCCGTAGTGCGCATAGGGGTGAACATTCGTGAACACCAGCAAGATCAAATTTTCTTTCGGATCGATTGTGTATTCTGAACAATACATTCCGCCCCAAGTCAAAGAACCGGGAGTTGTGTTCGCTCCATAGTGTGATTCTTCCGTAATGATCTGCAAGCCCAAGCCAAACTTATCTTTGCGATCCCAAACTTCGAGCTCACCAATTTCATTTCGAAACATCATTTCCACTGTTTTCCGTCCGAGTATTTGCTTGTTGTTAAAGCTTCCGTAGTTCAATAACATCTGGCAAAGTTTTGCATAGTCTTCGATGGTGCTTACCAATCCTGCACCAGCAGAGAAGTACGTCTTCGCTCCCATGGTTGAGGAGAGGCGATACTCATTACTTGTATGAAGTGTAAGCGGAACGGTTTCCGAATCTTTCGAATACAATTCAACCAATCGTTTTGCTTTATCTTCCGGCAAATAGAAATAGGTATCCTTCATACCCAGCGGATCAAGAACGGTTTCTTTCAGAAATACATCCAACTTCTTTCCACTCAGAATTTCTATCAGATAACCAATTACATCGGTGTTCAATCCATAGACAAATGCTGTACCCGGATCATGAGTGAGCGGTCGTGCTGCAAGTCGTTTGATTACATCCGCCAAGACCTCAGGTTGTGTTGAGTTAAAGAAGGGCACTTTAAACTCGAGCCGACTATCCAATGGATGCTCATACGGGATACCAGCTGTGTGACTTAACAATTGTCGAATCGTTATCTCGCTTTTCGCCAATCGTGTTTCATAGGTTCCTTTTGCAGTATCGACACTTTCCAGTACACGTGGATTTTTGAATTCAGGAATGTATTTGGAGATGGGATCATCTAACAAAAATTTACCTTTCTCGAAGAGTGTGAGCAATCCTACAGTCGCTACTGCTTTTGTCTGAGAAGCTATTCGAAAGATATCGTCCTTCTTTAGTAAAGTTTTTTGTTCAAGGTTACTGTACCCATAAGCGTTGTATGCTACCACTTTTCCATTGCGTGCAACGAAAGTAACAACATTGGGTGCGATACCCTCTGTAACAAAAGATTGCATCAATGCATCCAGTCGCTTCAATCGCTCAGTTGAAAAGCCAGCCTCTTCCGGTGACTTGGCCATCGTAAAAGTCTGAGCAGTTTTTTGCTGAGCATAGGTTAGTAAAGTGACGAAAAGAAAAAAGAGGACTAGTGTTTTTTTCATTTGAATAAATACGATTTATCTATAATTAATTTAAATAGTCCATCCTTTGCGAGGCTCACGTCTTACCAGTTCGTTAACTTGTGCAACGTTGGTCACTTTCATGTTCTTCGCATCCCACAAAAGTTTTCTTCTGCCTGGATAATTTTTTCCATCCTTCACATAATAACTCTTCAATGCCAGAACGCCCATCAAAATTGCTTCTGTGAAAGGGCCCGCATAATCGAATGAGGAACTGAGTTCTGCTTTGCCATATCCTTTCATACAAGCATTTACCCACTGCACATAATGTCCTTCCGGAACGCGCGCCAATTTCTGTTCGAGAACTAAATCTTTCATTTTAGAAGTGGGCAACAATCGTGGATTTGCTCCATAACAATCGGCCATAACTTTACCTTTTGTTCCTTCGAAGATGATACCACCACTCCAATCACCCATGGGTTCATCGGCACCTAACTCGGCAGGTCGCTCTGGTTTAATGCCGCCATCCATCCAAGATAATTTCACATCGGGTTTTCCATTCTTACCCGGGAATGTAAAATACATAGCGGATGATGACGGGAAACTTTCCGGAATAAAAACTTCATTGAAACTATTTCCCCATGTGCCGGTGAAACTGCATTCCACATCAGATGCATAATCAATGGGAAGAATTCGAAACGCAGGATCTAAAATATGACATGCCATGTCGCCCATCGCCCCTGTACCAAAGGCAGTCCACCCTCTCCATCCGAAGGGTACATAGCCAGAATAATAATCAATGTCAGGTGCAGGACCCAGCCACAAATTCCAATCGAGTTCTTTTGGTATTTCTTGTTTGTCCTTTGGAACCGGTATTCCCTGTGGCCATATCGGTCTGTTCGTCCACGCTGATACACGCGTAACATCACCGATCAAACCCGCATCATACATCTCTTTCATTCTTCTTACACCATCACCCGATCCACCCTGGTTTCCCATTTGCGTTACTACCTGATACTTGCGCGCGGCTTCGGTTAAAGTACGGGCCTCGTACACACTCCATGTCAAGGGCTTCTGCACATAAACATGTTTTCCTCTTTCCATTGCATTCATTGCGATAGAGGCGTGTGTATGATCAGGTGTCGAAATGGTAACAGCATCAATATTTTTATGTTCCTTATCAAGCAATTCGCGGAAGTCTTTAAAGTACTTTGCGTCTTTAAAATTCTTGCTTGATTTTTCTGCTCGTCTGTCGTCAACATCACAGAGGAATGAAACTTTTACATTCGGGCTTTTGGCGCATTCACTTAAATCGCTTTCGCCTTTGCCTCCAACACCAATGCCAGCAAGGTATAGCGTATCGCTTGGCGCAATGAAGTTTTTACCTCCCAATACAAAGCGGGGAACAATTGTGAAGGCGGTGGCTGCCACCGCTGCATTCTTAATAAAATTTCTTCTGGAGAGATTTTCAGCAGAAGGAATATCGTGTTTCTTTACAGGCATATAATTGAAGTTTTGGTTGTACGAATACTTCTGCTTTTACTATCTACTTTTTAAATCAGCATAACTGACTAATTGAATTCCCAGTTTCTTAATCGCATCTTTCACACGCTGGTCAGTCCATGCATCCGTAACGCCTTGACGATCGACTGCCACGTTTTCATATCCGATATGGTGGATGGCCTGAAGTTCAGGTGTGTTCAATCCCGGATGATCAACAAATAAATACGTCTCTCCCGGTTTCAAACTCTCTAACATCGAAATAAAGCTCTCTACTTTTTCTTCCGAAGTACCAGTTGGTCCACCATAGCCAATGTACTTCACTCCCAATTCTTCCAGATCAATGTCAATT
Organism: Chryseolinea sp.; assembly: GCA_031412655.1. Classification (GTDB taxonomy): domain Bacteria; phylum Bacteroidota; class Bacteroidia; order Cytophagales; family Cyclobacteriaceae; genus Chryseolinea. Next base: position 61,990 of record JANODK010000294.1, read on the forward strand.
TTATATTCTTTCGATAATTTTTTCGCCAATGCTTTTACATCATCGCGCATGCCATAGCTATTCATGTGTGCGCTGATATGACTCACACGCGGAATATTTTTTATCCCCAATTCAATTTGAGCACGAAGTTCCTGTTCTACGTCAGCAAACGTCCATTTATTTTCCAGCAACGCCTGACCCGGATAATTTTTGTTTGGCCAGATGAACGGGAAGAAATATCCGTTTGCATCGGTGAGACTGGGGCAATTACTAACGGGTCGGTATTTTACATTATCCCACTCGCTGGTAAACGCGATATGAAGTCCAACATCAACCGATGGATTTTCTTTGAGCAACTTCACCGCTTCAGGAAACCAGGGCGAAGGCACAATAACCTCGATTGATTTTTCAATACCTTCCTTATAACATTTTATTAACGCTTCATTGCCCGAATGTGAAAAACCCATGTCATCACCCCGAACAATGAGACGTATCTCTTTTTTCTGAGCGCAGGATACAAGTACACAAAAACACAAGAGCAAGCAAATACTGAGAAGCTGTTTCATCTGGTTCGTATTGGTAAGGTAAATTATAAAACTATAGCCGAAATACATCCCCATTTATCACAATCTTCGTTTTTTGCGATCTTAAAAGACAGATAGTACAGGAAGGTTATTGATCAAATATTCCTGACTTTTGAAATCTATTAATAGATAGTAAATTTCATACTCCAAGAAAATGAAAACAACCCAGTTTCAACATGTAAGCTGTTTGTGGAATGAGGCCAAAGCCGCGTCCTTAAAAGATAGTGAAGTCGACTTATTCATTTACCGTTCCAATCTGTTGGGTGCTGACTTACGGCTGACCAATTATGCAGGCGGCAATACATCCGTAAAGGTATTTGATCAGGATACACTCAGCGGGGAGCAAGCTTCGATCATGTGGGTAAAGGGCTCTGGTGGTGATATTGGCACCTTAACAAAATCAGGCTGTGCAAATTTATATGTAGAGAAGCTTCACGCGTTGAAGAAGCGCTATCGTGGACTTGCCTTTGAAGATGAAATGGTTGACCTACTCAACTATTGCATGTTTGATCTGAAATCTGCTGCTCCTTCTATTGATACCCCTTTACACGGTTTGCTTCCTTATAAACACATTGATCACTTACATCCCGATGCCATCATTGCGATTGCAGCGAGTAAAGATGGAGAAAGCATCATGCACGATTTGTGGGGAGATAAAATGGCATGGATTCCTTGGCAACGTCCGGGTTTTGATCTCGGATTAAAATTGGAACAAGCTGTAAAAACAAATCCAAATCTTAGAGGAATCATTCTTGGTGGACATGGACTGTTCACATGGGGAGAAACTTCATACGATTCGTATATCAATACATTGGAAGTAATTGAACAAGCTTCCATTCATCTCAACAATAATATCGGAAAGAAACGCCCGGTGTTTGGTGGAGTGAAATTTGAAAATCTTAGTGAAGACAAACGCAAAGATCAGGCTTCTAAACTCATGCCTACCTTACGAGGATTGGCTTCCAGTTATCTAAGAATGGTTGGGCACTTCACTGATGCACCCGCTGTGCTCGAATTTGTAGCAAGTAAAAATCTGAATGCAATGGCTGCAAAAGGAACAAGCTGCCCCGATCATTTTCTACGTACCAAGATTCGTCCACTGGTATTGGATGTTGCCATGGATGCAGATGTAAAATCGGAAGTAGTTCAATTGAAATTAAAAGAACAGTTTGAGAAATATCGGTTAGAGTACAAATCGTATTACGAAAATTGTAAACATGCTGATAGTCCCGCGATGCGTGATCCAAATCCGGTTGTGATTTTGTACCCTGGCGTAGGAATGTTTACCTTTTCGAAAGATAAACAAACTGCGCGCGTTGCTGCGGAGTTTTATGCCAACGCCATTAATGTAATGCGAGGCGCAGAAGCCGTTTCAGAATATACGGGACTTTCAGAGCAAGAAGCCTTTAATATTGAGTACTGGCTATTAGAAGAAGCCAAACTTCAACGCATGCCGAAACCCAAAACATTGTCAGGTAAGATTGCCTATGTAACAGGAGGAACAGGAGGCATTGGTAAAGCGATCGCTGAAAAGTTTTTGCAAAATGGAGCGTGTGTTGTGGTGGCCGATCGTGAGTTACTGGAAGAAACGCAAACAGAGCTTCGTCAGAAATATGGTAAAGATAATGCGTTGAGTGTAAAGGTTGATGTCACTGATCAGAAGGCAATTGCAGAATCATTAAAACAAACGGTCTTACAATTTGGTGGTGTTGACATCACTGTAAACTGTGCCGGGCTTTCCATTTCAAAAGCCTTGGAAGAAACAACCATTGCCGATTGGGATATACTGCAAAACGTTTTAGTGAAAGGGCAATTCTTAGTCAGTCAGTGTGCTGTAAGTACAATGCGTGAGCAAAAGTTAGATGGAGATATTGTTAACATCGCTAGTAAAAACGCATTGTTTGCCGGACCAAATAATGCAGCATATGGAACCGCTAAGGCCGGACAGCTTCACATGAGTCGCTTGCTGGCTGCAGAGTTGGGTAAAGATAAAATCAGAGTGAACACGGTAAATCCGGATGCTGTATTGCGTGGCAGCAGAATCTGGGAAGGTGGTTGGGCTGAAGGTCGTGCGAAAGCATACGGTGTAACGGTAGATGAATTGCCGGCACATTATGCAAAACGCTCTTTACTCAATGAAGAAATTTTACCAGACGATATTGCTAAAGCCGTGGTGGCTTTTGTGGATGGAACATTAAGCAAGTCAACCGGAAATGTATTGAATGTGGATGGTGGCTTTGCTGCTTCGTTTGTACGGTAAAACGAATATTAAATTTCAACTCATGGAGACTAAGGAATTCATCGAAAAAGAAAATAAACGATCGGTTGCCGAGCATACCATACAACTAAACTATTTGCGTGACCTCCTCACCAAAAAAGGTTTTGATGTAAATACGCTTCTTGATCAGATTAAAAAATTTCAGGTGGCTATTCCAAGTTGGGCGTTGGGGAGCGGTGGAACACGCTTTGGACGGTTTTCAATTGGTGGTGAACCGCGCAATCTTCAGGAAAAGATCGAAGACATTGGATTGCTTCATGCACTAAATCAATCATCGAATTCAATCTCCTTACATATTCCATGGGATATACCAAAAGATATTGCTGCGGTGAAGGAATCACTTCATGCCCATCATCTTATTATTGATTCTGTAAACTCAAATACCTTTCAGGATCAAACCGGGCAAGAATATTCCTATAAGTTCGGTTCGTTGAGTCATGCGGACAAATCCGTAAGAGAACAAGCCATTCAAAACAACATTGAATGCATTGAACATGGTAAAAATCTTGACGCAAAAACATTAACAGTATGGCTTGCGGATGGAACAAATTTTCCGGGACAGCAACACTTTAGAAAATCATACGAGCGAACACAAGAATCACTGGTTGAAATTTACGATGCATTACCATCGGACTGGAATGTATTGATCGAATATAAACCCTACGAGCCCAATTTCTATTCGATGGTCATTCCCGATTGGGGTACCTCCTATTCATTATGTCAGCAACTTGGATCGCAAGCGAATGTATTGGTAGACCTAGGGCATCACCTACCAAATACTAACATCGAGCAAATTGTAGCACGACTGATGCACTTTGGAAGATTGGGTGGATTTCATTTTAATGGTTCAATGTATGGCGATGATGATCTCACGACAGGAAGTATTAAACCTTATCAGTTCTTCTTAATCTTCAATGAGCTGGTTGATGGCATAACTGATAAGAAAGTAAAGAATCCAAACTTAGCCTGGATGATTGATGCCAGTCACAATACCAAAGATCCTTTAGAAGATTTACTGCAATCGGTAAACATGATCTTAACAACATATACAAAAGCATTGCTTGTCGACCGAAAAGCATTGACAATAGCACAAGAAGAGAATGATGTAGTACGAGCAGAAGAAATTTTAAAAGACACTTTCCAACTTGATGTTCGTCCGTTAGTAGCAGAGGCTATGCTTCAAAAAGGCGGAGCTCTAAAACCGTTAGATGTATTTCGAGCTGCCAAGATCAGAGAAAATAGAATTGCACATCGCGGTAAACAAGCGGTAGCATCCGGATTATGACAGAGGCAACCGTAATTTTTGACGTTGGGAAGACCAATAAAAAAATTCTATTATTCGATCGCGATGGAACAATAATTTCCGAAAAGCTGTACACTTGTCCATTGATAAAAGATGATGATAATTTTCCATGTGAAGACGTGAATGCACTTACGCATTGGTTACAGTCAGAATGGAACACATTACTAAACTCCAAAGACTTAAACATAACAGCAGTTAACTTTACAGCTTTTGGAGCAAGCTTTGTTCATCTTGCAGAAGATGGTAAGCCCGTTGCTCCTTTGTATGATTATTTAAAACCGATACCTTCAGCACTGCTGGATAAATTCTACGATGAGGTAAAACAAAAAACAGGATTCGATTCAAATCAATTTGCACAACATACCTGTTCGCCCAAACTAGGTATGCTCAATTCGGGGCTGCAACTTTTTTGGCTCAAAAATGTAAAACCAGAACTGTGGAGAAAAATTAAAGAATCCATGCATTTACCTCAATATCTTTCCTACCTCATCACTGGAAAGAAGGTAAGTGATTACACATCGTTAGGATGTCATACTGCTCTATGGGATTTTCAAAAAGCTGAGTATAGCAATTGGATTGATGACGACACATTGGTAAAGCTTCCGTCCATTTCGACAGAAGCATTCACAACAATTGATATCAAGAACAGGAATGAATCAATTCATCGTTCCATTAAAGTTGGCAATGGCCTTCACGATAGTTCAGCTGCATTGATTCCCTATCTTCAATCAGCAAGCAATAGCTTCATTTTAATTTCAACCGGCACATGGAGTATCCAATTAAATCCTTTCAATCATAGTCCATTAACTGGTAATCAGCTCAATAAAGATTGTTTGTGCTATTTAAAATCAAACGGAGAACAGGTAATGGCTTCGCGCCTTTTATTAGGAAAGGAACACGATCACCAGGTTGAACGAATTTCCTCATACTTTAAAATAACCAGGGAATTTATCGCGGCATTAACATTTGATAAATCTATTTTTACAAAAATAAAAGCCGAACAAAAAACTGAATTTTATCCAGCGTGCATGGAAGGCTCTGGTCCATTTCCGGAACATCAAACTAAATCGTGGGATATTTCTGTTTTTGAAAATGCCAATGAAGCCTATCATCAATTGATCTATGATCTGGTTTTCATGCTTAGCGTTTCTATACAATTAATTGATCAAACAAAAGTAGAGACTCTATTTGTTGATGGTGGGTTTGCTCGCAATACAATTTTCTTAAATACATTAGCGAACATCGTTAGCAAGAAAATACTTGCTTCTTACCTGCCGCAATCAACCGCCACGGGCGCTTTTATTCATCTAAATGATTTCCACCATCACGATAAAAGTGAGTTTGAACACTTTAAACCCTATTCCGCACTGGAGAAAAATTAGTTATTAATGTTGCTGTTGTTTTAATGCACTTCCCCTTTAAGTTTGTTGAGATGAACAAACTCATTACCTATCTATTCTCCGATCAATGAAATATTGGAAACATCATTGTCGAATGATTGCCAAAATTCTGTCTGCCTCCTATTCGTATGATAAGTTGAATATTTTGCTATGCTATTATAAAATTTTATTAAAATCAATCCTTCATCACAAAATCCATTTGAGAAGACAGAATTCAAAGATATTGGTTGTCGATATACTTGGACTTCATATTCAGTTCTTCAATTACGCTCAACTTCTGAATCTTTTCGAGGAGATTTTTATTTTTCAGGTTTATAGATTCCAAAGTCATACTACATCTCCACTGATTATGGATTGTGGCAGCAATATCGGATTGTCCGTTTTGTATTTTAAGAAGATATTTCCCTCTGCAAGAATTCTCGCTTTTGAACCAGATGGTGATACATTCAAAATTTTAGAAGAAAACATGAAGCGTAATGAATTGACAAACATCTCGTTGTTTAATTTTGCGTTGAGTGATACAGAAGGAGAAATAGATTTTTACAAAAATTCAGCTTTATCAGGCGCACTTAATATGAGTATAGTAAAATCATCTGACTCTGATCAATCAGAAAAAGTACACGCTAAAAAATTATCAAATTATGTCAGTGAGAAAATAGAAATGATAAAGATCGATGTGGAGGGTGCTGAATCAAAAATCATCCATGACCTTATTGAAAGTAATAAAATCAACCAAGTCAGTGCAATGATCATCGAATTTCATCCTAATAATTCCGAATATTCACTAGATGAATTGATCAATAGAATTAAAGCGGTTGACTTTATCTGTCATCATCCTGAAATTAAGACTTATCCGAACGCGAAAGATGTATTGATCTATTGTTTAAAGAATACAACAAATGTAAAGTGGTCTTGATTTAAATTAATCATGCTTCTTTTCTTACATCACCCCAACTTGATGTCACATTTTGGGATATCAAGTTGTCAAACTCTGATTACGTTGCCCAAGCCTTTCCAACTTCCGCTAAAGGCACACAGCCTTTAAACGGACCTGGAACCTGATTGTATTGCAACACTTTTGTAGCACCCGGTTCACTAGTAAAGAATCCAAGAATGGTGAGTTCTTTTGCCTTCAAAATAAATGGCTTATCGCCACCGCTGCCAGCATTCCACCAGCCAGATGACCCACCATCTACCCCTTTTGCAAAAGCTGCGTCATGATGTTTTCTCACGAGGGCAGTTCGTTGTTCAGGTGTACATGCTGCAAAATGATCACCGTATTCCCTCTCAGCATCAGCATCAAACTCAGCAAGTCCTTTCAGGAAATTATCCTGCTGTTCTTTTGTATAAATTTCTTTCAACATCTGATCAATGAAACCCGGAACGCCTGCATCCTTTGCCCCCGGAGTAGTTGTCTTCGGAATAATAATTTCGGACAGCTCACTGATTAACAACGCCTGGTCTTCTGAAAAGAATACAGGTTTGTAAGTAAGTTCAGGGGATGCTTTACAGCCTTGTAAAACTCCGACAATCGCTGGACCCGTGAGAGCGTAGCCTAATACAAGGCTTGCTCGTTGGATGGCTTCTCTTCTGTTCATATCGTTTCTATTTTTTTATTATAGATTTCCCTTTTTTAATTCGCTCACCGCATGATCCGCAGCACGGGCTGTTAATGCCATGTAGGTAAGCGATGGATTTTGACAAGCTGACGATGTCATCGCAGCACCATCGGTTACAAAAACATTCGGTGCTTCGTGTAGCTGATTCCATTTGTTCAGTACCGATGTCTTTGCATCGCGGCCCATACGAGCTGTGCCCATTTCATGAATACCCAATCCGATATTATTGGGTGCATCATACATGGTTACATTTTTAAAGCCTGAAGCTTCTAACATCTCAGCAGCAGTCACGCGCATATCCTTGCGCATCGCTTTTTCATTAGCTTTCCATTCTGCATCGATGCTTAATGTTGGTAGGCCATAAACATCTTTCTTATCCTTATTCAATGTTACCCGGTTATCCGAATATGGCAAACACTCTCCGAAGCCTGTGATCCCAATCTTCCATGGTCCCGGTGATGTCAGTGACTCTTTCAACTCTTCACCAAATGACATCTCAGCAACTCCACGCGACCAGCTATCGCGACTACCACTACCTTGATATCCGTATCCACGAATGAAGTCAGGACTTTTATCATTGCCAATGTTTCGGAAGCGAGGAATGTAAATTCCATTTGGTCTGCGACCGATATAATATTTATCATCGAAGCCCTCGATTTCTGCTTCCGCACCTGTACGATATTGGTGATCCATTAAATTTCTGCCGACCTGATCACTTCCATTTCCTAGTCCATTTGGGAATCGGTTGGAAATAGAATTCAATAAGATAAATGTACTGCCTAGTGTAGAGGCATTGAGGAAAATAATTTTTGCAAAGAATTCTATTTCCTGTTTTGTTTCAGCATCCAATACTCTCACGCCAACTGCTTTAACTTTCTTCTCATCATATATAATAGAATGAACGATGGAGTGAGGTCGCAAAGTCATATTACCTGTTCGCGTTGCAGCGGGTAAGGTAGACGAATTGCTGCTGAAGTATGCACCGTAAGGGCAACCACGACTACACATATTTCTGGACTGACAAACTCCACGGGATGGATCATGTGGCAATGCAGCGGTAAGATGCGCTACTCTTCCAATGGTTATTTTTCTTCCGAATTTTTCAGCCACCTTATCGCGAAAGACTTCTTCCACACAATTCAATTCCATTGGAGGAAGAAATTTTCCATCAGGCAATTGAGATAACCCTTCCGCCTGACCACTTACTCCAATATAGGATTCAACATGATCATACCAGGGAGCAAGATCATTATATCGTATGGGCCAGTCAACGCCAACACCATCTTTTGCATTGGCTTCGAAATCCATTTGCGATAAACGGTAGGTTTGTTTCCCCCACATAATTGATCTTCCGCCTTCATGATAGCCACGAATCCAATCGAATGGTTTTTTTTCAGTATAGGGATTTTCTAAATCATTTACCCACCAATGCTTTGTATCCTGGCCAATCCAGTTGGTACGTGATTGAACCGGTAGCATTTTTAAATCTTCTGGCGTAAGTCTTCCAGCATTTTGAAAGTCCCATGGATCTTTGGTCATAGTCGGATAATCAACAACGTGTTTTACATTACGACCTCGCTCAAGTACCAATGTTTTTAATCCTTTCTCCGTTAATTCTTTCGCAGCCCAGCCTCCACTGATTCCCGTGCCCACTACAATGGCATCATACGTATTTTGCTTTTCAGCTTCAATGTTCAAGTTCATGATCTGGTCGATTTAGAAAATGAAATTACCATTTTTACCATACTGATTTGTATGAGAATACATTAACTGGAGAAATAATTTGGGAGCGGTATTTCCAACACGCTAAGCCTCAATTCAAATCCAAATTATGCGATGCCACCGGATGTTGAGTAGAGAAATGAAGTCGAAGAATGCTAACACCTATCAGCAATTCACCAAGAAAAAACAGAAGCCAGTTGTAGGATTTAGGGGTGTAGACCGATGCGGCATTTATGAATCGTTCGCTTTTCATAAGTTGAGGATAATCGGATAGCGAATCGGTCACAATCAAAAGACTTAGATAGTCTTGCATAAAGGTGAAGAGTATCAAGAAGCAACCCACTACTAAACAACCCATGATAGAAAAGGAAAATTTCTCTATCGTCCCCCTCCTAAGAATGACCGTTGCTAACATAATCATCGTAACTGAACAAATAACCGGAGCGAGTACTGGCCCAAGCCACGTTATCGGAATCAAAAACAATATATCCCATTCAAAAAAAGAAGAAGGCCAGTCTATAAAGACTTTCAGCCAGACATAATAAAAAATATCCCACACCGCGAAGCTTAATAAAAAATAGGCGAACCGGTCATAGCGATCTTTTCCTGTAAGATACGCTATGCCAACTAGCATAATAAGCGTGGCTAACTCGCGTACTATTTCAATGATCAAAATCTGTTCGTTGATTAATTTGAATGCCACCGTAAATCCATCAGGATAATACAATGCTCTCAGATAAACAACCACTGCACTTTCAAGAGCAGCCATGGCCACGCTGAAAATACAGAGTACAATAATTTTCTTCGCTGTGAGTGTCATATTATTTTTTCGTTTATCTGCTGAAGCTTCTTCACTTTATTATAACAGTTCCATAAGAGCAATCCACCAAAGAACCCAAAAGAACAATCAATCATCCGCCAATAAAAAGGAATACCGCGCACCGCCCCTGCAATAAGTGAAAAAGGGAAAATAAAAAGACAGGCAAGTATTCCAAATTCAATAACCCATATGTTCCGTATTGGATCACGCCACGGCCCTATAAAAACCAGTGCTATAATGAAGTGAGCAAACGCCAGCCAGTCTGTTCCATAGAAAATGAAGGGGTACTTTACATTTGTTTCCTTCACACCTTGATAAACAAATTCAAGCCATTGAACCAGCCATAGATTATGATCCCAATCTTTAATTTTATCATGGGCGAATTGCAGTTGCCATTCAATAGGAAGAGCGGTGAGTCCGCTGAGGACAAGTCCAAACATGAAGAGTGTAAGAATCCATCGAATACTTCGATTTAGTTTTTCTTTGGAATTATTCATAAAGATAGGTTCAATTGCTTTTCTTTTAAGATAAGATGAAGAGTAGCATTCAGATCAGTTTCATTGTCAGATGTTACATTTAAAAGACTAAATCCATCTTCACCCTTGATCATGCGGAAGCGCCAATCAAATTGATCAATGGTTTGAACTTTACCATTGCTATACCACCAGGCGGTAAAAAGTAAAGACTTTTGATTTACTAAATGCCCCATATAAATTTCCTGATCGTGAACTTTAATGGTACGAATACTTTCAAAATGATATCCACTCCCTTGCCAGCAAAGCAACGGTGTGTGTTCACTTGTGAAAAATTCAGGAATGGGTTTTACATAAATAAGCACCTGATCGTTAGTCATTTTTGTAATACCATCATTCAGATTAATGGATTGAAATCCCTGAAGACTTGCTGATGCATGAAAGGTTGATACTTGCTTTCTGCTTTCATTCAAATGAATGCCTGTCAGCAGAACAATAATGGACATGATCATAATGCATGATTTTCCAAATTTTGTAAGGTGGATGGTTCCATGTTCTGTTACATTTGGTTTACCAAATCGGTTGATCATACACTTGCTTAAAAAATAAATAGGGAGCATGATGTAAATAACAAAGCAAAGTATGCCTAAGAATTCGTGCATCGGGTTTTCAGGAGGAATATCAAAAAGAACCAACACCAATATTCTTAGCAGATTGCAAATAAGATTCAATGAAAAGACACACAGAAAAAAGAAGGCAACTTTCAAAATAGGCAGAAGTACTTTCTGCACATGATACTGATGCGCTAGAGCCACTACACCCATCAGCATGGAAATGGCCAGCATGCTTAGTCCCATACAAGCCTCGTCCACTGCAAAGGAGGAACCATTTAACATCATCATGTTCCCCTCAACCTGCACTTGCAATCCTGTACCTGAAAGTATATAGCCCGCTAATTTGCTGATCTGTAATCGGATTGGAAAACCAAGGATCACTGCAACTTGCTGAAAGATTGGTGACATGAATATCAGCAAGAACAGCATAAGCGCATTGACCTTACCAATCCATAATTCGGTTACGAAAAGGATAAAAAAGGCGAGAGCAAAAAAGTAGAATATTCTGATGTGATAAGCATAAGCGAGTATCTCAAAGAAAATCAAAATCATCAAATACAATAGATTGAATCGGTGCTTCTTGCTATAAAATAACACAAATGGAAACAAAGCAAATCCAATCAATACATTGTTCTTTGTCATGAAGGATAATGGAAACGCAAAGAATCCTCCTGCGATAGCAATGCCTATGCTAAGTATTAGTAATGCGTCTGTACTCTTACTAAAATGGAGCTTCAACCGACTTAGCCAAGAATCATTATTAATAGTGAGAAGAAATTCTGCTTTCATTTCAAATTGAATATTGGGTTAATCACCTCTGATGTCAATACAAACTATATTTCTATCAATGTCTGAATTTCAAATACAAAATAAATAGAACAAAGAGAATGATCAGTGCCCACTCGTGAGGTTCCGGCACCGCGCCTGATGATTGCTTCGCTGCATTGTGCAGGCTGTTCTCTGTATCCTGAATATCGAATCGCTCGTAATCTTCTTTTGTTTCCAACACAATTAAGCTGGAAACTGGCGACACGACATATGCTTTTGATGCTTCCTCTACCAGATCTTTGTTTATAAAATCATGACTAAAGTAATGCGCACCAGCCTTTCGCATAATATTATTATACGCAAAGAGTCGTGCAAGATGATCGGGTGCGTTGTTGACTGGAGGAACGGTATCACATTTTGTTTTCGAAATGATTAGTTTAGAGTCATTGATAATAATCTTCTCTTCCGATTCATCTGATTTTGGAAATGACCTTTCAGATATCATTTTTAACAGCTCAGAGGTAGTGCCATTTGCAAATTCCAATCCTCTCAACTCTTTGAAAGAATTAATGTACGTGGAGCTGCCTCCCTGTAAATTGAACACCTTGATTTTATTGCCTTTCGAGAAAAAATGATTTACATTTTCAGCAAACTTACTATCCGTAAAATCGCTCAAATGTGGGGACAATACATTGCCTTTTGTAACCACCAGAGAATGCAATGGATCTTTAATTCGATGAAATGGAAACAGTGAAAAATTCTGCTTCATCATTTCATTTGTGATATCATGCCAATTTGATTCGTCTAGTCTTACCGGCTTCTCCTCAGAATAAACAAGCACAGTGTGATTTCCGAGGAGTGTTTCCAGGTCATTTAATTCATTCTTTGCCCAACTGCTATTAATGTCTAAGAAAATTTCATTCAGTGTCACGGATTCATGCTGTGGAGTATACGGTGCAAGAGAATAAGTAAAGCCATCAAAGGTGAAATGATTGGATGTCATTGGCTCGCTATTGAATGCCAATTCAAAATCGGGATTATACGTTTGCTCTGCTACATAGTCACCATTCTTATCAACTTTAAAATTGCTGCCGGGTGATTCAATTTTTACAGAACCAATAAAACGTATTCGCCTTGTTTCTCGAGCCGCATCAGCACCAGGTCCGTCAAAGACTATATTTTTGTAAACCATCTCTCCGTTCTCTTCCTGCAGAGGTGAAGTAATACCAATTTTAAATTTTCGTTCTTCTGCGGTCGTACAAGGAAAAACGCGAACCGTCACTGTATTACCCTCCTGCCAATGAATAACCGATGGATCTCGTTGTTCTACACCAACAATAGTATTATAAGCATTCGTTGCTTTCTGTTTTGAAGTGAGAATTCCTTTCTCTTCGTTACCATTAATCCAAAGCGAAAGTGACGTCACTACCGACCCTTCAGGCAAGTAAAAAGTATAGATACCTTCTTCAGTATTACCTCTCCAATTACCTTTAGCACTATTGTTTCGTACATTAAGATACTGCTCAGTATAAGCAATATGCAGATCAGTATAAATATCAACATCCGAAACAATATAAGAAGTAGTTAGATTATCGCCAGACCACAGTCTTTCATTTGCCTGATGTCTGCCCTTTAATATTGCCTTTAAAATTTTAACTCTATCCTCATCCGATAAAGTGCATTTTGAAAATAAGCTTGAGACGTAGACCAGTGGATCATGCTTTCTAACTTCATCCCAGGAAACCGTTTGCGGTATGAAATCCCATTCTCTAAAGCTGTCTTTTGCCGTTGTATAAACAAGATCTGATTTCAATATTCGTTCAGATATCCAGTCGTTGTTTATATTCTGACCTAGTGTCACCCAAATCGGAAGTTCGGGCTGACCATACATGACAGATTGATTGGCGATCGTCTCAATTTTCGAGATTCTCGAATTCCATTCCACAACAAAAACAATCAGAATAATTATCGGTACACAAATTCCTGTTCCAGCCCAAAGAAAGTTATTTAACCCGGTATAATTTTGTACAAAAAGAGTGATACAGGCTATCACTAAAAACAAAGGCACCAAAATATGAGCACCAATTCCAAACGCTATAATTCCAATGGCGCCAAAAGCATAATAGTTGAGTGTATATAGAGCAAGGTATATGTATAGTGTAATCGCTAAACCCAGAAAAATAAATTGAATGTTTTTGGCCCATGAAGAAAGGTTGTTAAAATATCGGAAAGTCAGTACCGTAAGTGATGAAAGGATGATGTAAAAACACAGCCAGTCATCTGAGTTTTCAAAAACTGGCACTTCTCTATTTAGAGCATAAGCACTAACTAAAAATAAATTAAGGAGAATAACGGTCTTGTCTATATTCTCCTTATTCCAACTTTTTCGGAGACCAATCGCACGAGCTCCAATTAGCGTAAAAGTATATACAGCGGCAAGAGCATAGTGAACCCAAAATGCCATGAACAGATTTTCTTTCTTACCCAAATATTCAACAATTAAATAGAGTAGAAATGAGGCCAGTAGTAATGCATAACCAAAAGTAAAAAGTGGCGTCTTGTACTTTGAGCTGGTCGTTTCGTCATAATCGCTTTGCGTAGTGTTCATTGAGTTTGTTTTAATTTAATATATTACAAAGTACTTTGTTTTTCAAAGTTAATGAAACGAAAGTCATCTCCAAATGTTACACTATTATATCCAATGCCCCGATTTACGTCAAAGCAAGATAGAAATGATCCAAATAATAAAAGGAGACAACCTTCGTCCAGGGCTTTCGTTTACTGATGAAAGTTAATTCTAACGAATCATGACAAATTTCATTTCATGACATCTCTATTCAATTGAATTTCTAATTCTCTTTCTAACAAGACCATATTCAATATTGAATTGATCTATACTTTTTAACAACGGGTTTAAATAGAAAATGCATTGCTTCAGAATTCACGCAAGTGAAATTTGATTGACGCATTTTCATTCACTAAAACCAATTTAATTATGACTCAAAAACCATCAAGTGCATTTATTGGCGCATCCTGGGTTGCCTTAGGTACCGGTATGATCGGATACTTAATCGGACTCTGGAGATCTGACATGCAACTCAATGAGAAAGGGTATTACTTCACAGTGCTGATGTTCGGACTCTTTTCAGTTGTGTCATTACAAAAGAGTGTGAGAGACAGGTTAGAAAATCTTCCGGTTACGGATATTTATTACGGACTAAGTTGGTTCTCTACAATTTTAGCAATCGTGTTATTAATTGTAGGATTGTGGAATGCAGAATTGCTTCCAAGTGAAAAAGGATTCTATGCCTTTTCATTTTTACTGGCACTTTTCGCGGCTGTTGCTGTTCAAAAGAACGTACGCGATGTTAATGCTGCCGAACAAGCTAATAATCCGCACCACGAATAACTTTCTTAGGATAATTTCCTATTCAAAATTTCATCACAATACTGAAGCAAAAGGAGCAGCCTAGCTCCTTTTGTTTTTTTGCATAGGCCTGTTTAAAGGCGATGGGTAAGTAAACTTAATTTCAAGACTAGATTATTTCCATAGCAACCTGTATACTCGCACTTTAAAATTCAAGATTTACATTTGAATTTTGAATCTTTGTACATAATTACAGCGATGATCAACACAATTGAACAAGAAGAGCGGGAATACCTTGAGGAAATCAAAGAAAAATTGATGCTAGCCATTAGGCGTGTTGACGATAGCGTAAAGCAATATTCTAAAGAACTTCGGCAGAGTAAGGAATACATCTACGAACATCAATCCGGAATGGATGATGCTGACATGGTAGCGGCTGGACAATCCATTAACCGCATGGCCTTTACTGGAGAATCGGCTGTCGCCAGGAAAAAGAAATTAATGAAGTTGGGTGAGTCACCTTATTTCGGACGCATTGATTTTGTATCAGAAGATGGCAAGGAAAAGACCTTAGGCTAC
>JANODK010000295.1:0-10141 GCA_031412655.1 Chryseolinea sp.
TGACAAAATTTAACAGCACACGCGTTAAGAACCTACATTGTCAGCGCTACCAATTATTTTCAGTAATAATTTCAGAGTCCTTAATCATTTCCATACCTCTATATCCATGCTCAATGTAAGTAGATTGAGAGGTAAGCATTGATTCATCGTCAAATGTCACCGTGACATTATATGAATTCTCACCTATATTTTTAAAAATGAATCGTAGTTCCTCCTTATCCTTTAGTCCCGATGCCTCAATAGTCCCTCATGTGTGTTCGAGTACTATTTTCTTTACATTTCTTCCCGATTCATTTTTTATTGTCACTCGTGCAGAGTCATTAGATATTATTTCATTTGACGAGAACAGAGTCAGAGAGTAATAACCAAATAGTCCTAAGAGAAGTCCGATTGCAATTCCGATCAATAATTTATTCATATCCTTTCGTCAACTTGAAATGATTTGTTATTCTGTCCAGGGAGCTATTGCTGCTAACAATTGTGTTTAAGCCATATTGCCAATATCTGATTAGTATATCCCTCCAAGATATACTTAGGCACGGACATCTGCAATGGACGGACGGGGTCAGTTCCTATTTCCTCTTAATAAAGGTATCCAGGAAATAATTATTTCAACTGTCAACAAGGGTATAACCCAACTTAACCATTCTTGTGTGGTATCTCTAATGTCAGCATTGTCAATGAATGACAATAAGCCATAATTATCTATTAGGTCACCCAATATGCGTAAGAAGACAAAGACTAATGTCAGCGTGTAGCTACGGATCATGAATAGTCGATGCGCTTCAATATTTTTATTTTTGATGGATAGCCATGCGGAAATCGTCATGAATAGCCACAGCATGGCCAGAATGATCACTGGAACTATTGAACCTTCGTACGGTTGTGTGTAACCCAGGTAGAGCGCAGTCAGTCCACCAAACAGACAGCCTAGTATATATAGTTTACCCAAAAGTCCGTGCCATTTAACGTGATGTTTACGAAACCAAGTCCAGAATTGAAATGGTCCTAATACAAGTGGTGCAATGGCGGTCAACAGGTGAGAGACAAACCAAAATTGTTTGTCCCAAAAGAAATCACCAATACCTTCTTTAAAAAATCTGTAGTTGATTGCTCTGTAAAAATAATAGGTGCTTAGTATAATCACGATAGCCCAAAATATTTTTGTCGTTAACTTTTTTATAGCTGTCATTTTAGTGATTATTCAGAATATTTTTTCACTTTGATGATCCCTTACGTTTCCATCTCCACAACTTCACGAAAACAAATATTAGTAGCCCGACAACAACTATCTGAATAGTTAATAACTTAAAATCAAATGTTATTCGATCCACGATTTTAATTTTGACATATAGTGTTTGAGGTCACAATCAGAGTCCCCAGCGTTTCGTGGGACACTCTGATCTTGTTTAGACATTCTGAATATAGTATGAAATTCGTGAATAGTAATCCGCCAAGTTTGAAAACTTGAATGAGTTTATGGACACCAGTCACGCCACGGCTCAAACCCACGCTGGAAGACAGGCGCCAGTGTGGTGATCGTGGTAGGTTTTTACGTCAAGATTAGTTTCGAGTGTTTATTAAATAAAAAACACCATCAATCTCTTTTTGATAAGTTTCAATTGATGGAGTAGGGAATGCGAGAGCCGGGAGCGGTATTTGCTTTTGTACATATTGATACGCTTCATCTAGACATAAAGTAGCATCTTTATAAAATTCGTAAATATCTTCTCTCGTTTTTATATCAATAGCTGGTATTTCATATATGGATTGCGCTGTGAAAACTTCATGCTCTTTATTGGTGTAAGTTTCAATAAGGATTAATTTCTTTGTTATTTTTAATACAACTTTGTTATTAACTATAACTGGAGGTTCTGTTTTGGTAAAATCTGACTGCACTCCTAAACTGATAATAGCCGGGATATCTAATGGCGAGAGATTAAGCTTGACCCTACAATTTCTAGCATTCATTTTTCAGGAATTTTAATAGATTAGCTAATATACAAAAACCTTCTTCTGGCAGAAGTTACTTCTGTGCGCTTATAATAAACATATTCAGTTGAGGTGAAACGTCTGCATTGCAATAGGAACAAGCGGGACGCTTGAATGAAAATGGGCACAAGCGAGACGGGGTGTTGCCATTGTCGCTAACGCGAGGTCCCTAATCCTCAGCAACCGTTATTTTTGCTAAAGTCACGTTTAAAAAGTATCTCATTATTTCGCGCAATATAGTCGCCCGATATAATCAAATAGGGATGATTATGCGAATACCCTGCGCTGCGGCTTCTTACCATTATTTTGTCGTTAACTTTCAGGCTATTTAACTGCTGAAAATCCTTCGGAGTAAATTGCATCATGTATTCTTCGCCATTAATCCTGACGATAAGCCATTTTATTCCGGATGATTTCCCGTTTCGCTGAAAAGTAAGAGAGGTTATCACGGCCTCCATATTGGTGAAATCCTTTATGTACTCCTTTATTTTATCATAACTGGCATGCACTTTTTTACCTTCAGGAGAAGCCTCCCATGCTTTGAACTTTATACCGTCAGGAGAAGCCTCCCATTTTTTCCGGGCATCCAGGCTGGCTTTTTTGTCAGCAATGGACAACGGATTTGGGGATGGCTTCGTTTCATTTTTAATTTCACGATTAGCAAATACTAGTCCGCTCACCACAAACAGTGGTAAGATCAGCACATAAATAGTTTTTTTCATATGTTTCATATACTTACAAATTGATTCTGCGAATCTAGTTTGATATTTTTCGAACGGGGTGATGTGGATTGTAAATAAAAATGTAAATTTTGTAAATAGATTGTAAATCGTCATACAAGCGGGACGCTTGCAATTTAAATGGACACAAGCGAGACGCTTGCGCCAGTGGGGTGCATTTTTTTCCTGCAGATCTCGCAGATAAAAAAAGGCACGCAGATTTCGCAGATCAGACAAAGAAATTAAGGACACACTTCTGCGGTGATCAACGTATTCTAACCCATCGCTTTGATACATTCCTCATTAAACACCAACATTGCATTCCAAAATCAGGTTAAGGTAAATTTTACAATCCATGTTGGTAATGGTTATGCATTACTCCGTGACCTTTCAATTTAAGTGACTCGTCTTTTCTTCAAATTCCTTTTTAAGACCATCAAACCGCTCGCGGGCTTCCTGTAAAAGTTTGAAGGCATTGTCAAGCTTCTTGATTTCTGAAAGCGCACTCTTCTTATCATCGGCCGTAAAACTTTTGATCGCGCTGCTTTCAATAATTTCCTGCAGATCATTGAATGCTTTATTCGCGTCATGATAAACGGAGCTCAGGACTTTTGTTGGGTGTTGCAGATTTACTTTGTTCATAGTCGTCTGGTTTAGTTCGTATGAAACTACGCTTTTTATTAGTCGCCAGCCCATATCGAAAGCTATTTCTTTAGCCCGTTCCGCAGCAAACAAAGAAAAACGCATCCTGTGTTCCGAGATGGTCTATACTAATGAGATAAATGAATTAGCTGCGCGAAGCATTTTATTCATCGGTGTCTTTCAAAGCGCACCCACGCTATCGATTTGAAAGGCCCTTGTCCCTCTTCGCATCTGCACAAAACGAATAGCCCTCAATAAGCCGAATTCATAAATTTTCGCCTTTGCTGGTGTTCTTCACCAGCAAAGCATCGTGAATGAATTCAATAGGTCGCGGATATTTGTAAGGCTACCCTTTCTTTTGTCCAGTGCATGAGAACTGTGTATGTTATGCTGGCAGTAAACGCGTCTATTGCCCCGCCTTAATTGGGTCTTCAATTAACATAAACTCTACCCGTCTATTCCCCTCTCTATTTTGCAGCTTGTCATCAATGACAACGGGCTTTGAAGCTCCCATCGCCTCAACGAATACACGCTGTTCTGCAATACCATTCGCTTTTAGATAATCAGCAACGGCATTAGCCCTTTGTTTAGACAGCGTATAATTTGCATTCCAATTTCCTTCGTAATCGGTATGGCCGATAATTTTTATTTTTAAATGCGGATATTTTTTCAAGTATGCTGCTATTGCATCCAGTTCTTTATACGACCCTTCCAGCAATTCAGGTTTAGAAAGTACGAAACGCACAGACTTCAAGGTAATCAACTCATTAATCGCAATCATTGAACCATGGGTCGCGTTCTTGAGCGAGTCATCAGGGCTGATGCGATCCTCTTCAGGCTTTGTAATCTTTTTATCCTTCACTGGCGGTGTTTCCACTACAGATGTCTTTTTTGTAACGGGCTTGGCAGCAACCTTTTGTTCCGGCACAGCTGTTGGTTCCTTCTGCACGACAGGCTGTGGAGCATCTACAGAATATGCAGAGACAGGGACTTCAGTTTGAGGCCTGAAGAAAGTATAGCCTAAGAACGAAAAGCCTCCCTCCGGAATTTCCCAAGACAGCATGAGCACGGAGTGAAGCTTGGCATTGAAGTATTCAATTTTCATTTCATACTGCTTATCCTTCTCCAGCACAATCGAACTGCTATGCGTTGTCGCTTCTTGTTCCACCCAGGCGTCAATTAATAGTGTATTGTCTATCCAAAGCCGTATCCCGTCATCTCCCCGTAAGAGAAAAAGGAAATCTCCGGATAATGGTGCCGTTATAACGGTTGTCCAGCGCGCTGAAAAATACTCACCATTTACGCCAGGCGCAGGACTACTCCTGTAGCCGTTTAAATACGGTTTGGATTCTACTCTTGTTAATACTTCATTTTTTAGCTCAATGTCGTTGAAGTATTCTGCAACAACACCACTTTGCGCATTTGTGTACTGAGGGAGAATTGCAAACAGCAAGAAAACGATAACTTTTAACCCACTCTTGTTTGGATACATATCTAATCGGTTGATTTGATTTTATAAAAGCTTCCGAAAAATTCGGAAGCTTTTATAAAATCAATATGTTATTTTGATGCAGACTTCTCTTTCGAGCTAGCTCACAATATCCTCAATAATCAAAGATGTGCTCAATCTCCATGTTTTCGCGTTTTGCCTCCTTTACAAAGGATAGTAATCTCGAGACCGAAAGCAAATACACTTTTCTTTTGCGATCTGTTTTACTCACCACATTCGATTCATACAACAAGTCATCATTATTGAAAACGGCTTTTTGATTTATATCCATCACCACAGAAACCAGTATTTCATCATTGCCCCCAATTTCTATGATGTCTATATCTTTGTGAGCGATCTCTAGAATAGTTTTCGTGAATGCTCCCCAGCGTTTGATACCTATTATTTTCTTATCTCCCTGTTCCTGAATGATCTTAATATCTTGAAATGTTTGCAAGGAATCGGTTGTTGATATAATAAGATAAATATCGGTGACCGGTTCTTCATAGCTCGCCCTGGCAGCCCATTCAATTAATTTTGAATAACCAGCCTTGAACGTAAATTCAACAGTGAAGAAAAGTGTGCGTTCCATTTTTCGGAACCAATTGCTCTCAGCACTATTCGAAACATGCCATACTTTTTTTATCCAGGGCATAAATTCAAATTCATACCATGCCGTGTCATAGATGAAATCACTGTAAGCTCGCTGTGCCTCAATGATCACTTTTTCTTCATCCGAAAGTGTGCCATTGGAGAACCATGAAAAGATGCGACCTACGGTATTTTCGTAAAGCATTTTCGCAGTGTATTCCATGGTGATGCTTACACCGATAACGTTCAGCATGGTATTGTATTCTTCATTTTTTTGATAGGCATTGGAGACTAGCTTCATAGAACGATCATACAATGTCCAGTATTCATCAATGGAAGCATAAAAGGGAAAAGCCGAAGGATTTTTTCCTTCTTCCAGGTAGTCCGCATATTCTTTTGGATTAAATACCAAGTACCATTCGGGTACGGTAAGAAAGGATTGTCCCTCATCTCGATAATACCCTTTTATGCTTTCCCTTTTCTTTTCAATTCTTTCCCTGATAAAGGGGTTGTACTTATCCAACAATTTATTGGTGAAGCGGTGTGAAGAGTCCAGCCTGTTTTTAACTTCGAAATATTGATCAGCATGTACATATCCTTTTTGAAACTGTTCCACCGTGGCATGGGGTTGATAAGGCAGATACCATCTTCCTTTTTCACTCAGAATAGCATCCGTCATTTCAACTGTCCATTTTCTAACATTCTCTCGCGATTGATTATCCGTTCCTTGCCTGTAGTAAATCACGAAAGCAAATACTTCTTCCTCAGCCCATGATAAATACGTTTCTTCATCCGGGTAGGCGTGACGCAGCGATACATTAATTACATTGACATCGTAACTATCAAAGATGTCTTTCATCTTCGGAATGAACGACTTAATATTGTTCACCGGGATAAAATACTCCTGCAGAACATAGGTCTGTTCGTCCCTCGACTTTGGTTCAAGTTCTGCCACGTCATAACTTGCTTCTCTGTTTCGCCATACTACTTTTTCATCATCATAGATACTTGGATCGATCCAGTTTCTTCTAATCCATTTCCCCGCTGTTCCAGATGCCACCACTTTCATAACCTTGGCTTCGAGCCAGTAGTCTTCACCCTCTGGAGTAACTCGTAGGGTGTCAGTTAATTCTTTATCCGTTTTTTTCCACGCCACACTGTTGATGAGGTCAAAGTTTGGAGGATAAAGATCTCCGTTTTGAAAGATGACGTCTTTGTCGTTTCTGATGGTAGTATTAAAAAAGTCGTTATACTCATCAACTTTTAAGAGTTTGATTTGTCGCTCCACCTTAACATTATCCGCTAACTGTAAAGTAACTTCTGCGATCACGCCTATGCCACCGTAGCCACCGATGGCAGCTGCGAACACATCCTGATTTTGATTTCTGTTAGCGGTTATTATTTCGCCTGATGCAGTGATGAGCTTTATCTCCATAACGGATGAAACGATTGGGCCATGCCCGATATACCTCCCATGGCAATTCACGGATAAAGAACCCCCAACGGTAAAGTTGGCGTAGGTCTGCATAATCTTAATGGATAGATTATATGGATCAATTACCTTTTGCAGATCGCGCCACACCATTCCCGGTTGTACGGTAACCTGTTTGGTGATTGTATCCAAGCGTAGCACCTTGTTGAATTTTCGCATGTCGATATGGAGGCTGTTCTCATAGCCAATCTGACCACCCATACTAAATCTTCCACCACCAATTGAGATGGATCCTTCTGTACTTTTAATACCTTCAATAATTTCTTCTATCGTTTGAGGTTGTATCTCCTTGCTTACCTGAATTGGGTTTATTTTTGTGACATCATTGATACGCTTGTTCCGAATTACTTTGCCGTACGCTGAATCACCGGAGAACTTGATGAGCAGAACAACCAATACGATGTAAGCGATGAAGGAATAAAAAGGAATAGCATAACGCTTCCTTCTATTGATTGCACCGATACATCGCTTAAAAAAGAGAAATAAAATACGCAGGAACGCTAGAAATTTGTTTATCACAAATTTTAAAGCCTTATACAACTTCTTCATGCATGCACTAGATTTTAGTAAACATCATCAAGGCGTTTTTTGTAGGGTCGCCTGCCTGCAAGAGCGTACGTTTGTCAAACGTGAATCCGATTTGCTCAACGAAATTGCAGATGAATTTCAGTGAATAGAAATTCCGGATTTCCTTGCTGTTATACTCCCACGATTCATTAGTACCCATATTAAACACATCATGAGCAAGTCCGACAAGTACCTTCTGTTGTTCTGTGTCGCAATCATGATCTCTTAAGATCAATTTCCCACCCACGCGCATTGCATCACGGATAGAAGAAATAAATGGAATACGAAGATCAAATGGACAGTGATGGAACCCGATGTAGATGGTAACCAGATCCAAACTTTCTTTAGGGACGATTTCTGCATACTTAGTTTTATAATCTGCAAGCGGAATGTATTTCGCACCGATCTTTATTTGGCCGCGGTCCACCATTTCTGTGATAGCATACCCGGGCTCTTTTCCATCTGCATAGTAACGTTCTCCTTCGATGTTAACCTTTTCTTCAAGGTAGTCGAGATATCTTCCAGACGACCCAATTTCTAAATAACCATTATAAGTTCCTCCTTCGCCCAACAATTTTAGCGCTTGTTGAGCCATTTCCTCTTTTTGCTTTGTGAGGGCGGGCATTGCATAGCGAAAGGAAGAGAGCATGGGTGCTATGTCATCCAGCTTCGATTGCACTTCCAGGTAAATAACGCTATCATCGTTTTTTGTGGCCGTTGTGTCAGAGATTAATTTGTGAAAATCATCTTCAGGGAAAAGATTGAATACATTTTTCAAAAATTTAAAAAACTCTTTTTTTAGCACTGTACTGGAATAGATTTGCTTAAAATTATTCCGCGCTGTAGTGAATCCAGCAAGCAGGTTATGGGGCAACATTTGCAATGAAGCAAATGTTAGTATAAAGGCTTTAAAGAAACTTCTTCTTTGCATAGTTGTACAAGGGGTTTGATCTTCAACTTTATCGTCAACTATGTTGTTATGAAACTTCGCAAGGTAACATTTTAAACTATTAATCAAACCCTATCGTCTTTCGATTGTTTCACGCATTGTACAAGGCTATTGGAAAACGTTTTTATAATCAGCTTTCGCGAAAGACTTTACAACCTCTACGTTGAAAATGTAGGAAGATATAATTAGTTGGTACGCTTACGCTGAAGCCAATAGGCAAGCGCACCACTTGACCACAAGGTCCATAAAATTAGTATCGGTTGAAAGAACAACCGAATCAATCGCGCTTGGTCGGTATCTAACCCAAAAGCATCCGTTCCATTTACATATTGAGCAATGTTGCCTGGAAATATCAATACGTAAAATATAGCAAGTACAAAACCCACTCTCACTTTCTGTTTCGACCAGAATACCATTGCAGCACCAAACAATAACTCAACAACACCCGATAGGATAACTACTAAATCTTTGCTTAAGGGTACCCAGTCTGGTACTTGCGCCTGAAACTCTTGTCGTGAGAATGTAAAATGTCCGAAGGCAGCGAGCATCATCAGAAGCCCCAGAATGATTCTAAAAATATTCTGAAGGGTAGTCGTTTTAATATTTTCCATAACTACTAGGTACACTATTTAAATGAATAATTTAGCAATGATTAATGACGAACGATTTATTACTATAAGCAACAATACCAAAGCGGTCAGAATCTGATAAATTAAAAAGGAATGGCAAAAATATTCATTACCGGGTCAGCGGATGGTTTGGGACATATGGCAGCAAAGTCATTGGTCGATCAGGGACATAATGTAGTCTTGCATGCACGTAATGCTGAGCGCGGAAAGGAGGCATTGAGTAAAATACAGGGAGCTGAAAAAGTTTTGATAGCAGACCTTTCAAATATCGAGGAGACTAGGAAGCTGGCTGATGAGGTTAACGCAATGGGCAACTTCGATGCAGTGATACATAATGCAGGTGTCTACAAATCATCAAACGATTTGATTTTTGCCGTGAACACTTTGGCACCCTATATTCTTACATGCCTGATTCAAAAACCAAAACGCTTAATTTATCTCAGCTCGGGTATGCATTTGCAAGGTGATCCGAGTCTGAAGAATTTAAATATTGACTCAAGCAATCGGAATGATTATCCTACCTATTCAGATACCAAACTGCATGACGTAATACTCTGTATGGCTGTGTCACGCAAATGGCCTGAGGTATTTGCCAATGCAGTCGATCCTGGTTGGGTACCAACAAAGATGGGTGGTCGTGGTGCACCCGACAATCTTGAGAAGGGTTATCAAACACAAGCATGGCTTGCAGGAAGTAACGATGATGAAGCCAAAGTGAGTGGTAATTATTTTTATCACCAAAAACAAAAGAAGTATTTACTGGAAGCTGGTGATGTTAATGTGCAAGAGAAATTTCTTGCGTTGTGTGAACAGATCACGGGTATTCGCTTTCCTGCTAATCCATAATTATTCACTGAGTAATGTTTTCAAATGAAATCTATTCGATACACCTTCAAAGTAGATTTACTAATTTCGATACTTCATTCATTGACCGTCCCGAATAACTTTACAATACTACCCAATACCTATGAAAAAAATTCTTAAGATTTTCCTCTGGATATTTATCTCCCTATTCCTACTCATCATTGCAGCAGCAAGTGTATTCATATACAAAGTAAAAAATGGATTCCC
>JANODK010000296.1:0-4919 GCA_031412655.1 Chryseolinea sp.
TAAAATCTATTCTTTTCTTCAAAAGCGGCTAATATGTAGCGTACCTGCGTAAGTCCTGTTTATGTGCCTACAGATACAAGTTGCTTTTTTTAGCAGAGCAAGCTAGACTTTAAGGGATACAATTTTTTCCATGTGTTCCCCTCGATCGCAATTAAGCCCATGAGCAACCTTTCAAACATCCCAGGCGATCACGCTCCCTTAGCCCAATTCTTAGCCCAAGTCAGAAACGCAGGCAATGAGGAGGCGAAGGTTCGGCTATTCTTTGAATTGGCAGAGAAATTTTGCGATCGGGTTGGTGAAGGATAGCAAGAAGGCGGTTCTAGGACTTATCACAGAAGTCAGAAGGCAAATTCAATAATTGCATTTTACTTATGACTCCAAAACCGCTATAATCTCTTAAGAATATGTTTTTTCACTAAGATGGTTGTGTTTTGACGGTCTTGCGATCGCCAATATAATTATCAATTTCCCAAAAAACGATTAGACCTTATGCCCAATAGTCCCATTCAAAGAATTCTTTTCGGAAGCCCCGGAACCGGAAAAAGTTATAGAGTTAAGAATGAAATAATTCCTAAGAAGTTGAATATAAACGCTCAATCAAATATCATTACAACTGTGTTTCATCCAGAATACACCTATGGCGATTTTATGGGTAAGTTGATGCCACTTACCGCTGATAAACAGAAAGTTTCATACCAATACTATACAGGACATTTTTTGAAAGCCCTTGGAAGAGCTTATAAAAACATCATAAGTGCTCATCAAAATTATGAGTTAGCAAAAGAAAAGAAAAAAGAGGAGTACAGGCAGAAGCTACGAGATGCTGGTGAATTAGCATCAGGTGCTAAATTGAACTCAAGTCAAACAGAGCAACTAAATAGATTATATGACTCTGTTGAAAAACCAATTTCTGAAAATGTTGTATTAGTAATTGATGAATTAAATAGAGGAAATTCCGCCGCTATTTTTGGCACGGTATTCCAATTGCTTGATAGAGCTAAAGATGGTTGGTCAGAATATCCGATTACCATTTCTGGTCTTGAAACTATTGGACTTTTAAAAGAAGTTGGTCTTTCAACATTCTACACAACGGATAGTTCAGATAAAAAATATAGATTTGAAGGACAAGAGTGTTCCAAAAAGGAATATGAAGAAGTTATGGAATTGATTTTTAAAGATTTAGAAGAAAATAGAAAAGTTAATTTATTAGATTTAAATAAAATAAAAATTCCACCAAATTTGTCAATTTTAGCTACCATGAATACATCTGACAACTCAATCTATTTTATGGATAGTGCTTTTAAACGCCGTTGGGATTGGGAGTTTGTAAATATTGAGGATGATGGACAAAGAAACGTAGTGTCCGGCCGAAAAATAAAACTTTACAACAATTATAGTTGTGCATGGAATGATTTCGTTGACAAATTAAACGAATTCATCCGCAGTCATTACAAGACCGTTAGAAAAATAGAGGATAAACAGATTGGTTACTTCTTCATTAATGAAGAAACTATTACCGAAGAACACATCAAAAATAAAGTGATGTTCTTTATCTGGGATAGTGTTTTTAGCAACAATCGTAAGCCGTTGACTGAGCTTTTGCAAATGGAGGAAAGAAATTTAGTTACATTTGGACAATTTACCCAAAAAGATATCGTTCAAAAATTTGTTAAAAAAATAGTTGAATTTGTAAATGTTTGACCTCAGTAATATAGATATCATTAAAACCGATCAAGAACGTGATTACAGTAGCTATTCGTTCGTTGGTCTTCAGAGAAATAAGCAAACTGATCGCTTAGAGTTTTGGCTTCCGTTAGGATTCGATGATTTTGATCGTACAGATTTTAACCTAGTCAAAGGTTTCTTCTTCAAGATGTACCGAACGTTCAAAACGTATCTGCAAAGAAAACAGAATGATATGGAGAGCAAAGACATAACCATCGATCGAGACGGAATTATTGAAAATGAAAATGGATTTAGTTTTATCAATAAAAATAATGAACAGGTAGTTTTTTATGGCAAACTCAATTCTTTAGATAAAATACTTGAGGGTTACGATGAATTGCGAATTTCGTCTTTAGAAAAAAGACAAAGGAGAAGCCCCGAAATTGACTACTCAAAGATTCATCGGTATATGCACCAAGCTATCTATCTTGATGAGGATGTGATTTATATTGACGAAATGAATATTGCTAAAAATATCTTAATCAAAGAAAGTCCCCCAATTTTACAACTTTTTTGTTTTATTTACACCGAAATCAAAAGAGAGTTGGAAGAATTAGAAAATATTTCCGATAGGGCTGCCGAGCTTGCCGAGGAGTTTAAAGAAAACTATTTGCAACCTAACAGTAGTTTATTTGGCGAAGATACATTTGCCGAAACCGTAGATATTTTGAGGGAAACACTAGAAGATATTGATACTAAAACAGCCTATAAAGATGATGATTATTGGCATTTTTTTGAAGCAGTAGAGGCGTTTTTATACGGAGAGCGACAAGAAGATAATGAAGGCATTTACTGGGGTTTTAGCAGTTTCTATGATATATGGGAGGATATGTGCCAAACTTATGTGCTCAATACACCTGAATATAAAGAAAAAGCAATCTTTGCGGATATTAAAGGAAGTCTTGAAAACTTACTAAATGTCACTCTCAATCCATTTGAAGTGACATTAAATAATTATAGGGAAAAGCGTTATTTACGACCTGATGTAGTATTAAAAGAAAAAGAATACGAAATAGAAGAGTTTTATAAAATCAATATAGAAGAGTTTTATAAAATTAATAAAATTTATAGGCAAGGAAAATCTGCGTATGGTATATTTTTTGTAAATTATTCAAGTTTGTTGGCTGATCACCCTAAAATTATTAATAAATTTAATGAGCTTTGTGAAGTAGAAACTAATGAGCAAACAAGGAAAAAGTTTAGCTATATGTTTGAAGAAAATTTAGAAAAATTTAGACTATTTGTTGTCGATCAGATACGGAATATATCACTTTTTTACATCACAATTATTGATTATAAATATATGCGTATCTGCGATTATGAAACATACTCACCAGACTCTATTGATAAAAATGGCGAAAACAAAGTAAAAGATGATATACAAAAGCAATTAATTTATGAATGGACAGTACAACAAAATTGGAAAGCAAAAACTGAAAGTGAGTTTTGGATACCTTATTTCTCTAATAACCCGTTAGAGGTTGAAAAGATACATCCAGTAAAGAATACTGACTTTAACAAAAGCCAGATTAAACTGGTTAAAATTAATTTCAAAACACTTCAAGATTTTTATATTAAGCAAGGATTACTATGATTGAACATGATTCTGCGAGTAGTGTTATCAGTATTTTTAATCCAGTTGTTTCACTAAATTCGCAAGTTCGGCAAATAGTGAATGAAGAGTTTATTTATCCAATTTTAGATAATTTTTTTAAAGATAAAGGAGGGATTAATTCTTATGAAGAGTTAGATCCTGATAAGATTAAAACTGAAATTGAGTTTAAAAAAAAGGATACCATAGAAAGCTATGTAAAATCCTATGTTTACAAAGAAGTGATGAATACAATAAGTAAAAATGATGATGGCACGATCAATTTCAAGCCCAGATATGTTGTCTCTTTTGACAAAGACTTAACAGATTTTGAAGATAAAAGGGGTATCAAATACGGAGAATTGAGACTAGGAAACGCGGCTATTTTATATTTTATTTATATGGATTTACAGGAACTTATACGATTTATCAAGAATATTCCAATTGATGTAAGATAATGTGACACAAACCAAGGAAAATATAGCAAGTGAAATAGTATCAATATAGAGCTTATAACTAGGAATTACAGCCTTTAGGCAGCAAGGAGTTGATATAAGTCATTATGATAGAGAAGATGTGGAGTAGATAAATTATGACTCAATCTCCTACGACAATATCGATCGATCGCATTCTCGAACAAGATGCCGAATCTGTACTGATTTGGGCAAACAACGTATTTTCAGATCAAACCGCCCAACCACAAGACTTTAACTGGCTGTTATTAGCCGATGCGGCCTCTGCAAAGGCTCGAAAAGGTGAAAATAGTTCCGGTTTGTTCGATCGCACATGGGCAGAAGTAGCGATCGCAATATACGATCGCAAGGCCGATGAAGCCGATCGCAAAAAACCAGGTAGTGGCGAGTCTTTTACGATTTCCTCAATGATGCTGCGGGCTGCGGGGATAGGAAAACTCGGAGTAATTTATGAGCATCCTGTTCTCGATGTTAACTTAATTCTAAAATGGTTTTGGGATAACATCAAAGAGTCGCGGGAAGATGTGGA
The DNA here is from genome assembly GCA_031412655.1 of Chryseolinea sp. Classification (GTDB taxonomy): domain Bacteria; phylum Bacteroidota; class Bacteroidia; order Cytophagales; family Cyclobacteriaceae; genus Chryseolinea. The sequence continues at coordinate 4,319 of JANODK010000296.1, forward strand.
AAAAAAGGCGGCTAATTGGAAAACGCTACCCATTGCAGAAATTCGCGAGTTAAGACAACTAAAAAATCGATTGAAAGTTATTGCTGCACTCGCTGACACTGATAAATGTGTTTTAGATGAAGAACTCAGCACTTGGCTTTCAGTGCGGGAGAAACTGCCATAAGTGCGATCGCGAGCGAGTCCCAAAGGAGATAGAGTCATGTTTGACTATAAAGTTGTAGAAAGTAAACTCCATCAAGTCATTAACATCATCACACCACAACTGTCAGAAACTCAAATAGAATTTATGGTTTCAGATATTCATGCGGGCGAGTGGAATTTGGCGTTAGAGACTTTGTGCGATATTCTCATTGAAGAAGAAATTCCCATAGATTTAAAGGCTTATGAACTCTTGCAAGAAGTGGGCAATATTTTGAACATGGAACGAGAAACTTGGGAGATGCTAAAAGTCCAAGTAACTCCTTGAGATGAGTTTCAATAAAGGAGTTACTTGGACTTTTAGCATCTCCCAAGTTTCTCGTTCCATGTTCAAAATATTGCCCACTTCTTGCAAGAGTTCATAAGCCTTTAAATCTATGGGAATTTCTTCTTCAATGAGAAT
>JANODK010000297.1:0-11979 GCA_031412655.1 Chryseolinea sp.
AAAGTCAACTAAGCATGTAGAAAGTACGTCTTTATCTTCTCTGGACGAGGGTTCGATTCCCTCCGACTCCACAAGCTCACTATCAAACAAAAGCAAAAGCTCGAATCTGTAATGGATTCGGGCTTTTTGTTTATCTAAACACTCAATGGATCATTCAAATTTTTAATTGCCGGCAAAGAGGAAATTTTTCTCCCTTTGGTTTGATCTAATTGAAGTTCTTGTTGCAAAGAGAGAGAGTTGAATAGATTTGGTATTCGGATAAAAAAAAGGGTGCCTTTCCCTAAATCTGACTCAACGCTTGCAAATCCCTTCAAACGTTTCAGTGTTTCTTTAAATAGAAACAGGCCAAGGCCTGAACCTTTTGAATCGGTATGAGCACGGTAGAACATATCGAAAATCTTACTGACATGCTCTTTGGCAATACCCACGCCATTGTCAGCAAATTGGATGATCACTTCTTCCTCGTAAACACCGATGTTGATTTTTATAAACGAGTTTGCTCTATTAAAATCAGCATATCGAATGGCGTTTGATATCAGGTTGTTGAACAGAATCGTAATGCGATTGCGGTCTGAATAAAATGGAATATCATTAGAAATATTTATTTCCTTCATAATTCTATCATTACCATTCACAAACCTATGGCTTTCGAAAATTTCATAAATAAGTTCATTCATGTCTAATCGTTCCGGATGAATGTCCATTCTTTTGTTTTTGGAATAACTCACAATTTGTGAGATAAAACTTTCAGAGCGATGAATGCTCTTTTCCATCATGTCGAGGTAAACAACAAGCTCTGCTTGCTTATTGTCGATGCGCATGATATTGATTAATCCCAACAAAGAAGTTAGGGGTGATCGAAGGTCGTGTGCCGTACTGTATAAAAAACTATCCAATTCTGTGTTCAACTTTTTTAATTGCTTGTTTTTGTGACGAAGCAATTTTGATTTTTGCTTCAACTCACTCATTTGAGCTTTTGTTTGATCCATTAGCAGAATGAAGGACTTAGTAAGTGTATTAATTTCGTTCGCTGCATTTCTGAAATTAAGATCAAGATTTCGTGATGAGTTTTCTGTAGTTACACTTCCAACAAGCTTCGATAGGCGGGCAATGGGTTCAGAAAGTCGCTTCGATATCCACAACCCGGTGATGATGGAAAAAACAAGGGCGCCACAGACCATAGATAAATAAAACATCATCGCCCTTTCTTGCGACTTTGATGACAATCGGGATGAGAATTCTGCTAACTCAAAATATTGATTGCTTAATGAAAACGTTAGGTCGTTCAACTCGTGACGTAAACCAGTCTGACTACTGAGACCTATCAGTGTTTGTATGTTAACCAGTTCGTTAAAAATTCTGTTGTACTCTTTTAAGTGATGAATAGCATATTGATTTTTTAAAGGTTGATCTTTTAATTTCTGCTCAATTAAATCAGCCAACGTGTTAAACTTATCAACATACATAATATCATGCCGAAGAAAAAAATCTTTCTCGTGTCTTCGCAAATAAAGAAGTTGAGTGATTTCAATGCCAGTATCTTTTACCTCCAGCTTGTGCGCATGCGCCCGCATTTGACCTTCCATTCCATAGTCCTTAAAACCCTTTGTGTATAGAAGCCCCTCCAGCGATTCAAAAGCTTTGTTATAAACTGTCAACGTGCTGTCAATCAATAGTAGGTTTTCACTAATGAAATAATTTTCTCTTTGTTTCTTAAATACCTCGTCCATTTTAAAATCAATGAGACTATTCAGACTGTCCCGACTTTCTAAGAAGGAACTTTTTCGGGTAGTGAAATAGACTTCGTTAGTGGCGTCAAGATCAAAGAAGTCATTGTCGGACTTGATTAAACTCAGCGTAAGAATTTCAAGCTGGTTAATATTTCCGTGAATGCGTGAAATCTCATTGTTACGATTGAGAATGTAAAGAGAGACTAATGCAACAATGAAGATTAAAAAAGTTAAAAAAAGAAATCCGAAAACCATACGGCTTCGTATGGAGTTGAGTTCAAAAAATTTAGGCATTGTTATTCCTCTTAAGTATAACGTTGAATGAAGTTGCTTTCCCTGTATTGATAAGGCAAAAATCTGAAGCAATAATGAAACAAAGGTACTATGCTTTCATTTTAATTATACTGCTTGTGATGTTATGGCTTTGTTAAGTCATCGATGTATTGTTGTATTTCGGAAAGCGAAACACAAGAATTTGAGGTAATCCAATTTTGATTCAACGATTTCTGACTTAAACAGAAAAACTGTGCTGCCTGAAATGACTGTAGTGAATCCAAAAAAACAGCGGAGCCCCAAACTGGCTCCTGCTGCTCTTAATTAACCACATGCTTTGATAATTGTAAATTTCCAAAAGAACTTGTATCAATCTAAATTCTGTATTTCATTTCATTGTTAACAAATTGTCTCTTGGGGTATTTTAGCTTAAACTAAAGTTCGGCAGGGTGCTGTGCTTGCAAGGGTTGCAGTAGATTTCGCACGTGAATTTCACTGCTTATTGGAAATACCTTTAGCTAATTTTTTGCATTACTAAACAATCACAAAAGTAGTATAATGCTGACTATAGCATTCTTACTACTTATCTTGTTGCCCAACGATTGCCTTTTCTACAACGGAACGCTGATTCGCTAAAGTGGATGGTGTGATCATGGAATGGATTGATTCTCCAACAGGTTCTACATTGGTATATTCAAAACCTAGTAATGAAGCTGCGGTCTTGGCAATTTGCTTTTGGAAATATTGTTTTTCTGTTTTCATTTCACCCAGTGCCGGTGTATCCGGACCAATTACAGCAAACCACATTTGACTTGATCCAAATGACAATCTTCCGTGACTCTTCCAGCTATTCTTTGCTCCATTACCACGACCATGATCGGTCGTAATGATTAATGTAGTTTGATCCTTGTAGTCTTTTTGAGACTGAATCCATGACCACAATTCACCTATCATCTCATCCGTTCGATGCGCTGATTTAAGGTAAGCATCGTATCGGCCACCATGACCATGCTCATCGGTTTCATCAAAACTAATGAAGAGAAATCTTGGCCGTTCTCGTTTAAGATATTCAAAAGCATATTGAAATGTAAAGGCATCATATCGTGCACCATGTGGATTGGGGAGCTTATCACTTAACTCGTTTAGTAATTCCTCGCGTTCCGAAATATCTCCTTCTGCTTTATCCTTTCCGGCATTCACGGGAATGTGATTTGTTTCTTCGCGCGTTATGGATGACATCACTTCCCATGTTGCAAAGGTTGCTACCTTATCTTCAAATCCAGATTGTTGATTTACAAAATCCAGAATTGTTGTGTTTGGATTTTCAATAGCGTTATTGGATCGAATGCGCTTGTCAACAAAACCAACCAATAATTCACTATAACCAGGATATGAAAACCAATGCGGGTTAGCACAGTTTACCTGATTGTTATACTTCCTATTTCCATAGAGCTGACCTTTTACACCAATCACGTTCCAGAAAAAAGGTAAAAGTGTTTCTCTTCGTTTTTGTGACGATGTATTCCAGAATAAGTCTATAGTGTGATTATCCTTTACATACTCTTTGTTAAACAAGATAGCCGAGTCGGCACCCTGAAAAACTTCCTGCCAGCGAAATCCATCCAGAGTGATGATGATGATATTTTTTGTATTCTGCTCCTGGGCGTAAGCAGAGCTACTAGCAAGAATAGAAAGGATAAACACAAATCGCAGTACCATGTTATAAAGTACACAATGTGTCGTGACGATGATATTAGATGGAAATTATGGAACTGTTAGCATACCATGAACATGTGGTAAACTTGGAGATATTCATTTTAAATCAGGGTAATCTAAAGCCTCAGCAAAACGAGAAATTTAAAAGATCTATTGCAAAAAAAATTAATCTTTTTCTTCAATTTCCATTGGATCACTACCAGAGTAAAGCGTTCCATTAAGTGTAGTAGTTTCTTTTATAAAACTCGTTCCACAACATTTATCAGTTCTACTTGTAAAGCTGAAATCGAGCGTGTCGGTTACACTTCCGTCAACTTCAAGAAGGATCGTTCAATGATGTAGGGTAGGCTCACGTCTACAATCGACATGCCATTATAGGTGGATACGTTCGCGAAGATTTTCTTATTATTTGAATCAAAGGCATAAATCTTAAAGTCATCAAAATTATATTTTTGAGACGCCCCATATAACAAATCATTGCCATTTGAATCTACATATCTAAATGTAAAGTCCGTCATATGGACTGAGGCACTGATCTCCAAAGAGACATAAATTACAACCTGAAACGAAAAACAAAATGACGATCCGAAGTCTTATCATAATTTCTCTTTCTAATAACTGTTCCTTAGACCCATACTCTCCTTGAATCGTTGCAATGATTTGACATCATTCGTTTTTTATTGGAGACAACTCAACAACAACAGAAACCCAAAAACTTCTACCAATACCATCTACACCCGAACCATGAATGCGGTAAGCCTTATCAAAAATATTTTGAACACCGGTATTAATTCGAAATTTACGGTGATGGTATTCCAGTCTTGTGTTTAGCACAGCCCACGCTGGTGTGCCACCTTGTTTGATTCTACTGTCTGCTTTATCCCCGCTGGATAAATGGTTTTGTTTTCCGGCAGCCAGAAATTCAATTCTCCAAGTAAAGGCATTTTTAAACTTTGCATCTGCGCCTACTCTTCCAAAAAAAGGTGGTATACGACTGAGCGGTTCGTTCCTTGTGAGGTTATCTCCGATAGTGTAGGTTACGTTGCCAAAGGTACTTAGCCATGATACGGGCTGATAGATTACTTCCGCTTCAACTCCTTTAATCCGGGCCTTGTTCACATTTTCTTTTTTGTAGACTTTAAATCCGTCCAGACTGTCTTCACCATTATAGGTAGAGGCAACGTTACCGATAAGATCGGTGAGGTTATTCTGATACACAAAAACTTCAGCCTTTACTTTTTGAAATTGTGTTCGAGCGCCAGCCTGATATTGAAACGATTTTTCTGGAGCGAGATCATAATTCGGAACTTCGTATCGGTAATCGGCTACTCCTAAACTTGCCACATCGTTGACATTTGGAGCACGAAAGCCGGTATTGGCAGAGGCAAGTAAATGAATATTCGTGTTTGCTTTGAACACAACACCTGCATTACCAACTAACGCTTCAGGAGTTATCTTTGTCAGCCCGAAAACAGGATCAATAATATTCAGTTGAACAAAGTTGTAACGCCCACCTATTGAAACATTAAATCGATTGAGGTCAACGGAGTGAATAGAAAACAACGCAAGGTTGGAATAGGTAGTACCATCAGGATAGAGACCTCGTGCGGCTACTCTTTCGTTTGTTGTCTGGTTTTCATCTACCGCGGAACTTTCAATCTGATCATTGTAAAACTCGAGGCCCGAAGAAGCTTTCCATCGTGAAGAAAAATCGGAAATGATCTCGACTGCACCATGATAGGTATCGACATTGTCACGCTCGTAACGAAGTACAGGATTATTGGTGCGTTGCTTCTCGCGTTCTTCCAATGAGTTTAAATATGCCACGGTATATCGAACATGCGAAAACACCTTCGATTTATGAAAGGACTCCAATCTTAAATATCCTAAATCGCGTTGCTGCGGATTAAAGTGATAACGACTGTAGTTGCCCGAAGCAATTTGATGATATAGAGGAACATCTAGCTGCACCACATGCTGCCACGTTGCAGTAAGCAATATGTTTCCCAATTTTGCTTTTGTCTTTATATCCCAATTGTATTCATCAAAACCTGTATGATAAAGCGTTCCCAAATCTCCTCCGGCATGTATATCTCCTAATTTTTTATAACCAATACCTCCAAGCACGGCAATATTTTTAGAACCCAGCTCCATTTCTGCACGCCCCGAATATTCCATGTCATGATTCATGTACTGTGTATACAGTCGGCCAGTAGTCATCAACTTTTCCTGGTCGGCAAAATCAGGCTCGCGAAAAAATAATTGTGCTACACCACCTATCGCATCCGTTCCATATTGCACGGAACCTTGTCCACGAAGAACTTCTATTCGCTCAAGGGTTAACGGATCGATGGTGTTTAGATATTGGTTTGGGCCAGACCGAAAAGTGGAATTGTTAAAACGTATTCCATCGGTCAGTAAAAGAGTATGGTATCCCGTAAGTCCGCGAATAAAAGGAGAGCCACCACCATGATTTGTTTTTTGCATCCACACACCAGCCATCGAGGCCATAGCATCCGGAGTACTCATCGGTGATTGTCTTATCAACTGATCACGATCAAGCAGAACGACTGCATCAGATGATGCACTGGCTTTCATCTCCATGCGTTGCGCGGTAACAATCACCACTTCGTTTAACAAAATGGTAGTGTCTCTTTTTAAAGAGTCAAGCGATGAAGCTTGTGCCGATAACTCAAACACTATTGTTAAAAGTAAACTGGTAAGTACTCGGTTTAGCATTTTGTTTCTCGTTGACTTGCCGGTTACCTAGTGTAATGACAAATTAATTCGGCAACTTCTTTGGTGATCAGTATTCGGTAAACAGGTAATCAGTACCAACTTGAGCTGATTACCTGTTGCCGATTACTTTCAATAGGTTGGAAGACTACATCGCATGGATACTAGTGATTTACTTCTTTGCGCTTATCTTTCTCACGCGCTTTTTTAATCTCGTCAGGATCATCCAGTTTCGGTGAAAGCTTCATGCCTTCCCAATCGAATTTTTCATCTAAGGGATCTAATGCGATTTGCGGATTGAATATTCTCTCGTCAACCGGTAGGGCAGTATAGGGTGTGAAGTCCGGTGTATCCTTGAAGCAATCCTTCATATCGGTTACGCCAAAATCATATTGATTTAAATAGGGTATGCCCAATACATTCCAGAAGGTTTTAAAAATAGAACCAAAACTGTAATGCTGATGACTGTTGAAATTCTTTTTGGCATAAGGAGAAATAATCATCAGTAAACTTCGATGTGCATCAATATGATCATTGCCACCTTGTGCATCATCTTCGGTAACGACAATCATCATATTTTTCCATTGCGGTAAATGACTGAGATATTCTACAACTCTTCCGAGTGCAAGATCATTGTCTGACATGTAACTTTCATTGTAAGGAAATCCTGCCTTTGCTCTTTCTCCTGCACCATGATCGTTCAGCAATTGAAGGGTAAGAACGGGTGGTAAATCTTTTTTCTGATCAATAAACTTTTCGTTGATCTCTTTAATGAATACATCGGTGCGAAATTGATCAGGTATCGCCATGTTGAATGTTGGAAACAATCTTGATGTCCGATCGTACAGCGGACCTGGTGTAGGATAATTAACCAGGTAACGCACGCCACCATATTTGAATGTCGAATCAGAAAAACTTCCGGCATCAAACTCGACACCAAATCCAAAATTATAAAACTCAATACCATTGCGTTCCAAATGCTCCCACATGGAGCCAGCCTGATTATAGCTTTCTGGAAAAATAGCTCCGGCAGCTCCAGTCATTCCAAACTTGCCGGGAGCTTTTGATTCTTCTTTCATGCTCCGCTTACCACCATAAGCCGCGGGTGCATGTGTTTCCATCCATTGATTTGGATATGTATTTGTAAGCCACACATGCCCATCAGCTGAAACATCAGAATCAACATAAAAATTATCGCTAATGCTAAACTGTTCTGCTAATGCAAGATGATTCGGCATTACGGTTGCATTTTTTACCTGCATCGTTTTCTTCTGATTGGTAAACGAAACGTTGGTTGCATAATGAGCAAGCGTTGAGTCTCCATCTCCTGAAGTTAACTGGCCGAAAACCTCATCGTACGTTCTGTTTTCTTTCGAGATGAATACAATGTATTTTATAGGCGACTCTTTTTCTTTTGCGAATGCAGGAATTGGATTTTTGTCATCTGAAGTAGTAACACTTTGAAATAAAAAATTATTCTCGATCACTTTTTTGGTGAGGCTGTTCAATTCCTCGTCAGTTGGAATTTCCATAATGGAAACGGTGCCCAGCATCAATGCACCAATGTAATCAGCAGAAGGATGATTGAATGGAGGCTTAAAATTTTTACCGCCATTCGGACCGCTGCCAAAACCTTTTGCATTGGCAACGATAAGTTGTTTACCATTGGGCGTGACTTTTAGTTTCGATGGAAACCATCCTGTTGGAATGTGACCTAATACTTTCTGCGATTCAACATCGATAACTCCAACAGCATTGATACCCGATTCAGCAACATATAATCTTTTTTGATCGGGCGAAAGAGTCAGACCAAATGGAATTATTCCCTTTAAATTTCCGAGACGTTCATCCAATTTTAATTCAATACTGCTCACGACAGTATCCTGCTGTACATCGATTACTGATATATTATCATTGTTGCCATTACTTACATATACATATTTATCAGTTGCAACCATTGAGTTCGGACTAGATCCGCCAACAGCTGAAATACCTTCCACTTCCTCACCAACCAAAACTCCCGTTTTAACTTTTGAAATGACAACGGGTTTTGGCATGCTCACATCGATCCCCCACACCGAAAAAGATTCTGGAGCATTGGGATCGCCAAGTCCTTCGAATTCAAGTGTATCATTTTTAACACCCTCTTTCATTTCTTTTGAACCATACGCTGATGTTGGAAATTTCTGAGCGGTTTCTTTTATTCTCTTCTTGTCTAATGATTTAATATAACTGTATTCGAACATACCCACATTGGCTACATAAACAGTTTTTTCATCAGGTGATAAAGCAATGCCAAAAGGATAGCGACCCGTTTCGACATTATGAATAACTTTGTTTGTCTTCGTATCGATCACAATCATTCGGAATCCAATCTGATCGACAGCATACAATTTACTTCCATCCTTACTGAGTACAAGATCACCAATGTAGGCATCGCTATACTCTCTTTTATCAAATGATGTGCTGCAAGAAATTTCTCCAAGCTTTTTATTTGTATTTAGATCAAAAATATAAACCCTGTTTTGTTGTCCACCGGCTACATAAACTTTTTGATTGTCGGGTGAGATCGCCAATCCCATAAACACAGCTTCCAATAAACCTTCTTCTGGATTCAAGGTTTCAGGAATTTGCTTCAGGAACGGTGTTTCTGAATTATAATCTTTAATAATGGAAATAGAGAAAGGACCAACACCGGAGTTTGCAGTAATGATGGTTTTACCATCCGGACTTATCGTTAAACCAAAAGGATGTGGAGCAACAATAATCTGTTTTCCGAGAGGTGTGATGAGTCGGCCATTCGGAATGACAGTAGTGCCTTGCCGATCAATGTGGGTATATTGATTGCCTGCCGGAGCAGTTGCGGTCCAGACTTTTGTTTTCTCTTGTTCTTCTTTCGCATTACAAGAAGTAAGAACTGCTGCTATAATAAGAACACTGATCCGTGGATAAAACTTACGATGCCTTGGTAAATCAATGCTAATGTTGGTTTGAGAATTTAAAAAGTTTGGATTCAAAAAGGGAAATTTCATTTTTAAGAATTTATAAAGCTGAATAAGGACAAGTTGGGGGTGCTCAAAGGTAAGACTTATGTGAGTGTTTAAAATGCCATTCCTGTATTTCTAATTTACTTTGTTCAAGATTATCGTTTTGTTGCACATTAGAAATTTGAAAGTGCATCAACTCTTTGAAATTCTGCTGAAGAAGCAAAACTTTGATTAGCCATTCATTTCATTCATTACATTTGTATTGTCTACTTCACGATTTAATAACATAAGGCAAAACCACTATCAGTGAATTGCTGATTTAGTGTTAGGATAATTTTAGATTGCTACTTGGCTTAATTACGTTTGAAATTAATTTAGTAACACTGACTTAATATTTTGGCATTCATGAATTGAACTTTATTAAATCGACATTGAATAAGTTTGAAAAAAATTCATGTCGAAATTATCCATTGTGATACCTGCATTTAATGAAGGCAAAACAATTCATTTGATTTTGGATAAGATTAAAGCGGTTCAGTTACTCGATAATATTGAGAAGGAAATTATTATTGTTGACGATGGATCAAATGATAATACTTGTGAAAAAGTGCTCTCATACCAAAAGGTCAATTGTGATTTGAGCATTCGATATTTTCAAAACCAAACGAATTGTGGTAAGGGATTTTCCTTGAACAGAGGATTGAAAGAAGCGACCGGAGATTATTTAATCGTTCAGGATGCGGACACGGAATATGATCCCGAGGAATACAACAAATTGCTAAAGCCCATGCTGCGCAACGGTGCAGACGTTGTTTATGGTTCACGTTTTATGGGAGGTTCAGCACATCGCATTTTATTCTTTTGGCACTCTATCGGTAATAAGTTTCTGACCTTTCTTTCCAATGCAGGCACCAATTTAAACCTGACCGATATGGAAACGGGTTATAAACTTTTTCGAAAAGAAATCTTTCAGCAAATAACCTTGAAAGAGAAGCGATTTGGTTTTGAACCCGAAGTAACGGCAAAACTTGCCAAAATTAAAAATATCCGTATCTATGAAGTAGGCATTTCCTATTATGGACGCACCTATGAAGAGGGTAAAAAAATAAACTGGAAGGATGGCATCCGAGCGATCTATTGCATTCTCCGCTACAATTATTTCTCTTAATCAGTGAGCAACAAATTCCGTTTTTTACTTTTCGTTCCCGTGCTGATTGTTTATGCAACAGGAATGTTCATTGATGTTATGGAAATTGATGCGGCTCAATATGCAGCCATGTCGCGAGAAATGCTCGATACCCATAACTATTTTGAAATCTATGATCGTGGAGAAAATTACCTCGATAAACCCCCGCTTTTATTCTGGTTGTCTACGCTCTCCTTTAAGTTGTTTGGCATTTCAAACTTTAGCTATAAACTTCCTTCCGTTTTGTTTTCTCTTCTGGCTCTTTTTTCTACTTATCAACTCGGCAAAGTACTGCACAATGAGAAGACTGGTTTTTACTCCACGTTGATGTTATCTTCCTGTCAGGCATATTTTCTAATCAATCACGATGTTCGTACCGACACTATTCTTGCCGCATGCACGATCTTCTCTATTTGGCAATTGTATTTGTTTACTCAAAATAATCGCTTTCTAAATTTATTCTTTGGTGCATTGGGAGTCGGAGGTGCAATGCTTACCAAAGGCCCTATCGGCATAATGGTTCCGGCATTGGCGCTTGGTTTTCATCTGCTTGTCAGAAGAGAATGGAAAGTAATTTTTAACTGGCGCTGGCTTTTAATTCTTCCCCTTGTATTGATTTTCTTAAGTCCGATGTTAATTGGATTATATCAACAATATGATCTTCACCCTGGAAAATTAATTCACGGAGTTCCAATTCAATCCGGATTGCAATTCTACTTCTGGACGCAGAGCTTTGGCCGCATTACCGGAGAAAGTGTTTGGAAAGATGACACTACTCCACTCTTTTTTACGCATACCTTTCTGTGGGCGTTCTTACCTTGGTGTTTGCTATTCCTTGTGGGATTCTGGAGAGATACTAAAAAGTTAATTCTCTCAAAGTTTGAATTATCAGATCGAGGAGAAGCAATTACTTGGGGAGGATTTGTTTTTCCATTCCTTGCATTCTCCCTATCTCATTATAAACTGCCGCACTACATCTTCGTTGTTTTTCCTTTAGCCGCCATACTTACTGGAAAATACATAGAGCATCTTTTTAGTAATCGCAATAATTCATTGCAGATAAATATTCTTAGAGCCAGCCAGTTTTTCATTGCCCTTCTCTTATATGCACTCGCATTTGTCCTTTGTTTCTTTGCTTTTCCGCTTCAGAATATTTTTCTATGGTTTGTCTTTTTGCTTGGCCTTGGCCTTTCCAATTATTTTGTACTTAAAGGTCGTCATCATTTTCAACGTGTTGTGGTCCCGTCTTTTATTGCAATAGTTGTTTTGAATTTTCTTTTGAATATGCACTTCTATCCTGCACTGTCTCACTACACTGCTTCTGATAAGGCAGCTCAAATAGTGAAGGCAT
>JANODK010000298.1:0-9057 GCA_031412655.1 Chryseolinea sp.
CCATTTTGTATTTGGCAAAAAACACTTATGAAAAACATAAGGCGGGTGGTTATTGTCTTTTTTGTGCACTCCCATTTTTCTAATGGTTGCTGTGCAAACTTCTAAGTCGAGTTTTTGCTCCGAGAAGAAATCAAAAGCTAATAATCAAAACATTTTTACAACCCAGTAGTAGTGAGCCCATTTGGCTTATTAAAAACTGATGATATTTTTTGTGAAGAGAGGATAGCGGTCGGGGTGCTAGTTCACTGTGATCAGGGAGATTTTTCAACTTAACAACTTTTTATGTCAGGACCTGTTCGAAAAGTAACAAGCAATGGAAGAACCATTGTGGGCTACATGCCCTCTTCAAAAAGCGAAGGTTTGATTCAGCATGAATCAAACCTTGAGAAGGATTTTATCTACATCCTTAAGTTTGATCCACATGTTATAAGTATACAAGATCAGCCGGTGTTAATATCTTATTTGCTTAAAGGTAAGAAGAGAAAGTACACGCCAGACTTTCTAGTTAAATATGACAATGGAAATCAAGTCATATTCGAAGTCAAGTACAGTGCAAACCTTGAAGAATTTAGAAAAGAGCTCAAGCCTAAATTCTTAGCAGGCAAGGCCTATGCAAAAGAGAACTCGATTCATTTTAAAATTATTACCGAATTACAAATACGCACGGCTTATAAAAAAAATTTGATTTACCTGGATCAATTCAGGACAGACGCCATTGATCTTACATTGACACAGAGGATCACTGTGGCATTGGAACTAAAGAAGAAGTGTACAGGCAATGAATTACTTGAGTCTATTTCGTCCGATGAATCAGATTATAACCAGTTAATAAGGCCATTCTGGATATTAGTTTTTCACAGTAGAATATGCTGCAATCTTTTTGAAGATGTTACTCTCAACTCTATGTTCGGGCCGGCAAATATTCGGCAACAAAAATTTCTGACGTATCCGTATCGTAACGTGAAGTCTAAAAGCAAAATATAGGAAATATGTTTTTAAACCTCGAAGAAAACCAAGCAGTAGAATACTTGGGAGCAAATTTCATTATAGCAAAGCCTCCATCAGATTTGGTGGAGGTACTGTTAAAAGACCCGAAAACTAGTAGGCATTTCCGTGCTCCAATCGCAGAGATTAAATGTGTTCCCAAAATTGATGATACAGATCCACAGGATGTCACCAATCTGCGTCCAATTGAAGCGTTATCAGAAAAGGAAAAGGGGAAAGCTGAACATCGATGGTCTATTATTCAGCCGCTACTTGCAGAGCGAGGGAATAAACAGGCTGTTCTTGATGCTGCAGCGGCAAATGGTATAAGCAAATCCACTCTTTACGACTGGATCAACAAATATGAAATTGCCGGTGGTCTTCTCGGGCTGGTTGACCGCGAAGGTCGGGGGAAACCAGGCCAAATGCGCCTTGAAGAAAAAATCCGCCGCATAATAATTGAGTGTATCGATACCTACGCTATGAATGGTAAAACTTTCAATGAAACCTATATGGCGATTTGGGATCGGTGCGAACAAGAAGGATTAAAAGTGCCGCATCAGAACACTTTACGAAACCATTTGAATCTTTATACAAAGGAACAAAGGCTGGCAGCTTTAAAAGGACCAAGGACTGCTAAGCAGAAGTATGGTAGTGCCGCGGGAGGGATGCATGAAGCTATTAGTCCACTGCATTGGGTTGAGGTCGATCATACCGTTGCTGATGTAATGCTTGTTGATCCGACGACCGGAGAAGTTATTGGCCGTCCATGGGTTACGGTGTTAATTGATGTTTATTCAAGAATGATTCTGGGATTTTACGCATCATTTGACGCTCCCGGAGCATACGGTACAGGTAGGGCAATCGTGCATGCAATGTTGCCTAAGGACGCATGGCTCAAAGACCTCGGTCTCCAGCAAAATTCTTGGCTTTGCTGGGGGAAAATGACAAACATTCGGTGTGACAACGCGAAGGAATTCAAGGGCGACATGCTTAAAGAAGCAAGCAAAACCTACGGAATGAATTTTGACTTTCGTCCACCAAAGGTGCCAGAGAGAGGTGCATACATTGAGAGATTCCTCGGCACATTCGGTACATGGCTGAAGGACGTAAAAGGCTCAACAGGTGTTAGTAAGGAACTTCGTTCGCTTGCCAAACCTGAAAAAACAGCGGCACTTTCAATTCAGGACTTTCAAAAGTGGCTTACGATGGTGATTACAATTTACCATGATGATTACCATTCAGGGATTGAGATGACTCCTCTTGCAAAATGGAAACATGGTCTATACAATCCAGCAACCGGCATAGGGACGCCTGGAATATATCAAGACGAGCAGCGTCTATTGCTTGATTTCATGCCATTTGAAAAGAGAACGATTCAACGCACTGGCGTAAAGATTAAAAAGATCTTTTATTGGCACGATGTGCTTCGCAAATACATCAATTCGGTAGATGAGGAAGCTAAAGGAAAGCATGGAAGCAACCGGCCTAAGCGTGAATTTATTTTCAAAGTTGACCCCCGCGAGATCAGCAAGATCCATTTCCTAGAACCTGAAATGGGGACTTATTTTGAAATTCCTTATTCGAAAATCAGCGGTCCTAGTATGAGTAAGTGGGATTATCGAAAGGCAGTAGTTGACCTAAGAAAAAACGGAGAAAAGATAGATCAGGATTCAATTTTTGCAAGGCATCGATTTCTAAAAACACTTCAAGACAACGCCGAAAAACGAACGAAGCAAGCCCGAAGGGATACCGCGAGGCAAGACCAAATGAAGAGGGAAACAAAGGTCACAGCTCCAACCACTAAACCAGAGCAAAGAGCTCAAACACAATTTACATTAACTACCGACGAAATTAAACCTTATGAAATCGACTATGGAACTAAATCATTTAAATAACGAAACAAAAGAATTCCTTTTTTCCTGTAAAGAAGGGGACGATCAAAAAAGAATTAACAGAATTCTAACTGACAATTGGATTAACTATGGGGTTGCCGTAGAGATCAACAAAACGGCACACGGAATGATCAATTGCAATAAAGGAATTCGGCCACAAAGTTTGTTTGTAGCCGGCATTCCTCAAAATGGAAAGTCAGCAATTCGAAATAAAATTGAAAATACTTATCCAGAGACTATTGATGATCTCGGAAAAATTCAAAGACCAGTGCTGTCATTTATAATGCCTGCTGAACCTGACGTTCGAGCAATCGTCAATGCTATCTTAAATGCGATGGGACTTCCTGAACATTCTGGTCGACCCGATCAGGCACTGAGGCACTGCTATAGAAATTTAGAAGAATTCAGTGTTAAGCTTTTATTAATCGATGAGTTTCATCACATAGGAAGAATTCCTGATAAAAAGCAACGGATAATTCTAGATGTAATTAAAAACATTTCAAGCATTGCGCGACTTCCAATTATAGCATTTGGAACAGAAGAAGCTGGTCAGATGCTTGGCTCCGATGATCAGTTACATTCCCGGTTTAATAAAATCAATTTACCTACTTGGTCAAAAAACAATGATCTAAAAAGGCTATTGGCAAGCATTGAATTAATTCTTCCGTTAAAAAATCCTTCCAACCTAATTGATGACAGTATCGCAATAGAAATCCATGAGAAAACAAATGGTACAATAGGAGAGATAATTCGCTTGTTGCAGGCGTGTGCTGTCACAGTAATCGCTTCTGAAGTAAAAAATGAGTGTATAACTCTGGAGTTAGTTAAGACAATAAAATTTCATTCTGTTAAACCAAAAAGAGTAGACTAACCATTCAATTCAAAACATGAGAATAAACTGTGCGAATCAAATTTCTTCTTTATCAACGACCTATGAAAGCTTTGATTCAATATCAAAGATTTATCAAGCTGCTAACAGCAGATCAAATACTAAGCTTACGTTCGACCTAGAAAGGGCCTCTCATGGGGACGCTAATCTTGCAGCTGTTTGCGCGTCTGTAAGCTTTATATTAAGTAAGTCCGGAAATACACTTGATTTAGGCCCCCGAAAGCACGGGTTTAATAAAGTTAAAATGTCAAAGGACCTTTTCGGTTTTAGGATTTCATCTTATGCATTTCTCCGCCTGTCATTCTGGACAGGCGGAACAGAAGTAAGAATTTTTGAATCAGGTAACTTTATTGCGTTTAATGATTACTTAATTCAGGAGGCATTTCGCAAAGATTGGAAACGACATATTCCCGGGCACTATTTGACCGATGTAAAAAGGTTCCTACGCGAATTGTATAAAAACTGTACTGAGCACATGAATAGCAACGATCCAATATTTGTTGCGTCGAGTTTCAAAAACGGCAACCTATCGTTCACTATAGCTGATTGTGGCAGTGGCTTTCTAAGGCAAGTAACCGAGGTTGATGACGAAGTAATTACAGAACAGCGTGCTATCACGTGGGCACTCGATGGTAAGAGTATTAAACGTATGAGCGGCGATGGAAGCTTAAACCAACTAGGAGACTATTGTTGGTTTAATGAGGGAAGCTTACTTGTTGTGTCAGGAAATTCGTCCGTTGAATACAAGGAGGATGGAAATCATATTTGTAAAAAGTTATCTTCGCCTATGAGAGGATCGATAATTAGTTTCTCAATAAAAGTGGTTATGCCGGAGTTTTGTACTTAGGAGCATTTCGGAATAAAAACCGATGTTATGAATAAAACCATGCTGTCTTTTGAGTGATATCTAAATCACTTCCTACTGTAGAGAGTTTGTGCCTTTCTTATGGCTAGTGGCTAAAAAGATCGCACCCAACCAAATTTTGAAGAAATCTTAGAGCTCTCGAACATTGTCCCAGCCCTTTGCAATGAATTCTTTGCACAGTCTTATCCTAACATTTGTACCCTCTATTAGTCTTATAAGGAACTGAATCGGCACCGCAATGTGGACAAACTGGCTCGCTTCCCATTTCAACGAAGCTGTTCGTAATACCCAAGCAGGTGATTTCTTCCTTGGAGTCGTTGATTGACTTAAAGGTCATATTATCTTAATGCGATAATGTATATATTGTCCCATTAACTGCCTAATATCAGTGAAAACGACCACAGTAGATATGGATCAGAGGGTTTCTATGGATTTTTTTGAACCACACCTCTTATTTGTACAAAAAATTGTTACTTTTGCACTCGTTTTTAGTATATATTGGCACGCGATTCGTGTTACTATAGCTATTTATTATACTATTACTTAATCAACTAAACGTCACCACAATGGAAGCCACAAAAATTCAATCAAAGTCGGCTGAAAACAGAAAAAAACTTGAGGCGCTATCTATAGAGCTTCAAGATATCTGTGGATTGAGGTACATGATCGATCCGCAAAAAGAAGTTTCAGCTGAGGGTGTAATTGAGGATGTGATATCACACCTCGAAGACATTAAATCAGGTAGAGCAGGCAGTCAATTAATTACTACTATTAGGTAGTAATTTTTTTTATTTATAACCTATCCCATTACTACTTGAATAGAAATTATTACAGCCTTTGGGTAAATGGTTATATACTGTCCCAAGATTTACTAAAAGATATCGGTGAGGATTTTTATTCTTATCCTGTTGATACAGTAGAATTACCGCACATTGATTATGAAAGTCTAGGAAAAAAAATTCTAGATAATCTTATTTCTAAGAATAAGCTTGATAAGGGGGCATCTATAGATATAAGGAAAAGGAAATTTGATAACGATCTCCATGGTGTTATAGATTTTAACAAATCCACAAACAAGGTTACTATAACTACTAATGATCGCATTAACTTTTGCAAAACAAGATTCACAGTTGTCAAAGAGTTATGCCAGTTATATTGTGAATTTGTAACAAGTGATAAGCCTTTTGAAAAGGGTGCCATTATTGAAAATGAGATCACTACATTAGTCGCGAAGCAAGCTAGTTTGTTAGATAGTTCAACCGATGTCGAGATAATTTCATCAGATAGTGAATACACTGAATTCTTAGCTTATTTCATGGCAAGGAATTTAATAATTCCTCGATCCAACAGGGAATACTTTACATATTTAATGGATTTCATTAAAGCTAGTCCAGAACAACTTACACCGTTTGATGTTGCTAATTTTATTAAGCAACCAGAATTTGAAATAATTGCTTTACATGGAGTTGCTGCTAATTTGAAAGAGATAAGAATTTAATGATCTTATCCTTGTAACATGTAGTTTATATACTTTCTACATTTGAATCACAAATTAAGGTGGCGTTACAACCTATGATCTATCCTTAATCTGCCATAAACTACTTGGCCCATTAAAACAAATCTAGAACCGTATCTAGCAAATCCAACATTGGCATGTTTTGCAGCCAGTGTCTATAATCCGTTACAAAAAAGTATCAGGCTACCATCAATTTTTTGATGCCGATTTCAATATGTTTCAATGAACATTGCTTAGGTAATTTTAACCTGTCGCAAAAAACAAAAACTTCTTTTCCTTTATACACCTTGGAAGCAGTGTATTGAAGGTCATACAAAAAATGTCTTCTCTTAGAATATAAATTTACGATATCTGAAACACCATCATAAGAAAGAACCCATTTGTGTTTTATTTCTTTTTGAATGACTTTAGCGAGTCTTGAGTGATCGCTTTTCTTGTAAGCATTTAGGTAAAGTTCACTACCCTTTTCGTAGTAGGGCGGGTCTAGATACACTAGTGTATTAGATGGAAGATTCGGAATATAGTTTTCGATATAGTATTCGGCATCAAAATTTGTTATTGAAATTCTGCCTTTGAATAATGCTATTGATTCGATTCTTTGAATAAGGTCATTCCTAGAAAATCTTGCATCCATCTTATAATTGCCTTTTTGATCAAGGCCCCCTATAATACCGGCTGATAAGACTCCAGAGCGATTGCATCTATTTAGATAAAATACGCTAAATCCGAGCTCCAATATTTTTCTTTTATCGCACTTTTTGACTATTTCCTGTCGGTGTCGCCACTCTTTTACTGTTAGTGATGCAGATGATATTAACTTACATAATTCGTCTGTTTTATTTATAACAGAATACCAAAATGCATAGATGCCAAAATCTGAATCATTCAAATGAATATGATCCACTTGTTTCGTTAAAAGTAATTGAATACCAACGCCAGCCCCTCCAGCGTACGGCTCTACGTAATGACCGTTAATCTTATTAGATAGAAGTATCTCTTGAATGAACGGTGATAGTCTTTGTTTTCCGCCCGGGTATCTTAGTGGTGTTTTAAATTGTCCCATATTAATTCATTGCTTCTAAAAGTGGATAGATATTCCCGAACAAAGTGCATATGTCGGTAGGTTGAACGGAGAAACCTGGGTTGTGAACCAAATTGTTCATCGATGTAACAGATAATATACCAGTGGGTTTTTCAATTTCAGTGAACGCTCCGTGCAGTGTTTTCACAACAGGCCGATTCGTATTATTAATTGTAAGATGTTTGGTAATGTCTCTAAGTAGTTCCACTAACGTCTTATCCTGAGCGGGCTTGTTGCCTTTTGCAGGCTTGCTCAAACTGATAGTATGATCTGAACAATAGGCCTTTGCAGATATTTCGAACATACTGCGCAGCAAAAAGCAAAATGCAATAGGGGTGTCTTGTATTTTTATTTTCTTTATTTCATCTCTCAAAGTAACTACCTTCTGTCTATTAGCTCCTTTAGGGCTAAAACCCCTAAGAAGTACAGCAACATATTTTGGGTCATTTATAGCGAAAGCTTTTGTTGCCGCTGATGAAGCTGTCTTTCGTGTTGAAGAGGTTGCTGTTTTAGAAGTATTGTTGTTAGTTGAATTTGTTGTAGCGGTATTTGTTGAGCTGGTGGTAGTCGTGGTAGCTACAATTGGATTGACACCATATTCTAATGCAAAATCAACTATTGTATCTCGTATCGTTTTAAACTGAACTTGCTCCAATCCGATATCTCTTAAGAGATCTTCTATCCCTGAGGCATTTTTAAATTTTGGGTATTTCAAAACAAACTCTTGGATGGACTGGAATCCCATTCTTGCGTGAAGAACTCTTAGAGCTTCATGTAAAACTGTTAAGTTGTATTCACCGGCCCATCTTTCCTTTTGCTGATTATTTAAGTTGTTTCCTAATTTTAGATATTTTTCCAACAAGTCTAGTGAAGGTTCAGGAGTTCCTTTAGCGTCCCTGTTGTGCCGTGCTGTCGCAACTGAACTCCACGGATCTCTGCTTGCCTTTTCGCCTTTACCATGAGCTAACGCAACAACCTTATCAGCTCTATCTGCTTCGGACTTAGTAAATATTGTACAAGGGACCTCTGAATTTTCCTTCTTCCATTCTGAAGTGAGCTTTGCAATCCTATCAATGATTGATGCCGGGATTCCAAAAGCTCCGATTTTATATTGACCATGAATTAATTTAAGCGCAGCTATTCTTCTATTTCCTTCTTTTACAACAAGATTCACCCCTTCTTTTAGAATAATTATATTTTCTGTTGGAATGTAGCCGTCATCAATTATACTTTCCATTATAGCATAAAACCTTTCTGGTTTAATTGTGATCATGGCTTTTATAGCATCTGATTCCCTCTTTTGTGGAACCGTTCTATAATTTTTTAAATCGAGACTTAACTTAGTAACATCCTGTTGTGAAGTTGTGGCCATAACTTTTGATTAAATAGTACTGACAAACCAATCTTTATAAATAAAGGCTATTGCTGCTAACCTGGTTTAATAAATTTCAATTTAGAAAAATTTTCTGTTCGAATGCAAGCGAAGTTTATTCATACAGCAGCTTTACTTTGTGTTTAATTAATCAAAGATTCTTGTTTCAAGTTTCATACAATTGGGAAAGCGATGAAATATGAAGATGTCAACTAATAAACTCATGCTATTCATAAATGATCCTTTCCCAACCCCCAAGAGTGCAGCGTCAGATAGGCCTAAAGTGCTTTCAAGACAGTATTGAGGTTACAGGAATAATTGTTGGAGCTACTATAGATCTCCGTCCACGATAGTGGCTGAACAAGGCATTAATCGAAAATGGATTAGCGTGGCACTACAAATACTACTCCTCAGACCAAGCCCTAGCCCAAGCAGAACTGATTGCGAGAAAAAGC
>JANODK010000299.1:0-3501 GCA_031412655.1 Chryseolinea sp.
TCATGACCTGCTTCAATCTTTACAGACATCTCATCATATCCCCATTCCGGGTGTACTACCATCTCCAAGGTATTTACTTTGTAGTGAAGCGAGTTGAAATTAAAATCTTTCACAACGCCTATTATGGTGCCAAGTGAATCATTATGATAATGATCATGGCCAGCTTGCGTTCCTACTGTTTCTTTTAGACCAAGTTCTTTCGCAAGTGTTTCATTGATAATGAATGCTTTTCCATTATCAGTAGCGAAATCTTTTGAGAATCCTCTTCCTTCTTTTAATTCTATACCATAAACCTTCAGGTAATCATAGTCTACGTTCACGTTGGAAGGTGTTAAGCTAACTACTCCTGTATCAGCTTTTATTTTGAAACCCCATTGGTGAAAATTATTCCCCATCCGTTGACTACTGGCTGTTACACCTTTAATTACTGAATTACCCAATAACTCTTGCTTCATTGTCTCGAATTGTTTGTTGGCATCCCTGTTCATTTGTACTAACAACATTTGATCTTTATTGAAACCAATATCAGTATTTTGCATGAACGATATTTGCTGCACAACAATGAGGGTGCTTACAATCATGGCAAGTGCTAATCCAAATTGTACAACAACAAGTCCACTGCGGAAAATGGATCGCCCTTCAGTCTTGTTACCTCCTTTCAATACGCGTGACATATTAAAGGAAGTCATGTAGAAGGAAGGATAAATTCCAGCAAGCATACCCAGCGCGAGTGTGCCAATTGAAGCAAATGCAAGCTGAGTCGAGTTACTGAAAAAACTCAACACTGAAAGTTCCCGACCTATTAGATTGTTGAGTAACGGAATAAACAGCACATCAAATAGAAGCGCAAGGAACAGGGCCATAATCGCCATCAAAAGCGATTCAAAAATAAACTGACCGAACAATTGAGTTTTCTTTGCACCAACTGTTTTGCGCACGCCAATTTCTTTCCAGCGATGGGATGCTCTGGCCGTTGTAAGGTTCATAAAGTTTACAGCAGCAATCAACAATATAAATCCTCCGATAACATAAAATACGTCAAGGTAGGTGCCATTGAATTTCCGGTAGTTATTGTAATCATGCTCCATATCCGTAGAACCGAGATGGACTTGTTTCAGTGGTTGAAGAAATAATTTATAGTAGGTATTAATGTCAGGATCATCCATGTGGCGCGACATAAAAGCCGGAAACTTAGCTTCCATTGCCTTGGTGTCCGCCTTTTCATCCAATACAAAGTATGTGTTGAGATAGTTAGAACCCCATTGATTGTTAAAATCCTTTTCTTCGCTTGTAACGGTAGTCATCGAGATAAGGGCATCGAATTGCAAATGAGAATTTTCAGGTGTATCGCCTAAAATGCCCGTGATCTTATATTCTTTGTCACGGGTAGTGAGCGTATTGTTCAGCGCCAGGTCAGTACTCTTGAAAAATTTCCTGGCCAGATCTTCTGTCACTAGCATGGTGTAGGGTTCATCTAAAGCGGTTGCACGATTTCCTGCTACTAATTCATAGTCGAATATATCAAGAAAGGTACTGTCTACCATGGCAACATTTGATACCAGGAGACGCTCTTCGCCTTTTATCATCAACTGTTTCTGGTTATTCATGAAACGAGTATGATTTTTTACTTCGGGGAAATCTTTTTGAATGTGAGGTCCCATGCCCGGCATTGATAGGGCTACCTTTTGTGAGTTTGTACCGGGAAAGGTTTGTATTTCTGTGAGCCTGTAAATTGTCTCGTTCTTGGCATGAAAGGCATCGAAGCTTCGTTCATCTGCAACGAACAAATAGATTACGAGGCAAGCGGCCAATCCAATAGCCAGACTGAAAATGTTAATGAAAGCGTAAAGCGGATTCTGACGAATATTACGCAGGGCGATGGCGAGATAGTTCTTTACCATATAGGGATGGGTTTGATAGTAAGATACTCACTCCAACGGAAAAGGTTACTGCCCTATTTTAAGGATCTAAGAAATTTGGGTTGATCGGTTGATTATTCATTTCCCCGAGCAGAGTCACCGGTATCCGGCATTTTGATCCTACAACGCAACACTTTCTCTCCATAGCCTCTATCCCGACAGAGTCTGCGTCTCGGGACTCATCTTTATACATCATTGCGAACGAAGGGCAGAGAATGATTCAGCGTGTGAGTGGTTGGCTTGGTTCTCATGCCATGTTAGTTTACTCCTGATGGTAGGTTAGTTTGTGTAATATGCGATGTTAGTTTACTCCTGATGGCAGGTTAGTTTGTGTAGTATGCGATGTTAGTTTACTCCTGACGGCAGGTTGGTTTACTCCCGATGACATGTTGGTTTACTCCTGATGGCAGTTTGGTTTGCTCCTGACGGCATTTTAGTTTACTCCTGATGGCAGGTTGGTTTGTTCAGTATGCTCTGTCCCAGCAGAGTCTCCGTTTCGGGAGGCTGCGTAATTGAAGCAAACTTCTCCACCAATCTCAATAGCTAGAGATCTTGCAACTCTCCCCATATCTTTTTACATTGATCAACGATTCCGCGGACCTACCTGATCCAATCCGATCCCAGCCCACAGAGGAATCAAAATAGTTTTATAATTTAAGCCAGTGCTTGCAATAAAGATATATAGGCGATATTGCTTATATTCTATTGTTGGGCGCAAGGCTTGTAGACCACATAGAAATAAAAATCCTGACTAATAGAAAAAGAACAAATAGATTAATTATGTGCAATAGACATTGGAACCCTAAGACATTTTGCTTTCTATTATTACTAATCATTCTCAGTAGCTGTGCAGGGACAATAAATACATTAAAGCAGACAACAGGGACTCTTCAATATAAAAAAGCTTATGTTGTTTCGGCTGACAATTCCAATTATATAAAATTCAAATTCGGAGCAATCACTCCTTATGGATATATAGTTTTACCAGACGACCCTTCACAACAACATGAAGTTATAGGAAACACGGACATTGTGATAAAACAAGAACTTGAGAAATATGGAATTTATTCAGAGATTGGGAAAAAGGACGACATCCCGACTGACTTCGATTTGATTGTTTTATATAACGACACTTAGAGATGGGATATGAAGAAGGTACTCGACAAACTTGAAATAGTATTTATTTCGCCAGAGGGAAATAAGGAATTGGCAAGGTCGACTTACAATATTTATAAGAACAAAGAACTTCATAATTTTCCGACACCTGAGAAAGAAGTCCCTAAAATGATAAAGGAATTATTAAGTAAATAACGGTGGACAAAACGCCCAGCGCACAACGCAATGCATGCGCAATGGCTGATTTTGGTTTAAGGTAAAAGTGTTATCTTTCAAAATACGTTTTTCCAACGGGCACAGTGACGCACAACTTACGCCAGCCACAGCCCATGCACAAACGTGTGTGTCTTGAACTTCATTCAGTTGTAGGAATGGAGATGTTGTACAAAAGATGGAAGACTCTAATAACATTTCGAAGAATGTGTGGAGGTCGAGCGAACAGAACTGGCCAACATTGAAATGATAA
>JANODK010000300.1:0-1503 GCA_031412655.1 Chryseolinea sp.
TCCTTTAAGGTAAAGAATGCCGTTGTATAGTGAATGGCTAGATTCTTTTTTAGCCTTATTGTTTATCCAATTATAAAACTCTTTCAATCTCGTCACCGCGCGACTTATTATAAAATCATACTCATCCTTAATTTGCTCTGCCCTGATTTGTTCAGCTTTAATATTCTTTAGCCCTAAACCATTTGCAACATTTTGAACAACGGTGATCTTTTTTCCAATGGAATCAACCAAATGAAAAGTCGTTTCCGGAAAAAGAATAGCCAGGGGAATGCCGGGAAAACCTCCACCCGTACCCACATCCAAAATTTTTGCACCCGGTTTAAAGGATGTCACTTTTGCAATACCCAATGAGTGCAGCACGTGATTGATGTACAGATTCTCTATATCCTTTCGGGATATGACATTGATTTTACTGTTCCACTCTTCATATAAAGAATAGAGTTTTGAAAACTTATCCTTTTGTTGGGTAGTGAGATCAGGAAAATAGTGAAATATGATTTCAGGAGTTTGCACAAATCAAATATGGTCGCGCTTGTTCTTCACCATCTCGAACATGAGTTCCCGGGCGCGGTGTAACTGAGCTTTTACCGTGCCGAGTGGCGCGGGAAGTTTATCCGCAATTTCTTCATATGAAAGTTCATCGAAGTAGCGAAGGCGAACCAGTCGTTGATATTTAGGGGGAAGCTTATCCACAAATATTTGGATGAGCTCTATCTTTTGTGCCTTGATAGTTTCTTCCTGTGGATCGAGGTTCTCGTCTTCTACGTCAATGGAAACGGATTGGCCGTCATCATCCGTATAAGAGCTCTCAATACTCATTGTATTGAGCTTCTTCTTTCGAATGTAATCGATGGTGTTATTCGTAGCAATCCGGAACAACCAGGTGCTGAAGGTAAAATCTTTTTTAAACCGATGGAGGCTTCTGAATGCTTTGGCAAACGACTCGATGGTAAGGTCTTCTGCATCGTCAACATTACGCACCATTTTCAAAATCATGTGATAAACCGGACGCTTATAGCGTGATAATAGCTTCGCGTAAGACTTATCATCTCCACCCACTGCCAGGTCGATCAACCTAAAATCTTCTAATGCTTTTGTCGAAAATCTACTTTCTTCTAATTCCTCTTCCATCGTACTTTTTTTGACAGTAACGCAACAAGGCCGGTGACAAGATAATAAAAGGCGTAAATAAAATCTAAGACCAGGGTAATCCCCGACTCAAACTTGTGGCCAAGGTGCTTGACGGCAACATGAACGGTAATAGTAAGAAGTATGACACGAAATGCCAAAGCACCGAGCAGTATAAACGGAATCTCTGATAGAAAAAGCATGGGCACACCCACAAACCAGCTAATCAACCAACTGATGGAAAAGATCGCAAGCCACAGTCGATTGCCCACCTTAAACAATTTAACCACCGATAGGTGCCTTAACTTCTGTTATAAAAAATCCTTCCAGGTATTTTTTGGAACAGTATAAATCAACTAATCCTCTACCTAGCAA
>JANODK010000301.1:0-2277 GCA_031412655.1 Chryseolinea sp.
GTAAAAGAATTGCATTGGCCATAGCCACGGGTGGTAATGGTATTACTACCGCATGCATTAACCGCTTTGGCCATAACGTAGCCACTACCATTGTTAACACTTGGAGGATTGGGTATAAAAATAAAACCCCTGCCATTTTGATGAGTGGAGCCACTACCAGCATACAAACCACTCCAGGTTATGGAACTGATGTTGCCTTTTATTTTTGAGTAATCATCGGAGGTTATTTCTAAATAATGCTGATAGGTGTATTCCGGCCAAAGTGAAGTAACGCAGGGCAACGGTGATCGGCCGATGCTGGTATTGGGTTGGAGGGAAATGGTGGTTGGGTTTCCATCATTACCTAGTGCAGTTGGTAGGCCTACCCAAACCTTTCTGGTAATATTCATAGACCCACAGCCGCCAGCTAGAGTAGCTGTAATCGTAACTTCACCATTAAAATTACTAATTCGTGTGGCGACTCCTGTTGTTGGATTAATGCTTAGACCTGATATGTTGCTCGAAGACCACGTTACAGTACTACCAGCGGGCAAAGTGTTCACCGAAAAATTGCCAGTATTACACACGGGAAAATTTCCAACAATACTGCTTGGGTTTGCGACACCCAATACAGAGTAATTAAAAATTACATCTGCCGGTTTAGAAGGAAACCAACCAACAAAAGCACCAGTAATACTAAAAACTTCATACACAAAAGTTCTCAGCGTTGCTCCAGTATTGGTTAAAGTGCCGGGCACAATATCTGAAAATCCTTCGCCAAAATTTGGGTTTGCAACACTCCAGCCTTTTGTTGCCCCGCGCCCCCATGCTCCTGTTAGCTGACAAAAGGAGGCCGGAAAAGTTACCGCCTTTCTTACTTCGTGTCTTTTTGCAATATAGGTTCCTGAGGCAAGTGTTCCCGCACTTAAAAACTGTTGTGTTATATTTCCTGATGAGCTGAAAATAGTGCCACCTGTAGTAGTCCATTGATTCAAACTAAAGGGTGGTCTTAAAAAGTTTAATGCACGTTCTGCATTTACGCGGCCTGCTCCACTACTTAGGTCAAAACCAAGGGCAGTTCCATCATTGAAAATTGGAGGGCTATTAAGATCGTCTGCGCTTAACTTTAAAATATTTTCAATGTCATTATTTGAGATGGCATTATTAAAGCCTTTTAGCAACGAAGCGATACCTGACACATGCGGTGTCGCCATAGATGTGCCGCTATTATTTACATAAACATTCCCATTAAGAGTTGACAGAATATTTACCCCTGGAGCAGCCACATCGATATGAGATCCTCTTGACGAGAAGGTGGCAATACGATCATTAATGTCTGAAGCGCCAACTGCGATCACGTTATCGAAGCCTGCCGGGAATGCCACAACGTTTGGGAAAGCTATCTGATCATTGCTCATGGCAACCACTGATGTTCTGTTCGCTTTGTAAGCAAAGGCAAATGCCTGCCTAACGGTAAGTGAATTCCTTCCAGGTGATCCATCTGCGTTATCCAATCCCCAGCTATGATTTAGTACAAAAAGGTTAGGGCTAAAATTTACCGCATCTACTATTGCGTTAAATGTTCCAACATCATCCGTTACATTATCTACACGTTGTGCATGAATCCTTGCGTTCCAATCAACACCTGAAACTCCCTGTGCATTGTTTGATTCTGCTGCGGCTATACCCGATACATGGATACCATGACCATCCCAACCAAACCCGGTATCGCCTCCTGCTATTTTGCTGTCTAAATCCTGATGGTTTAAATCTGTACCCCCATCAATAATTCCAATAATATTATTTGGGTTTCCAGTATAAATATCCCAAGCTGCCTCGGCATGTATATCGGCTCCTGGCGTTAAAGTGTTGCGTAATCCCCATTGTTCGTTAAAACGTAGGTCTGAAGGAATGGCTAATGGTACAACTGTTCCGTTGGCTTCTGCATACAGCACCTCTGGTAATTTGTTTAGAGCATCAATAAATTCCTTTCTTGATTTACCTTCTGGAACTTTAAACCGAAATAACTTTGTCATATTTGGCAATTGCAAAATGCTTCCATCGCTCATGGTTTGTGTAGTATCCGATTCCTTAAATTTTGGGTTAGCCACTTCAAGATCAGATTCTTTAATATCCAGTTTTAAGAGCTCAGTTTTTAGACGATCTGATTTAATTTTTGAGCGAAATGCCGTTTGGTCTTTCTCCGTGTTTATTTCTCGGTTTATACCTTCTTTGAAAAATATTAGTATTTCCATGGCAGGATCACGCTGCGCGAATGTTGAAAAAAACGACAGCAAT
>JANODK010000302.1:0-2308 GCA_031412655.1 Chryseolinea sp.
TCTTCTTGCTCTGTGTAACGCAGCAAAAGAATTTCCCATGTAGCCAGCAGCGCGATAAATAGAGTTATATTTTCAGCCGAGCAAAAATTATTAAGTTCTAAGTCTAATTTTTCATCTAGCTTAATCGTTTCCTTTCTTCTAATAAATGATTGAACGGGTACTCTTGAACGCTTGAAGGGAATTTCTAACACAGGCAGAACACTACCTAACTGTTTCTGCCAATAGACTTCCTGTTCAAACACGCTGTTTCTATCCGAAAGACGTTGAGACACACTCATGGTGGGCAATTTATTGGAATTTTTAACGCATCTTCATCGTATAGGTTACTTGACTTTCCTCATCCCGCTTTGACAGGGATAGCAGCCGTTGTCGTTCCTGCTTACTCTTATCAATTAACTCTACCCTTGGACTGAAATTATTATAGCGTAAATACGCTTTTACAAAAGTATTTTCCTACTTTCTGTTTTATAGAGAAAGAGATAGTTATATAAAAATTTAATAAGTTTAATTAAAATAATTGACAAAATAAAGTTTTTGTAGTATGTATGATAGAGTTGGATTAATATAGGATATTATTAGTTCACCTCATAGGAATGAATAGCTGTCTGGAAGAGTAAGTAGTTAAATGGGCATACTTAATAAAGTAGAATGTACTCTACTTGCACAGGAGAAGGAGGATGTCATAAAATTTTTCACTCCTCTGTCTAGCAACGAGACAGTATTATTTGAGATTCCTCCACAAACGGCTGATGAATATCTATTTTGTCACCACTTTCAGACCGATCAGTTATTAGTTGTGCGAGGTAGCATGGTCGTAGTGTTTCTACAAAATCGGAATTATGATTACATTTTGTTGACTCAGCACCAGATGCTCCTTACCAAAATTCCTCCTGGCATCCCTCATGGATTGATTAATTTTAGTTCTAAACCTTGCTTGGTAGTGAATGCCCTCATCCGTCATGGTTCTCCTCATCCAAAAGATTACCAACCCATTAAAAAGCCTTTTTCCTTCGATTTTGAGCGAGTCAACAAGTTGCTGGAAAAATCTAATTTGCAGCTCTGAATTTTATCTGGTACAGAGCGTTATTTGCTTTAATAAAGACAAGGTTATATTGCTTTAAAACTAGGTATGATTGTTTTAGGAATTAACTCAGTTTATCATGAATCATCGGCATCTTGTGTTATTGATGGTAAAATCATATCGGCAGCCGAAGAAGAAAGATTTAATCGCCAAAAACACGGCAAAGCCGCACAGGTCGATAATCCTCACTTTCTCCCAATACATTCCATTAATTTTTGTCTAAGAGATGCTAATTTAGCCCCGGAAGATATCGATGTAATTGCTTTTTCTTTTGACCCAAAGCTGCGCGAGAAAAGTTTTGAAATTGACCCAATCAGTTGGGCAGGAAATTGGGGCAATATAGAAGGGGAAAAAATTTTTCTTTTGGGGCTGGAACAGGTCAAACATTCCATGAACCAAGCTTTGGGTGATAAGGCCGCTTCAAAACTCGTCTGGGTTCCCCATCATTTAGCCCATGCCACCGATGCTTTTTTTCCTTCGGGATTTTCCGAAGCAGCCATCCTAGTTATCGATGGCATTGCCGAAAATGCCTCCTCAATAATGGCCTATGGCAAGGAGGATAGGCTCAGTATACTACACGAAATTTCATATCCCCATTCATTAGGTTTTCTGTGGGAAAAACTGTCTCAATTCCTCGGTTTTTCCGAATACGATGCTTGCAAAGTAATGGGACTGGCAGCTTATGGGCAAAGCTCAACCTGGCAAGAAGCATTTTCTGTCTTTGCGCGGGTAACAGACAAGAGTTTTACCCTAGAAAAAGACATTCTTCGCTTTCGCGTTCCCGAATTTGAACACTTAGAAGCGCTACTGGGTAAAAGGAGGAAGAAAAACGAACCAATACAACAGCGTCACAAAGACATTGCTGCCTCTCTACAAGCATTCAACAATGAAGCAGTGCTACGCTTAGTCGAAGACCTTTACCGCCTCTGTCCATCCGAGAATTTGTGTTTAGCTGGAGGAGTAGCGCTCAACTGCGTAACTAACTGGCTAATTAAAGAAAAAGGCCCCTTCAAAAATATCTTTATTCCTCCTGCCCCCCACGACGCAGGAACCGCAGTCGGTGCGGCTCTGTACGCCTATCATACGCAATGCAGTGGCGAAAAATATTATACACCGCAACTAAGTCCATATACAGGGCCGGAATTTACACAAGAGGAAATCCTAGAAGCTATTGCACAATCTGGTTTAACTGCTAGACGTTCACTAGATAGCGCTATAGAAGCTGCT
>JANODK010000303.1:0-43923 GCA_031412655.1 Chryseolinea sp.
CTTCACTTAAGCCTCTCCTGTTTATTTCTATTTTAACTATCGAACATCAGAGATGGCCATACCTTCATAAATAAAGGCAGTCAACATCCAGATAATAAAAATGGTTGGGATCAGGATTGACCAAAGCAAAACTTTGGATTCGTAACGCAAGTGCATGAACTCACCTACGATGTACGCTGCCTTCACAATCGTCATGGTAATGAATATCCAGACGCGTAAGTCTTTGTATTCGTGAGGAACAAGAAATGCTACCGCGAATTCAACAATAGTAATGAGTAATAAATAAAGCGCAGTCATCCACAGTTTTCTGATCTTTGCGGTATCAGGAGGGGCAACTGGTATTTCAATTTCTTCTGCGTGTGCCATGGTATATGTATTTACAGATTGATACTTATTCGATATTAAACTAGATAGAAGAACGTGAATACAAATACCCACACTAAATCTACAAAGTGCCAGTAGAGACCTACTTTTTCTATCATTTCATAATGACCTCTGCGCTGGTACACTCCTGTTACTGTATTGTAATAGATCAAGAAGTTAAAACACACACCGCTGAATACGTGGAAGCCATGGAAGCCTGTTATAAAGAAAAAGAATGCAGCAAAATCAGGTGGTCCATATTGATTATGTGAAAGTGTTGCTCCGAAAAATGTAGTTCCTTCAGCAACCGCGCTACCTTCGTGAGCACCATGAATAAAGTGAGACCATTCCCAAGCCTGACAACCCAAGAAAGCCAAACCTCCAATAATTGTCCAAAGCATCCATTTTTCAACTGCTGCTCTATCCATGCGATGACCAGCTTCAACGGCTAAAACCATTGTAACACTGCTCATAATGAGTACGAAGGTCATGATACCTACGAAAATAAGCGGAGCACTTTCGATTCCAAATGCTTTCAAATAATCCATTACTAGCGGCAGCGAATCAAAAACTTTTTCAGGAACTGGCCAATATGCCTGTGAGAATATAAATTCATCTACCACACCTGTATAGACTGGATGTGCTGAACGCACTAAGCCATAGGTAATGAGTAAAGCAGAAAATGTAAAGGCATCTGAAAGCAAGAAGAACCACATCATAAGCTTGCCGTAGCTTGCACCCATTGGTGAAACTCCGCCATCCCATGCGCTGCGCCCTGAAGCTGTTGCTGCTGAAGTACTGGACATAGTTAGTTGGTCGTTAAGGTTTTGGTTGAGGTGTGTGCGTGTATCAAAAATATCCTATTTGTTGATCAATAAAAAGACGAACAAATATAGCCAAAGAACATCCAAAAAATGCCAATACATGGCACACATTTCTATCTGATCCATGTTTTTTGAATGCACTTTATACTTGAATGTTGCCGAGAGAACAAGGACCAGAAAAACAACTCCGCTTACCAAGTGAACGCCATGCGCCCCACTCAATACATACACAAAAGAATGCGACACGTTACCCCCGGTAAAATGCTCTTTCAGCGCCACCATTTCTTTAAAGGCGAGAAGCTGACCAACAACGAATGCGATTCCTAAAATAGTAGTAATGCTTAAGGCAAGCTTTACCGTTTCTAACTTGTCTTTTCGTGCCGCCCGAACCGCCCAGATCATACTGACACTGCTGGCCATAATAATGACTGTATTAATCCAAAATTGATCGGGCACAATAATCTCAGTCCAGCCAATGTCTCCGCGCTTCACTATGTACGCACTGGTCCAGGCTGCGAACAACATGGCTACTGTAGCCATGAACAACCACAGCGCGAACTTCTTAGGGTTCATGCCAATGGGCTTGTTTGCTTCCTCCACTATTCTAATGTCTGCTGCCATAAATTTTTCTTTCTTTTATCCAATCTCACAAATCAACTTCTCTTAAATCCGCTTCACCCAAGCTCAACTTCAAACTCTAAACCTGGAACTTGAAACTTTGAACTTTAAACTCTGAATTCTAAACCTTATCCAACATATACGCGATCTGCACAATCGGCAAGTATAAAAACGATGCGAACATAATTTTTAAAGCCGACTTACGATCACCTGATTTCATTAATGAAAATGTTGCTGCAAAAAACAATACTCCACATATCGTTGCAACAATAGCCGAGTTAATTCCGGTAATTCCAAAAGTAGCCGGAAGCATTCCCATTGGAATAAGGAACATCGTATAAATCATAATCTGAATCGCTGTGTTCAAATCTTTCTTTCCACCGGAGGGAAGCAACTTGAAACCTGCTTTTTTATAATCATCATCCGATACCCAGGCAATGGCCCAGAAGTGTGGAAACTGCCAGATGAATTGAATACCAAAAATGATTAGAGCTTCATGTGAAATTGTTCCGGTTGCAGCTGTCCATCCTAAAAGTGGAGGCAACGCACCAGGAATAGCGCCAACAAAAACAGCAATAGGACCAACACGTTTTAATGGTGTATAAACAAAACTGTAAAGCACCATCGACAAAATTGATAATGAGGTGGTAAGCCAGTTCGTAAAGATTATAAGAATACCAACACCTACTACAAAACAAAGGATAGCAAAGATTACGCTTTCGCGGATGGAAAGTCGTTCGGTTGGCAAGGGTCTTTTCATGGTTCGAACCATGAGTTTATCGAGGTCTATTTCAATTATCTGATTTACAATTACAGAAGATCCGGAAAGCAAAAAGCCTCCGAGAAAAAGCATGGTTAATACTATTCCATCCACGCGAGGCGTGGCCAATACAAAACCAAATGCACAGGAGAATGCTACAAGAAAAGACAAACGGGGTTTCAACAACTCCCAATAGGCTTTAGCTTTTGCTGAGGCAAGAGAAAATCCATTCAGTTGATCTATACTTCCTGTAATCATTTCAATTATTTAACACTGATTCTGCTCTTCTGTTCAGTCGCAGCAGCAACATAAAAAGTATTCCAAAGGTAACTGTCGCCAATAGTAAATGAATGGGCTGAAGAAACGCTGGAACTGCAAAATAGGCCATTGCTGTGCCTGCTAAAACAGTCCCCAAAAGTAGCACGATTAACGCAAGGGCGAAAATTTTAGTCCCCTCGGTTTTCCACAATTTCACAATTAATATCACATTCAAAATGAGAACTACCCATGAGAATGTTCGGTGAATCACGAATTCCTGTCCCAGGTTATCAATCCAGGATTCGCGCGCAAAAGTCAATGCCACTTGATCGATTCCTTCCCTGACTTGAGTTCCAAAAAACACCTGAACCAAAAGTGCAACCATACAGGCCACTACCCATCCATAAGCAGAAGCGATGGTAATATTCTGTCCATAACTGCTCTCCTTAAATATGTAAACCAGAAAGCCAACTATGACTAAAGCAAGAAACATATGAACGGTGACGGTCCATGTAGTGAGGTTGCTGGAAACAACAAAAGAACCAAACCATCCTTGAAGACCTACCAAAATCAGAGTAGCAAATGAAGCAATGGTGAGTTTCCGTTCTTTATTCCAAAGACGAAGTGACAACAGGAAAAGAGCAAAAATGAACAAGCCAATAATAACACCTACTATGCGGTTAATGTATTCAATCCATGTTTTAGTAACATTGAAATCATTTTCATGCAGAACTTGAGGATTGGTCAGGATTTTTGATGCTGTGTCTTCAAAGCCAAGTGCAGAAAGGAATTTTGCAAAACGCTGATTCTTCTTATCGCGATAATTCGCGTACACTTCTTTGTAGTTTTCAGGAAGCTCAGAGACTTCCGTTGGCGGAACCCAGCTTCCAAAACACTTTGGCCAATCTGGGCAGCCCATTCCCGATCCTGTGCTACGCACTACTCCACCAACGAATATGAGAATGTAAACAGCAACTAATGTGGAAAGAGATAGTCTGCGAAAAGACCTCATAGGCTATAAAAGTTCAAGGTTCCAGATTCCATGTTCAACAGCCTTTAACTTTGAACCTCGAATCAGGAACCTTGATACTAAATTATTTTTTAGTGTTTACTGCCCTCAACTACAATTGCACCCTGTCCATCTAAGCTCTCCAATTTGATCAAATCATTTTCATGAGGGAGATTCGATTCAGGAGTTTCAGAGAATGGAATGGTTTGAGGAATATAATCTTCTTTCGCGCCTGGCTTACTATAGTCATATGGCCATCTGTACACCGAAGGAATTTCACCTACCCAGTTTCCGTGACCCGGATTACGTGGGGTTGTCCATTCCAATGTAGTAGACTCCCAAGGATTAACAGAAGCAACACGACCGCGGAAAATGCTATAGAAGAAATTGAATAAGAAAATGAATTGCGCGGCTAATGTAATAATGGCCGCAACACTCACCAGCATATTCAAATCAGCAAATCCACTGAAGGTTTCAAAGTTAGTCCATGAATAGTAACGTCTTGGGAAACCAGCGATACCAATGTAATGCATTGGGAAGAACACGAGGTATACACCTACAAAGGTTAACCAGAAGTGAATGTATCCAAGCTTATTGTTCATCATGCGACCGAACATTTTTGGGAACCAATGATAAACCCCCGCCATCATACCAAAGAATGATGCGCTACCCATAACCAAGTGAAAGTGAGCTACAACGAAATACGTATCGTGAAGCTGAATATCAATTGCAGAGTTACCCAAGAAAATACCCGTGATACCACCAGTTAAGAAGAAGGATACCAGGCCAATTGAGAAAAGCATACCCGGTGTAAAGCGGATGTTACCTTTCCAAAGTGTAGTTACGTAATTGAAAATCTTAACAGCAGAAGGTACTGCAATGATCAGTGTAAGCAACATGAAGACCGATCCGAGAAACGGATTCATACCCGTTACAAACATGTGATGAGCCCAAACGATAAAGGATAGGATCGCGATGAAAAGCATTGAACCGATCATGGCTTTGTAACCAAAGATGGGTTTGCGTGCATTAGTTGCAATAATCTCAGAAGAAAGACCCAGTGCAGGTAACAATACAATGTATACTTCAGGGTGACCTAAGAACCAGAATAAGTGCTGGAATAAAACCGGGCTACCACCATCATGCGCCAATGCTTCACCAGCAATGTAGATATCAGACAGGTAGAAACTTGTTCCGAAACTTCTATCGAAAATTAATAATAATGCTGCTGCAAATAATACTGGGAAAGAAAGTACACCGATAATAGCCGTGAAGAAGAACGCCCAAATCGTAAGTGGCATGCGTGTGAACGACATACCACGCGTACGCATGTTGATAACGGTAGTTATATAATTGATACCACCGAGAAGGGAACTAACAATGAACAAAGCCATCGCTACCAACCACAACGTCATACCCAGGCCAGAACCCTTTATCGCTTGAGGCAATGCACTCAATGGAGGATAGACCGTCCAACCACCTCCAGCAGGTCCTGTTTCCAGAAACAAGGAAGTGAACATCACAACACTTGACAAGAAGAAGAACCAGTATGAAAGCATGTTCATGAAACCCGATGCCATATCACGTGCACCTATTTGCAATGGAATAAGGAAATTCGAGAACGTTCCACTCAAACCAGCAGTCAACACGAAGAATACCATGATAGTACCATGCATCGTAACCAATGCGAGGTAGAATTCAGGATCCAGTTTTCCTTCTGCCGTAATCCATTCGCCAAGCACAGGCTTCAGCCATTCCAAACTTGCATTTGGAAAACCAAGCTGTAGGCGGAAAATCACAGAGAGAATTCCACCCAACAAAGCCCAGAAAATACCGGTAATTAAAAATTGCTTTGCAATTACCTTGTGATCCTGACAGAAGATGTAGTTGGTCCAAAAATTACCTTCATGATGCTCGTGCTCATGTTCGTCATGATGGTGCGTGTCCTGTTGAATGTTGATATCAGTCGTTGCCATGTCGTTAATAAATCTTTTCGCCTATTACTCTATTATTTTCGCTACTGACGCGCCCGGATCTTTTTGCATTCCTGCTTTAATCATTGCCGCCTCTTTCAAAGCATCGGGTACTTTCTTCAAGTAGTCCGGATTTTGCTTTAACCAAGCTTCCTGAGAAGCCTTCCACTTATCGTATTCGTCTTTCTCTTCTACAATCACTAACATCTTCATCGAGAAATGTCCTTTACCACAAATTTCAGTACACGCCATTTCGTAGTTGAAGTTTGGATTGCCCAATTCTTCACGCATTTCTTTAGTAGTTTTCGTTGCTGTGAATTTGAATTGCGTTGGCATTCCGGGTACCGCATCCATTTTCAAACGGAAGTGAGGAAGAAACACACTGTGCAAAACATCTTTCGCTCGGATCTTTAAAAGAATTTCAATGGGATGTTCTTCATCTCCTTTCGGGATGTGTAACTCCAGTGATTTAAAATCATCGAAAGAATTTTTATCTGTTAGGTCAAGACCAAATTCGTTTATAGCATCGATCAGTTTGTAGTTGTTCTTACCAAGTTCATTGTCTTTAACACCTGGATAGCGAACTGTCCATGCGAATTGTTGACCAATGATTTCAATTACTTCAGCTTCTTTACCTGCTGGCGCTGTAATATCATTCCAGGCACGAAGACCGGTGAAGATAAGAACTGCCAAAACGATCGCTGGAATAATCGTCCATGCTAATTCGAGGTAATGGTTATCCGGAAAGTATTTTGCTTTCTGACCATCTCTGTGTTGATACTGATAGATAAACACAAACATGATGATACTGATAATGGTAAAGGCTACTACCGTTATGGCCATTGTTACCCAGAATAACTTATCGGTTACTACACCATGTACAGACGCAACAGGTAATGTATAGTCATCATAAAAAGCGAATGAATACCAGAAGAAAGCAACCAAGCTCACCACCATAAAGACTATGAAAAGTGCAGCGTTAATTGAATTCCATGAATCTACTTTCTTATCCTTCTCTCCCTTCGCTATGCTTACCAGGTTGCTCACCCGGAAGATCATGTATAAGATCGCCAGGACAAGTACAACACCAAGAACTACAATCAAACTCATCATATCAGTTTCTATAATTAAATGTGGTGATGAAGACTTTCTTCTAACATTGGATCATTCTTGCCGAACAATGGCAACTTCGTTAAACCCGTGAGTACAACGAATAAATAAACGGCCGCAAATATCATGGCCATACCAATTTCCATAAATCCTACCCCTCCTTCAAACTTCATAACACCTGGTGTAACCATGTTAAAGAAATCGAACCAGTGTCCAACAATAATAATTGGACAAACTACTTTCAACATAGACATTTGACGTTTCGCATCTCTTGTCATTAACAACAAGAATGGAAGCACAAAGTTTAGGATTAAATTCAAGAAAAATATCCAGCTATACGGACTGTTCTTCATACGCTCCATGAAGTAAACAGTCTCTTCCGGAATGTTTGCATAGTAGATCAATAAGAACTGACTGAACCAGATGTACGTCCAGAAAATAGAGAAGGCAAATACAAACTTTCCTAAATCGTGGATGTGGTTTACATTTACGATTTTCAAATATCCTGCGCTCTTTAAGTTCACAACAATCAATGTAATTGTAGCAAGACCTGTTACCCACCAGCTTGCAAATACATACCAACCGAACATGGTAGAGAACCAATGTGTGTCAATACTCATTACCCAATCCCAAGCTGCTACAGAAGAACTTACTCCGAAGAAAATAAGGAACACAGTCGAGAGAACCTGTTTCTTGTGCCAGAACTTTGTAGAATTCTCTAAGTCTTCCGCTCTCATGTTTTTGCGGATCATGGTTAAGAACCAATACCAAACAGAGAAGAACAATACCATACGACCTAAGAAGAAAATAGGGAATGTTCCGCCCGCCAAAGGCCAGAAGAAGAACGGAGCTTTCTTGTTTATAATCGGATCGAAACCTTCACCTTCATGATAAAGGGAGCTATGCGTCCAATGGAAAATATCATGATGTGTTAAAAAGTAAAGACCTAACATTAAGATACCGGCCACTGGAATCCATGTTCCCATGGCCATGCCTACACGCTTCACTCCTACTGACCAACCTGCTTGCGCTGCATATTGAATAGCAACGAAAAACAAACCAATAATTCCAAGACCTGTGAAGAACACATTGTTCATCCATAAAGTTGTATACACTCTTTTCAACCAAGGTGCCGTTTCTGCATGATGACCGCCCTCAGCTTCATGTGACTCCGCTGAAGCTGCTTCATGTTGTGTACTTGCTACTAATTCCTTAGCAACAACAGATGAAGCGTGGCCTTCACCATGTTTCGTTTCTTCATGTCCACCTGACATGGCGAGAAACAAACCAGTTGCAAACACCGCTACTCCAACAATGAGCAAGATGATTAGCTTCTTCCTGGTTTCAGGTTTAAATACATAATGTTCTTCTGCCACTTCTATTTGATGATGCGCCATTATCGTTATCCGTTTGTCGGTTGTACGTTACTCGTTGTTATTCTATTTCTGTAAAGTCTTTACATACTTCGAGATCTTCCAGCGATCTTCCGGGCTGATCTGTGAACCATGTGCCCACATTAATCCTTTGCCATGTGTGATCACGTGGAATATATGTCCTTCCGTAATATTCTTTAAGACTCCAGAATTATAATCTGGAACACCATTGTAATTTCCTTTTTGAACATCATCAATCTTAACACCAACTGCCACCTTCCCATCACCAGCACCTTTGGCTCCATGGCAATGTTCACAATACATTTCGTAAAGTGCTTTACCACCTGCAATAACTTCGGCAGTAGAATCTAATGGGTTCTTCAATGTACGGGCAGCGAATGCTAAACTATCTTTACCTAAACGATAAGGAAGGTATCCATTCTTGTTGCGGCTCACCGTGTTAGGTGCAGGCTCGCGCATGTTCATTTGATATGGATTAAGATTATTGGAGTTATAAAACTCAGCATGTCCATCCTTATATTCTATAGAGGTCAACCAACGACCTGCTTCCTTATCATCAATCTGAGAATAAGGTTCGTACGCTACGGAGTGGTACATGTTAGGAGCATATTCCTTGCCCTGATTGTTGCCGCTGGCACTGCACGATGCAAGTGCTACCGCGATAATCAATCCTCCAAATACATTTAATATTGAACGCATAGTTATCAGTCGCTGATTATTCAAAACTCTTTTCATTCACTTCTGAAGCGCCTGCACTTTTCAGGATGCGGCTTATTTCTTCTTTGCTCTTGCCTTGATTGATAGCAAGATCAACTGCCATTACGTGCTTATCGTCTGTGCTTCTTAAATCAAACTGACGTGGCCAGGCATACGGTTTAAGTCCACTGACAATCATAAATGTACCTACCATGCCGAGTGCAGAAAATAATACCGTCATCTCGAATGTAACCGGAATGAACGGAGGAAGCGATGCAAAATTTTTACCACCGATAATCATCGGCCAGTCGTACCCCAGCATCCAGATTTGCATGGTCAATGCACATGCGGTACCCGTCATACCAAATAAAAAGGCAGCGATTGGAAGACGAGATTTCTTAATCCCCAATGCATCATCAATTCCGTGAACCGGAAACGGTGAATACACTTCATGAATTTTAATGCCTGAATCGCGAACGTTTTTTATTCCGCTCAACACAGCATCTTCATCATCAAATATGCCTACTAAAAAATTCTTGTCTGCATCCATTTTCTAAACTTTAGAATATTTTAACACTACTTAGTGATGCTCTTTGTTTTCTGTTTTCTCTCCTCCACCTTTAATAATACTTTTCACTTCGGCCATGTTGATCACAGGGAAGAATTTAGCGAAAAGCAAGAAGGCGGTAAAGAAGAATCCGAAGGTGAAAAGGTATTCACCAATATCATACATGGTTGGGTGGAACATCGTCCAACTTGAAGGAACATAGTCGCGGTGAATAGAAGTAACAATGATTACAAATCGCTCGAACCACATACCGATGTTCACAATGATAGAGAGTATAAAGGTTGCTGCAATGCTAGTACGGATTTTCTTGATCCAGAAAAGCTGAGGAGAAATTACATTACACGTCATCATGGACCAGTACGCCCAGGCATAAGGACCTTGAACCCGGTTGTAGAAAGCATAGCCCTCATATTCAACACCAGAGTACCAAGAGATAAATAATTCAGTAATGTAAGCTATACCTACTATCGAACCCGTAACGATGATGATGATGTTCATCAACTCGATGTGATAGATCGTAATGTAATCTTCCAGCTTAAATACAACACGCGTTACAAGCAAAAGTGTTAGTACCATCGCGAAGCCAGAGAAGATCGCACCAGCAACGAAGTATGGAGGGAAGATGGTAGTGTGCCATCCTGGAACAATTGACGTAGCAAAGTCCATGGATACAATCGTGTGAACTGAAAGTACAAGTGGTGTGGAGAGACCTGCTAAGATCAAGGCAACCGATTCATAGCGGCTCCATGTTTTAGCACCACCTTGCCAGCCGAAGCTTAAAGCGTTATATACACTGGCTCTGACTTTATTTCCCTGAACAACCGCTCTGTCACGAATAACAGCGAAGTCAGGAATCAAACCAAGATACCAGAATACTAATGATACCGTAAAGTATGTCGAGATTGCGAACACATCCCACAACAGCGGTGAGTTAAAGTTAGCCCAAAGTGAACCCCATGTATTTGGAAGCGGGAATACCCAATAGAAACCTAACCATAAACGCCCCATGTGAGCGAATGGGAAAGTAGCCGCGCATATAACGGCAAAGATTGTCATCGCTTCAGCCGCACGGTTGATTGACATTCTCCATTTCTGACGGAATAGTAAAAGAATCGCTGAAATCAAGGTACCCGCGTGACCAATACCAACCCACCAAACGAAGTTTGTAATATCCCACGCCCAACCTACTGTTTTGTTAAGTCCCCAGACTCCAACACCATTCCATAATAAGAAACAAAGGGCATAAAAACCGTACGCCATTACGGCAACGGATACGGCCATGGCCATCCACCAAAGTTTTGTAGGGCTACCTTCTACCTGACGGCTGATGTCGTGCGAAACATCTTTTACTGTTTTGCCACCGGTTACCAGGGGATCACGAACTGCTGACGTTACCTGCATTGAGCGTTATTGTTTTTCTTTAAGTTATCTGTTAATTGTTAACAGTCAATAGTGTGTGTGGGTATAGTGTGTAGTTAACCATTAACGATTAACCATTAACTTTTTACTTAAGCTTTCGCTTCATCTTTATTTCTCACCTTCGTTAAGTACCAGATGTTTGGTTTCACGCCAATTTCCTCAAGCATTTGATACGCTCTTGGGTTACCGGTAATTTTATCGATGCGATGTGGTTGGCTTGGATCAGCTGGTTTGATCTTTAACAACTTCGAGATTTTACTTTCCGGATTGTTTACATCTCCGAAAACAATCGCACCTGTTGAGCAAGATGCCTGACAAGCTGTTGTTACCTCACCATCAACTAATGGTCTTCTTTCCTTCTTCGCGGATAATTTACCTGCCTGAATGCGCTGTACGCAGAAAGAACATTTTTCCATTACACCGCGTGAACGAACGGTAACATCAGGGTTCAACACCATCTTACCTAAATCGGTATTCATCGATGGGTTTACATCTTCAAACTGAGAGTTATCGTGATATTTAAACCAGTTAAACCTTCTTACTTTATATGGACAGTTATTTGCACAATAGCGAGTTCCAATACAACGGTTGTAGGTCATTTGATTCAGACCTTCTGTGCTGTGTGTAGTTGCCGCTACAGGACAAACTGTTTCACAAGGTGCGTTATTGCAATGCTGACACATCATCGGTTGGAATACAACCTCAGGATTGTTGGAAGCTACTTGAACATCGTTCCAGTTCTCCGCACTAGCATCACTGCTATAGTACCGGTCGATACGCAACCAATGCATTTCTCTGCGTTTGATTACTTCGTCACGGCCAACAAGGGATACGTTATTTTCTACGTTACATGCTACCACGCAAGCGCCACAACCGATACACGTGTTAAGGTCGACCGCCATCCCCCAATGGTGATTTTTGTATTCGTGTCCTTTCCAAAGTGATAATGTATTTGGACCTACTTTATGATCTTCATTCTTAGTATCCCAGGTGGTGACACTTGGATGGAACGATTTATCCCAGCTCTTATTCTTGTAGTTGCTCAACAATGTTTCCTGAACAATGGTCTCACGACCCATATAGGTATTGTGAGTTTGAGTCTGAGCAATCTGATACGTTTCTTCTGTGGGTTTGAACGTTATGCTTGTCGCAGAATAACTGATTGATCCGTTTACTAATGAAAGAAGTGGGTAAACATTCAGTCCTATATTGTCGGCTACTTTCCCTGCTTTAGTTCGGCCATATCCCAATGGAATACCGATTGTTCCTTTCGCTTGTCCTGGTTGAACAAGGATGGGAAGTTTAACGGGCTCCTTTCCAGGAACTGTTATCGTTGCATACTTTGTAAAGCTTTCAGTAAAATCTTTAACGTCTGCATCTAATGGAGATACCGTTACATAATGATCCCAAACTGCTTTGGTAATCGGATCCGGTAATTCTTGTAATAAAGGATTGTTTGCCTGAGAACCGTTTCCAAGATTTCCACTTTCGTAGATCACCAATTCAAACTCACCACCCTTAGGCGCGCTTGCTATTGTCTTTGCTGCGGCATTTACATCACCTACAAAAGAAACAGAAGATGCTTCTGATGGTAATTCTAAAACACCATCATACAAACACTTATCCCAGAAGCTTTGGAAGTCGAGTCCGGTAAAGAACCATGTTTTCCAATTGCTCTTTACAAATTCGAAATAATCTACGTTCGATTCACCTGCCCAAGTCAAAAGACTTTCTTGTGCCGCACGCGATTTGAAAATCGGTGTGATCGCAGGCTGACCTAAACTGAAATGATTTTTCTTTGGCTCAGCATCATTCCATGCTTCTAAGAAATGATGATCTGGTGCGAGGTAATTTACCAACTCACCTGTTTCTTCTTCCTTATAACTGGTTGCAATAGAAATCGAAACTTTTTTCAAGCCCGCTCCAAGTTTTGCACCCATTGGATGATCGTAAACCGGATTACAGTTGTAGAAAATAACAGCATCTATTTTACCTGCATCAACATCCGAAACAAATGAAGCCATTGCCTCATCGTTACCTTGACGATAGTTTACAGGAGTAGTGTTGATCGTTGATCCGTAACTTCCCAATGCTGCATTGATTGCATTAACCAATACCTGAATTGATTTATCATTTGAACCCGCAACCACAAGGGCCTTACCTTTGCTTGCTAACAAATCTTTCGCTGCTTTTTCAATATGCTTAACACCCGAAGATGCGCCTGCAAGTGAAGATCCTGTGATAGCATTGTATAGGCTTATCAATACCGCTCCTTCCTGTGAAGGTTTAATTTGTGATCTGTAATCTGCGTTAGCTCCGGTGATGGATAAATTCGATTCGAACTGATAGTGACGTGACATATCACGTTTTTCTTCCGAAACCGAACGCGTGATACCGTATTGTTTTGTGAACTCAACCGGTGACAACCAGCTTCCTAAGAAATCGGCTGCAACGCTTACAATAACATCAGCCTGACTGAAATCATACGATGGAATCATGGCTACGCCAAACGATTCTTCATTGGCCTTCAACATTCCATAATGTGAAGACTGATCGTATTGAATATGTTGTGTTGTAGGATATTTTACTTTGAATTTCTCGATAACCGCTTTTGTACTTGGGCTGAGAATGGTGTTGCTAACTATTCGGATCTGACCGCCTTTGCCTGCTACTTCAGCAAGCTTGGAATTTACTTCCTTA
This sequence comes from Chryseolinea sp., assembly GCA_031412655.1. Lineage (GTDB taxonomy): Bacteria > Bacteroidota > Bacteroidia > Cytophagales > Cyclobacteriaceae > Chryseolinea. Next base: position 13,693 of record JANODK010000303.1, read on the forward strand.
TCTAATTCTTCCCAATTTGTTTTCTTAGTTCTATCCGTCAATTTCGGACCACGAAGTCGGGAGTTGTCGTATAGTGAAAGAACAGATGCTTCTACTTGTGCGCTTGTTCCACCTTTTGAAACACTTGATAATGCATTACCATCAATTTTGATAGGGCGACCTTCACGGGTCTTTACTACGATACTACAATAGTCGCCACCGTTTACATAGGATGATGCATAGTAATTTGGTAAGCTTGGATCGATTTCAACAGGCTTATTAACATATGGAATTGCTTTTCTGATTGGCGCCTCGCACGCTGCCAATGCTGCTGCTGAAACACCGAAGCCCATCATCTTCAAGAAATCTCTGCGCGAGTGACCTAAATCTTCTTCTGGTCCTGGCTGCGCAAATTCTGAATTTGCATGCTTTACAAACTCAGTATTGTTTGCAAGTTGCTCGATGCCTTTCCAGTATATCTTTTTAGACTCTTCCATTTGTATCTATAGACTGTTAATCGTTATCCGTTAATTGTTAATAGTGCTTGTTACTTAGTAATGGCATTTAGCACATTCTAATCCACCATTATCTTCTACTTTATAAGGCTTGTTTCCATTCTTTGCGTTGTGAAGCTCCATTAACTTGTCGTAGTAGGCGTTGCCTTTTGTGTTTACATCGGTCTTGCGATGGCAATCGATACACCAGCCCATGGTTAACAAAGAGTGTTGACGAACAACATCCATTTCCTGAATAGGACCATGACAAGTCTGGCATTCTACACCACCAACATTTACGTGTTGTGCGTGATTGAAATACGCTAAGTCAGGAAGGTTGTGAATACGAACCCACTCGATCGGTTTATTATTCTGCCATGCATCGGTAATCTTGGCAATTTCACCTTCTCCTGAGATCGTACCTACTTTGATCTGATTGTGACAGTTCATACAAATGTTAACAGAAGGAATGGTCGCACTCTTATTTTTCATTACTCCAACGTGGCAATATTTACAATCGATCTCATACTGACCAGCATGTATCTTATGCGAGAATGCGATAGGTTGTTTTGGTGCATAACCTTGCTGAATACCAATAGAATAGAGTCCATTGATGACTGCTTTGAAGCCCAGCGCACCGACCAGGAACAGAACGATGAAAATGAAACCTGAACTCTTTGTTATAGAAGAAACTGAGATAGGTGAGTGAACAACTTCTTTCTCTTCTTCTGATAATTCTTTCTGATCGAGGAAACGCTTTAATGCTGAAACTAGGAAACCAAGTATAATAAGGAGTAGCACTAAAATGAGTACCATTCCGATAAGGATAATGTTTAAATATGCGGAAGGAGCACCAGCTTCGCCAGCAGGTTGACCACCAGCAGGAGGAGCTACCTTAGCAACTTCAGGGCCTTTAATAGTCTCTGCTTTTACATACGCCAGAATGTTCATGATCTCAGCATCCTTCAATCCAGAGAACGCTGTCATCTGAGTTTTGCCGTTGTCTTCATACAGTTTTACAGCGTAAGGCTCTCCGCTTGCAATCACAGCAGAAGAGTTTTTTATGAATTTAATGATCCAATCAATGGAAGGAGTGCGATCATACACACCCGCCAATGCAGGTCCCACCACTTTTTGATGAACCTTGTGACAGGTTTTACAATTCGCATTGAAAAGAGAAGCACCTGCGCTGATAGCAGCAGGATCATCTGATATGGTTTGTGCGAGTGAGGTTAAACTGGAGAAGAGAAATATGAAAACGACTGAGATGTGCAGAAAGAAGGAAGCAGTTCGATTTATTATCATGACAGGTTTAGTATCCGTTTTAAAATCAAGTGCACAAATCTACTATCGGAATGCATTCTTTCAAATTTATTTCCCTCGTTGAACAATAAATAATACGGAAATTGATACGCTAGCAACGCTTCTGAAAGGTAAGTTGTCATTGATCGATAACACGACTTAAATGCAATTTAGAATCATTTTAAATTAAGAATTCAACTTTAGTTTCATAAACAAACTGAGTTTTGACAATCAAAGCTTGAACTTCAACCTCATAATTAAGCTTGTTTACCATAAGCGTATAATTTTCAACGCGATTGAGCGATACCTGTCCAGTGACGCTGTGGAATTTAGGCACGCGGAAAGTAAATCAATTTATCCCTATACTTACGCGTCAATATATTAAGACGCTTTATCAATTCATGTTCCCTTTCGTGCAACAAAGTTCCAAATCCGGATAGAATGAAAAATCAATGTTTCTTTTTTCTGACACTCGTTATTACACTTCAATCTTGCGATGGTCAGGCAGTTGCCCCAGTTGCGCCATCACAAGTCGATTTATCAACGGCATACTCCAGCATCGGTATTATCGGCAGCAAGGAAGATGTCTCGGTTGTGACCACCTCTGGAATTGTTTTAATGGGAGGAGGTACTGATGTTGATAACGCCATTGCATGGATGATTGAGCGAGCAAAAGGAGGAGACTTTATTATAATCCGGACTACCGGCTCAACTGGGTACAACTCCTACATAAAAGATTTGGGTGATTTAAATTCTGTAGAAACATTATTGATTGAATCGAGAAAGAAAGCAATGCGAAAAGAGGTAGGTAAACGCATTCGCGAGGCGGAAGCGGTTTTTATTGCCGGAGGCGACCAATCCAATTATGTAAATTTCTGGAAAGATTCAGAAGTCTCGTCCGCATTAGATTATCTGATTAACGAAAAGAAAATACCCATTGGCGGAACGAGTGCCGGTTGTGCAATTTTAAGCGAATTAATTTTTGATGCTAAAAAAGGTTCGGTTATTTCTTCAGAAGCGTTGCCGAATCCATACAATCCGTTAGTCAGTTTGTCAAAGAGTTTTATCCGACTTTCCATCCTTGAAAATACAGTGGCAGATCAACACTATTCGCAGCGTGACCGCCACGGCAGACACGTTACCTTTCTGGCAAGGACGATGAAAGACTTTTCACTTCCGGAAATAAAAGGTATTGGTGTGGACGAGCAGACCGCTGTTTGTATTGATGAAAATGGTGAAGCTAAGATCTTTGGAAAGAATAAGGCCTACTTCATTATCAGCAATGGCGAAGCACCAGAAAAATGCGAAGCCTCTGTTCCTCTTGTTTGGGATGTTAACGATTCTGCTTTAAAGGTTTTTGTTTATACAGCATCGGCTGGTGGCACTGAAGCATTCAATTTAAAAACATGGCCAAAAACACCAACACAATTTTGGTATGTTGAAAATGGTATCTTAAAGAAAAAAGATAACTGAGATTATTCACGATTCTACAGAACTTTCATTTGCGCTCTTTGTATAAAACCTTTGCGTCTTTGCGTGAAGTGAACTCCGTTCACGCAAAGACGCTGAGAAATTCAGCTAAGAGCGCAACGAAATTCTCCAGGCAAATAGATTGGTTGATCAATAAATTTCTCAAGGAGCATAAATTTCTCTACCCTTTCGACCAACCTTCTTCAATTCCTAATCCGAATAGAGCAAAGTCATATTTAATCGGATCAATAGGGTCAAATTTTTTCAGGTTTGTCGATAACTCCAATACTGTCTGCCAATCGGTTTGCTTGCGTTTGATCAATTTTAATTTGCGTGCCACCCGATCCACATGTAAATCACACGGACAAAGAAGTTGATCCATTCGTATGTTTTTCCACAAACCAAAATCAACTCCATTCTTATCTTTCCGAACCATCCAGCGCAAATACATATTTAGTCGTTTGCAGGTAGATTTTCTTTCAGGTGTTGCAATATGCTTTTGTGTTCGATGAGGAAAATCAGGCAAACTAAAAAAGAGGTTGTTAAAATGAATTAACCCCTTTTCTACTGTTGCTTCTTCTTTTGGAACCAGAAAAGCCTCTTCAAGTGATGCATGGTTAGCGTAAAACCATTTTAGAAATTCAATGAAGTAAAGTGTATCGGTTGTGTTAAAGGTTCGATGTTTAAAATCCAATAATGACTTTAAATCATTCTCAGAATGATGCAGGATAAATCGATGTGGATCATTATCCATTCGATGAAACAAGTCCTTACATTTATTAATAATGGTGATGCGTTGACCCCATGCTAACACAGCAGCAAACAAACCTGCAATCTCAATATCTTCTCTATTCTTATAGGCGTGTGGAATTTGAATCGGATCATTCGCAATAAATCCAGGCCGATTGTATTGTTCTGCTTTTTCGTTTAAGAAAGATTTGAGTTCTTCGTGTTTTAAATTCAATGTTTCGAGTTTAAAGTTTCGGGTTAAGTGTTCCTAAAAATTTAATCTAAACTATTCTAATTCCTATATCCTACATTCTAAATTCTCCAAAAAAAAAGCCATCCCTTTCAGGATAGCTTATTTTCTATGTAAATCAGAACTAGATTTTCTTCTCCAGTGCCGTGATTTTTTCTTGTGCTTCAGTTTTACCTAAAGACAATGCCTTCTTATACAGTTCAATTGCCTCTTTGTACGTCTCTTTCTTCTTACGTGGAGCAAGTTGCGTGCGTCTTGCTGCTTCTTCAACGGCTTGACCGCGGGCAAAGTATGCATCCGCCTCGCTCATCTTGCTTTGAATCATCATCTCCTGAACGCGAGCTTCGATTAAAGCAAGCTCCTGGTTCTTCGTTTCAATCTGAGCTGACTTATCAGACAACTCTGCTTCCTGCATACCTACTGTGGTAATCAGGTTTTGGTTTTCGCTGCGGAATTTGTCAACCTGCTCTTGTAAGGATGCTATTTCTTTAGACTTCGTTTCTAAATCAGCTTTAAGCTTTTTGATTGTTTTAGAAAAACCAGCTGCATTTGAATTCGACTTTTTTAATGATTTTTCAAGATCATCGATTTTCTTCTGAGTATCTTTTACATAACCATTGATATCCTTCATACGAGACTTGTAGTCATCGTAGGTTGTTCCTTCAACCATGTTCACGCGTAACAACTGGCGGCTTGCATCGATGGAGTCCATCAACACACCTACTTCCGTTAATGTAGCGGCAACTTTTTGGCTGGCTTCCAATTCAACTTTAAGGGAATCTACTTTAGATTGTAAGGCTACCTTTTCGCCATTATCGCACGCTGCAAAGAGAGCAACAACCGGAATAGCAAATAATAATTTCTTTAGCATAAAGATTTGATTTAGGGGTTATTAGGGCGTAAAAGTACTCCTGATTTTGATGGTTCAAGACCGGGCTCGCTAAAATATTTTTTTTTGGCTGTTAAATAGCAGATTATCCCGATGGCTTGTTTTACCAATTGCCAAGATATTATCGTTTTCTTTTTGCGATTGCGTAAAGGAAGTTAAATTTGCGACCGTTTTAAAGCTTGCAGCAAGCCTACATGTCCATTTCGATTATTGCCAAAAGGCGTTTTACATCTTTGGATTTTCATTATCCCGTTTTCTTAACCAGTGACGTTAACCTAATTTCTACTGGCCTTTTCGAGCATTTCAATTTTATTCCAGACAAGTTTAGATTAGTAGCGATAGCAAACGACAAATGCGTTTGCTGTATTAACTGTAATTAGTGTATTAAGAGCCGATCGAAAGACGGGGTTAAGCAATATGGCGACTTCGAATGATAAACACCTGACACCATTATCCGCAGCGGGTGTACTCGTTTCTATGGGCATCATTTATGGTGACATCGGAACATCTCCTATATATACGCTTCGCTTTGTTGTTGGGGATCATCCGGTAACAGAAGAACTTATCCTCGGAGGACTTTCGTTGGTTTTTTGGACACTCACTATTATTACCTCTATAAAATACATTTACCTTGCTCTTAGTGCAGACAACAAAGGTGAAGGAGGAATTTTTGCGTTGTACGCTTTAGTAAGGCGGTACAAAGCAGGCTGGGTTATTTACCCCGCGATGATTGGATGTTGTACACTTATAGCGGATGGATTTATAACGCCAGCCATTAGTGTAACATCGGCAGTCGAAGGTCTGAAAACACTTATTCCAAGTATCACCAATCAAACCATCATCACCATTGTCATTGTCATTTTAGTACTGCTCTTTTTATTCCAGCAGTTTGGAAGCAGTGTAGTGGGCAAAACATTTGGTCCGGTTATGTTGGTTTGGTTTTTATTTATTGGAGCCATTGGGGGTTATCATTTAATAGACCACTTAGAAATATTGAAATCCATCAACCCGGTTTATGGATTTAATCTACTCGTGAAATATCCAGGAGGCTTTTGGATTTTAGGCGCCATCTTTTTGTGTACCACAGGGGCTGAAGCCATGTATTCTGACCTGGGTCATTGTGGCAAATCCAATATTCGTGTCGGATGGGGATTTGTAAAAGTATGCCTCTTGTTAAGTTACTTCGGTCAGGGTGCCTGGATGCTCTCAACTTTAGAAGGGAAAACATTAGGAGGATCAATTCCATTCTTTGCTATGATGCCGGAGTGGCTCATCATCTTTGGTGTAATTCTCGCTACCATGGCTACCGTTATTGCCAGCCAGGCGTTAATCTCTGGTACATTTACATTGGTGAACGAAGCCATGAAGTTAAAACTCTGGCCAGCCACTCGTGTGCAGTATCCCAGTCAGGTGAAAGGACAAATTTACGTTCCGGCTATTAACTGGCTATTGTTGTTAGGAAGTTCAATGGTCGTTTTATACTTCAAGGAATCCGATTCGATGCAGGCCGCCTATGGACTTGCCATTACATTCAATATGTTAATGACAACCGCCTTATTAGTCTACTATTTCTCTACCGCCAAGAAGTCAACCTTCCGATCTTCATTAATGGCACTGGTATTTTTTACGGTTGAAGGTGCATTTTTAGTTTCTAACTTAAGCAAATTTTCACACGGTGGCTGGTTTACGTTTGCTATTGCATCCTTATTCTTTCTCATGATGTTTGTCTTGCTGCGGGCCCGATGGTTGCGTGAACGTCATACTGAATTTGTTGATTTAAAACACTACGTTGGAATGATTCAGGATTTGCAAGCTGATCTTGCAGTCCAAAAAGAATCCTCCAACCTCGTGTATCTGGCAGTAGCGGACAGCAAGCGATACATTGACTCGAACATTATATATTCCATCTTTAAGAAGAGACCAAAACGTGCCGATGTGTATTGGTTCCTGCATGTCGATACCGTTGATACACCTTTCACCAGCAAGTATTCTGTTGATACCATCATTCCGAAAAAGTGTTTCTTCATTCGGATGAGACTTGGATTTAAAACGGATCATCGCGTAAACCTCCTCTTCAATCAAATCATTCACGACATGGCCGACAGTGGTGAAATTGATTTAGTAAGTGCTTACCCGTCATTACATAAGTATAGTATGATGGGCGATTTCAAATTCGTCATCATTCATTCTTGGGCATCGTCTGACAGTGAGATCTCTACCTTCGACAGACTTATCATTCAAGGTTATCGCATCTTAAAAGAACACAGCTTACCTACTGAAGAACTCTATGGTATTGAAGCAGCCAATCTTGAAATAGAGAAAGTTCCGATACAGGTAGGCCCTCAAGCTAAAGTGAAGATTAAGCGTGAACGGGATTAGTTGTCGGTAATCAGTAAAGGGTAATCGGTTATCGGTAATCTGTACGGTACATACTCTTGCCCAAACTACTATGCTTATTGATACTGATAAACATTTTAATATCATTGATATATGGGGTTTGAAAAAATACTTTATCGAGATTTAAATAGCAGACAAAAAGAGATTTATGATTTTCAAAAAGTCTCTTCGATTCTTGCCGAATATGGCTTTGCTAAAATCAAACTTAACAATGATTGGTATGCTACACCTGAATACCGAAAAATTCCAGAAAGGGGTGCAGGTATGAGTGTTACGGCTGTGGTTGGGTCTATACTTCTAATGCATCCGGATCTTGGCATGTATCAAACACTGATGCAATCAATACAATCTTTTCTTCTTTCTCAATCCGATAAATAATCTTGTAATTGCCCGATACCAAATAACGATAGCCGAATTCTGCCACTATCGCATTTTGTTCTTGTTGTCCAAACACTGGATTACGGGATAGCTTACGGGTCTTCTCGAAGATTTTTGTTTGACGGACTTGGCTACTCTGCTGCCTGCTGCAACATTGCCTTATACGCCTTTGCACTCATTGGTTTAAGGCGGGGTTCATAAGCCTCTTTTATAGATTGCTTTTTTAACTTCTCTACTTTAGCAATCAATTGCTCATCATTTAACTGGATCAGCCATTCGATGATTTCTACTTTCTTGACAGCTATGTTCATATTGCTTGTTTGTAGTTGTAGAGGTAACTATTCTACCCCTTGTTTTGGCTTCCTTTTTTAGCATAATGCTGATCACGAACTGAAGCTGATGTACCTTATTACTTTAGCGTGGGGAGGGAGTTTAAAGTACTCACATAATTAAATTACTTTATGGATATAAACTATAATGGAATTAGAAAATCTCTTCAGACCAACTGATCGAACAAATTAGCATTCTCTACCGATCACCATTTACTGATTACCGATAACCGACCAATGATTAACCTCTTAATATCCGCATGCGGACACTCCCGTTCGCTTTTGACCTTTTTCATTTTTGAAATACCTCTTAAATCACTCTAAAAGGGAAATTCTGTCGTGGCATTGATATTGGAATCAGGACACTGTCTAACTCCTATGTCATGCTGCGGAACTATTTGAAAATTGCATTGCGTACCATGCTGCGCAACAAGTCATACTCCATAATCAATATCCTTGGCCTTTCTATTGGCGTGGCATGTTGCCTGATGTTGGCACTCTATATTCACGATGAATGGAGTTACGACCAACATCATAAAGACCTTGCAAACATTTACAGGATAAACTCCCACTTCGAAGGGGAAAAAGGGTTGGACAACATTGCCACCACATCGCCTCCTATTGCAATGGCTATGCGGGATGAAATACCTGAAATTCAAACGGCTGCCCGAATGGTAAATCCTCCAGGTGTTGCTCAAAACTTAATTAAATACGAAGGCAACCTGTTCTATGAAACCGATGGCTACATCGCAGACTCAACCATCTTTGATATACTTACCTATGAGTTTGTTCAGGGCAATCCCAACAGCGCATTAGTAGAGGCTAATTCTGTTGTAATCACAGAAACCATAGCACACAACATATTTGGAAGCGAACCTGCCCTCGACAAAATGATTTCCATTAGCCAGGGTGGCGCAGCTGCTGAATACAAAATAACAGGTGTTTACAAATCAGATAAGAAGAGTGTTTACAAAGTCAACTTCTTCATATCTGCAACCAGTTCATCTGACTGGGCAAACTACCTAAGATCAGAGAATGCACAGGGTGAATGGGCGGGCCAGAATTTTATGCCCGCGTTTGTGAAACTGAAAGCCGGTCAATCAGAAGAAGAGACTGAGAAAAAAATGAATCAAGTACTGATTAAACACGGTGCTGAAGACATGAAAGCATTGGGCATCTCCAAAACACTTACGCTGGAACCTGTTAAAGACCTCTACTTAAAATCTGAAATTGATAAGAGCCCTCGCATTACTTACCTCTACGTAATTGCTTCAATCGCACTCTTTATTTTATTAATCGCCTGCATCAACTTTATGAATCTTTCTACTGCAAAAGCAACTAAGCGTGCGAATGAAGTAGGTGTGCGCAAGGTAATGGGGGCATTTCGTTCATCACTCATCAGGCAGTTTATGGGCGAAGCATTGGTGATCGTTTTAATTTCAATTCTAATCAGTGTGGTGATGGTACAAACTACATTACCTGTTTTCAATCAGCTCACTGGCAAGTCAATTTCATTTGGTAATGAAAATGTGATGTATTTCGCAGTCACTCTTGCCATCATCACGATTGCTACTGGCATTATAGCAGGAAGTTATCCTGCGCTTTACTTATCGTCTTTTCAACCTGCACATGTTTTAAAAGGTAAGCTTGCATTAGGTAATGCTTCAAGTGTATTAAGAAGATCACTCGTTGTTTTTCAGTTTACGATTGCCATTGTATTGGTGTGTGGAATGGTGATCATCTCGCAACAACTTAACTACATGCAGGAAAAAGATCTGGGCTTTGATGCACATGCCAAAATTGTGTTGCCGCTACGAACAGAATCTGCCATGAAAAGTTATGAGCCACTAAAAAAAGAAATAGAGAGAGAGTCATTCGTAAAATCAGTTTCCGCTACTGAATACATTCCTGGTTCGCAGATCTGGAGTGATATGAGTTTTTACACCTCGGGTGGTAACATGGACAATGCGGTGATGAACAGACGCAATACAGTGGACCAAGGTTATCTGGAAATGATGAATATCAAAATAATTGCCGGTAGATCATTCTCTACAAACCGTGCATCTGACAGCAACCACAAATTAATTGTGAACCGCACCTCAGCTAAAAAGTTTGGTTTCGAACCGGAGAAAATTATAGGGCAACCCTTGTACTTCGAATGGCAAGGACAAAAACATGATTTCGAAGTTATTGGTGTAATGGAAGATTATCATCAAACAAGTTTGAAACAAGAAATCTATCCAACCATGTTTGAACTGGCCGATTCAACCCATCACTTTGCGCATATCGTTGTTAATCTCAACACAGAAGATTTCAAGTCATCCGTTTCTACAATCGAAAAAAAATGGAAAGCATTAATAGGCGACACACCTTTTGAATATTCATTTCTTGACGAAAATATTCAAAAGCAATATGATGAAGACCGTAAGGTGTCGAATATCATAACCAGCTTTACTTTCATCGCCATGTTTATTTCATGTCTTGGTCTTTATGGACTTTCCACTTTCATGGCCGAAAGAAGATTTAAGGAAATTGGTGTTCGTAAAGTAATGGGAGCGAGTGTACATCAGATTGTAAGTTTAATGTCAACGGAATTTATAAAACTTATTGTAGTCGCTTTTGTTCTCGCTGTGCCACTCGCATGGTATGTAATGGACAAATGGCTTGAAGGTTTTGCATACAAAGTTCCCATCAGTATACTGGTATTTGTCTATGCAGGTGGTGTGGCGTTGATCATTGCATTGTTAACCGTTAGTTTTGAATCCATCAAAGCGGCATCAGTTAATCCTGTGAAGAGTTTAAGAAGTGAATAAAAGTTTCCGTTTTCCGGAAACTGATGATTGGCAACTGGAAACCAAAATTGATATAACCACAAGAATATAAATTTGAAATATGCTCCGTAATTATTTTAAGATCACATTTAGAAATTTTACAAAAAATCCTGCCTTCTCGATTATAAACGTAGGGGGTCTTTCACTCGGTATTGTTGCCTTCATCCTGATTCTACAATACATCAGTTTTGAGAAAAGTGTAAATAGCTTTCACTCTAACCTGCCCAACGTGTATCGCATGCTGATGCAAAATAAAAATGGAGATATCTGGGACACTATGGCACCCGGCATTCCTCCCATTGGTAAGCAACAACTTGGACAAATTGCAGAGTATTGTCGCATTGCAGAAGGAAGTTCTTTAGGTGATGGCATCGTGGCTTTAGGAGATGTTCCCGCTTCATCTAAATCCTTTCGTGAAAATAATTTCGCCTACGCAGAAGGAAATTTCTTTAAGGTATTTACGTTCCAAACTGTTCAGGGAAAATTAAGTTCGTTACAGGAACCTAATACAGTCGCACTTTCGCAATCAACTGCTAAGAAATACTTTGGTAATAAAAATCCATTAGATCAAGTCATCACCCTAAACAATCAGTTTGGTAAAATATTCTACACGGTATCAATAGTGTATACCGACATGCCTCAAAATTCTGACCTGAAGTATGATCTTGTTTTCTCGATACAAACATTAGCCAACAAAGCCAATCTAAATGGCAATGAAGCTTGGGCAAGTCTAGATGGCGTTGGGTCACAATGGATGAAAGCCTATTTGCTCTTGCAACCTGAAAGCGATGTAGAATCATTGGAATTGGAAATAACAAAAATAAAAAACAAGGTAAACCCAAAGAGTACGGATGTGATACGTCTTCAGCCATTGGCCAACCAGCATTTAGCTTCCTCTTTAAATGATCCATTTCCAACAACAGGAAGCTTAGGATTTATTTATCTGCTCAGCGGAATATCATTTTTGATTTTATTGATAGCCTGGTTCAATTACATCAACCTCTCCACAGCCAATTCGCTTAAGAGAGCAAAAGAAGTTGGAATACGAAAAGTTGCAGGAGCAAGTAAATTGCAATTAGTGCGACAATTTTTAGGAGAATCATTGGTTATGAACTTGACGGCATTTCTAATTGCGCTTGCAATTGTTAACCTCATACAAGGATCATACAATTACTTTATCGGCAAACAACTTTCGTTTGGAGTCCTCCAACAAAACAATTTATGGATCATTGGTCTGGCTTTGATAATCATTGGTTCATTGGCGTCAGGCGCATACACATCGTTTGCTCTATCATCGTTCAAGCCATCGCAAACTTTAAAAGGTATATTTAGTAAGTCAGGTCAGGGAATCTGGTTGCGCAAAACTTTAGTTGTATTTCAATTTAGTATTTCCATTGCACTAATCGGCTGCACCATCATTCTGCAACGGCAGCTTTACTACTTACAGAATACCAACCTCGGTATGGAGCTTAATCAATTGCTGGTCATCAACGGCCCTGAAGTTGGAAAAGATGAAACCTTTAAAGACCGAAGTGCTGGTTTTGAAAATGAACTTTCCCAGCTTAGCTTTATTCAAAGCTACTGCCGCACAGGTGGTGTACCTATTGATGGATATAATTATTCTACACCGGGCATAACAAAACAAAATGCACTGCCTGGCGATGATAAGCTTGTATACGCCATATTGGAAACGGACTATCGCTTCCTAAAAACATATTCAATCGTACTGGCAGCAGGGCGTGGCTTTACAGAAGAAATGGGAAGCCGAAACCGAGATGAAAGAAATATCATTATGGTGAACGAAAAGGCAGCAAAGCAATTGGGTTTCACATCCAATGACGAAGCTGTTGGACAAAAAATTACGATGGGAGAAAAAGAGTATGAACTGGTAGGCGTGGTGAAAGACTATCATCACCGATCCCTTCGTGAGCAAATTGATGCCATTGTTTTTTTTCCACGAAACAATGGTGGGTTCTATTCCGCTAAAATCGCCACACAAAATATTTCCACTAATGTTTCTTCCTTAGAAAAATTATTTAAAAAGTATTTTCCAGGTAATCCCTTCGATTACTATTTCATTGATGACAAATACAATGAGCAGTACAAAACCGAACAACAATATGGAACATTCTTTTCAATAGCTTCAGGCTTGGCTATTTTCATTGCATGCCTTGGTTTGTTTGGACTTGCCATTTTTACCGTTGAACAACAAATCAAACAAATTGGTATTCGAAAAGTATTGGGTGCGAGCACTTCTCAAATCACAACACTGATTTCGAAAGACTTCCTCGTATTGGTTATTGTGTCCATCTTCATTGCGACACCTATATCATGGTATGGTATGAATAAATGGCTTCAAGGCTTTGCTTATCAAACTGAAATTACTTGGTGGATTTTTGGAATTGCTGGTCTAATTGCAATCGTAATTGCAATTGTAACAGTTTGTTCACAAGCAATTAAAGCTGCTTTAAAAAATCCAGTGGACTCATTGCGAAGTGAATAGTCATTCCAGCCAACCGAATACAATTAAAAAAATCATCAGCCTACTAGAACATGATCCGTAACTATTTCAAAATCGCGCTTCGAAGTTTAGTAAAAAACTCGGTCTATTCTTTTATTAACATTGCCGGGCTTGCTGTTGGATTGGCTTGTAGCATCTTGCTTTTACTCTGGGTAACAGATGAATTGTCATTCGATAAATTTCATAGCAATGCAAATCAGATTCATCAACTCCATATCAATTCAACGTACGATGGTAAGATCAATAAGGTTGGTACGGTTCCTTTTCCCGCCAAGGATGAACTGAAAATAAAAGACAGTCGCATTAAGAACACAGTATTGGTTGACAATACAAGCACGCATCTGTTAATCTTTGGTGATAAACGCATTAATCAAAGCGGTCATGTTGTAAGTGAAGAATTCCTCGACATTTTTCATTTCGAAATGCTAAACGGACAGCCCGAAATTGCATTAGATGATCCCAACTCTATCGTGTTGACAGAAGCAACTGCAAAAGCATTGTTCGGAGATGCTGATCCTGTTGGACAAACTATTCTTGTTAATAATAAATATGAAGTAAAGGTTACTGGAGTTCTTAAAAACATTCCTACAAACTCTTCCATTCAATTCAATTTCTTGTTGCCTCTTAACCTTCTTAAGAACGAAGAATATATAAAGGAAGCGGATGGTGACTGGGGCGATTATTCCTGGCAGGTATTTGTAGAATTACAACCCGGAGTTAGCAAAGAAGAAGTTGAAACCACCATCAAAAACATATTGGCTGAGAAAGGGCAAACTGATATGCCGCGCGAATTCTTTCTTCACCCGATGTTGCGTTGGCGATTACATTCTTCGTTTGAAAATGGAAAAGAGTCGGAAGGAATGAACAATCTGAATGACCTTGTTCATGGCTTTAGCATCATAGCAATTTTCATTTCCGTTATGGCCTGTATCAATTTTATGAACCTCGCCACTGCCCGAAGTGAGAGCCGTGCACGTGAAGTCGGTATCCGTAAAACGATTGGTTCTCAACGGAAAGAACTCATTTTCCAATTCATTGGAGAATCGGTTTTGATTACTGCCATCTCTTTCTTCCTCGCCTTGGTATTGGTAGAGCTCTCCCTCCCACTCTATAACAACATGGTTGGAAAAACACTTTTTATCAATTACTCGGATAGTGAGTTCTGGTTGTACTCCGTAGGCATCATTTTAGTGACTGGATTTTTTGCCGGTAGCTATCCTGCATTCTATCTGTCATCATTTGAACCTGCCAAAGTGTTAAAAGGAAAAGTACAGGCCGGGAAAAATGCAACGCCTCGACAGGCACTGGTTGTATTGCAATTTGTTTTTGCGACAGGCTTAATGATTGGCACGCTGGTGATATCACAACAAATTCAATACACAAAGGCGAGAACATTGGGATATGACCAGGAAAATCTGATTACCGTTTGGAACAGCGATGAGATTAATAAAAATTATAAAATCATTAAACAAGAGCTGCTGAATTCAGGTGCGGTCGTTTCGGTTACAAAATCAAACAGTCCGGTAACTGAAATATTTGCTAACAACTTTTTAGAATGGCCAGGTAAACCAAAAGATCAGAACGTTATTTTTTCAACCATTGCTACTGAGTACGATTACACCAAAACCCTTGGCATTAAAATGTTGGAGGGGCGCGATTTTTCAGAAGACTTTAGAGGAGATACAGCTTCTATCCTGGTGAATAAAGCTGGAGCGGAGGTAATGGGTTTAAAAGAAACAATTGGAACGTCAGTAACCTTTTGGGGAGAACGAAAAGCAACCATTGTTGGTGTTATGGATAATGTTTTGATGGGATCACCGTCTGCGCAAGTGGCTCCTTCCTTTGTACTCTTTATACCTCAATGGGCAAGTGCCATAACGATCCGACTTGAACGAACAGTCGACACTGAAGCAGCACTTAAGAAAGTGGAAAATATTTTCAGGAAACTAGATCCTGCTCATCCTTTTGAATATGCTTTTGTAGATGATCAATATGCGAAAAAGTTCTCGCTCATCACCATGATCAACCGCATCGCCAATCTCTTTACAATTCTTGCAGTAATTATTACCAGCCTTGGATTATTTGGACTGGCCGCTTTTACTGCTGAACAACGAAGGAAAGAAATTGGCATTCGCAAATTGATGGGCGCATCTGTACAGAGTCTTGTATCGTTAATTACGAAAGAGTTTTCCGGGTTGGTAATGATCGCATTTATTATTGCAGCTCCATTATCGTGGTGGGGTTTCAGCCATTTTTTAGAAAGCTATGCCTATCGAATTGATTTCCCGTGGTGGGTCATTGCGTTTTCAGGAGCAGCGTGTTTGGCATTTACTTTACTCATCGTCAGCACACAAGCGTTGAAGGCTGCCATGAGCAATCCTGTGGAAAGTTTAAGAAGTGAATAATTAGTTACCGGTAACTGGTAACTAGCAACACAAAATTAAAATTGAATACAAACGAAAAACACCTCAACCCAAAACAATCCATGCTCCGTAACAACCTCATCATTGTCATCCGAAGTTTATTCCGAAACAAAACATTTAGCCTGATTAATATACTGGGCTTGTCGATTGGACTGATAACCTTCATGGCCATCAGTCTATATGTAGTGGATGAATTTTCGTATGATCGTTTTCATGAGAAAAAAGATAGAATCTACCGTTCAGTAATCAGTGCAGAATGGGACGGGCAAACCATGAAGTGGGGGGCAGTGCCCAATAAGCTAGGGCCCGTAGCCGCTAAGGAAATTCCTGAAGTTGAAAAAACTGCACGGGTCTTTCATCATAATTTTGGAGATATAGGCTTTATCTCCACCGAAACCGAAAAGTTTTCAGAGTCCAATTTGTTCTTTGCAGATCCTGAAATATTTGATGTGTTCACCATTCCGCTTATAAAAGGAAATCCTAAAAAAGTATTGGATCGGCCGGGCACCGTAGTGATAAGCGAATCGTCTGCTAAAAAATATTTTGGCAATGAAGATCCTATCGGCAAAAATCTTCTCGTTGATAATACAACAAGCCTGGAAGTTACCGGGATCTATTCCGATTTCCCTTCAAACTCATTTCTACAATGTCAGCTCATTGCTTCGTTTTCCTCGAATTGGTTTGGTGCAGAGAAAAATCAAAATTGGGGTAATGCAAGTTTTGATACCTATTTCCTGTTACACAATGATGTAACGAAAGAAGCGGTTGATAAAAAAATCGCAGCAATGCTAGAGCATAACATAGAGAAAGATAATCGTTGGTTTTCGATAGCCCTTCAACCCCTTTTGGATATTCGATTGCATTCCGGTGATCTGACTTCCAGTATTGATAGAAAAGATTACGGGGACTTTAAGCAAGTAAAAATCCTTATCGGATTAGCATTCATCATTCTGTTGATTGCTGCGGTTAATTATATGAACCTTACCACCGCACAAGCACAGCGAAGAAATAAAGAAGTAGGTATTGCTAAAACACTAGGAGCAACATTCGGTCAGCTCAATCGGAAATTTTATTTTGAAGCTTCTGTTTTTGTCTTAATGTCGCTCTTGATTGCGATCACTTTTTTCACACTTGCTCTTCCTGTATTCAATGAGTTAAGTGGGAAAAACATATCCCTGGATTTCATCAACCAAGGTTGGTTCTGGATTTCATTCGGGATCGTTTGGTTGTTCCTTACGTTTATATCCGGTGCTTATCCTGCACTCTACCTATCCTCTTTTTCACCAAAGTTGGCGCTGCAGAAAACTTCGGGTTCTGGTGGGCAATCTTCTATTCGAAAAGGATTGGTTGTATTTCAATTTTCCGTTTCCATTATCCTGATCATTTGCTCACTGATCTTTTACAATCAAATGAATTTCATTCGCGATAAGAAACTGGGATATGAACCCGAACAAGTAATTGCTGTCATGGTATCGGCAGCAAAAGATCACGATCAGATTGCCTCTGTTAAAACAGAATTTGAATCACTTGCTGAAGTAACGAGTGTAGCAAGAAGTCAATCCTATCCTGGCATTGGTACAAGCAGTAGAAATATTGTTCGCGAAGGAGGAGCAGATCAAGGTGCTGCCATTCTCACCACAAGAGCAACACATGAGGTGTTGGACGTGCTTGGAATAAAATTACTGGCTGGTAAAACGCTTCCTGAAAATAAAGATCCAAAAGATACGCTTGTACAGGTTGTGATTAATAAGTCGACTGCTGACTACTTAGGATTGAGCCCGGAAGACGCCATTGGAAAACGGATAATCATTCAGGGGTTTGATGGACCTACAGATGTTGTTGGTGTTACTGACGATTTTCATGTTACTTCTCTTCATCAGAGAATTGGTCCGTATTGTTTTCACAATGCAAACACAGAACCATTTACCTATCTGTTGGTAAAAGTTCAAACGAAAGATTTAACAGCCACTGTAAAACAGCTTCAAACCATTTTTAAGAAAATCATTCCATCCGCATTTGAATATTCTTTCCTCGATCAGCAAATGGCGAAACTATATCGCACCGAAGAAAGGCTCTCCAATATTGTTTTACTATTTGCCGGACTTGCCATTTTCATTGCTTGCCTTGGGCTCTATGCGTTAGCATCGTTCACTGCAGAGCAAAGAATAAAAGAGATCGGTGTGAGAAAAGTATTGGGTGCATCGGTCATTCAAATTGTAAGCATGCTATCAAGAGAATTCATTATACTAGTACTAGTTGCTTTTGCCATTGGCATTCCTATAGCATATTACCTGATGAGCAACTGGCTCGAAGGATTTGAATACCGAACCAGTTTTGATTTGATTGTATTCATCCTTGCAGGTGGAACCGCTTTAATCATTGCATGGACAACAGTAAGCTTCGAATCATTTAGAGCAGCAAGAAAAAATCCTGTAGAAAGTTTAAAGAGTGAGTAAATCAGTTCAAGGTTCCAAGTTCCAGGTTATAGCACAACTTGGAACCTGAAACTTGGAACCTCAAATCAAACACCAACGATCAACAAACATCGAATCACATGCTACGCAACTATTTCAAAATCGCCATCCGAAGTCTGATTAAAAATCCGGCTTACTCTTTCATCAATATTGGTGGACTAGCCATCGGCATTGCCTCAAGTATATTAATTCTTTTATGGGTAGCAGATGAATACTCGTTTGATACTTTTCACAAAAACTACGGCAGCATTTATAAGTTGTATCAAAGCCA
This sequence comes from Chryseolinea sp., assembly GCA_031412655.1. Lineage (GTDB taxonomy): Bacteria > Bacteroidota > Bacteroidia > Cytophagales > Cyclobacteriaceae > Chryseolinea. Next base: position 32,430 of record JANODK010000303.1, read on the forward strand.
GCAATGGGCGCAGGGAATAGGAACTGGTAATTCAATGCCTTATCCATTGAAAGAAACGATCAAGAACAAATCTAGTCAGGTGAAGTATGTTGTGCTGACCAACTGGGGCGAAGGCAATATGCTGCAAGTTGGAACGAAGCGGTTGAACAAAATGGGATTAAGCGCGAGCGAAGATTTTTTCAATATGTTCAGCTTTGACATGGTAAAAGGTAATCCGGCCACTGCGCTCGCAGAGCCAAACTCTATTGTGATTACTGAGTCAACAGCAAAATCTTTCTTTGATGATGAAGACCCCATTAATCAACTCATCAAAATTGACAATGGTGAAGAACTGAAAGTTACGGGTGTAATTAAAGACGTACCCAAACAATCTTTTTTTCGGTTTGATTACGTTCTGCCATTCGCTTACTATGAAGCAACACAAGGCTGGGTGCGCAGATCAAAAGATAATTGGGAAAATAATTCCTTTCAAATGTATGTTCAGCTTCAGCCCGGTGCTAAGGAAGCTGACGTAAACAACAGCATTAAATATATTATTAAAGACAACAACCCTAAAGCACCAACGGCTACTGTGTTTATACATCCCATGAGCAAATGGCGGTTGTATTCCAATTTTGAAAATGGAAAGAATACCGGAGGAATGATTGATTATGTACAGCTCTTTACAGCCATTGCTATTTTTGTGATGATCATCGCATGCATCAACTTTATGAACTTAGCCACGGCACGAAGCGAAAATCGCGCACGCGAAGTGGGCATTCGCAAAAGTGTCGGATCGAGAAGAAAGGAATTAATTTTCCAGTTTTTAGGAGAATCATTAATGATTACGTTTATCTCCTTTTTATTTGCGTTAGTCCTTGTAGAGCTACTACTTCCAGCGTATAATATGTTGGTTGATAAAAATATTTCTGTCACCTATTCTAATCCCTGGATTTGGAGTTCCGCTCTAGCGCTGGTTTTAGTAATTGGTATTTTTTCCGGCAGTTACCCGGCTTTTTACCTCTCCGCTTTTCAACCTGTTAAAGTGTTGAAAGGAAAAGTAAATGCAGGAAAAGGCGCCAGCACTCCACGACAAGTACTGGTTACTTTGCAGTTTGGGTTCTCCATATTTCTCATCATTGGTACACTGGTGATCTATCAACAAATCATGCATGTAAAGAATCGTGATATCGGTTACGATCGCGAAAACCTAATGCAAATCTGGACGAACAATGAATTGGAAACCAATTTTCAAACGATTCGGGAAACGCTTGTGAGTACAGGTGTTGTGAAATCAGTTTGCAAAAGTAATAGTCCTATCACTTCTATTTTCTCAAACAACGAAGTGCAGTGGGCCGGCATGCCTGAAGGTCAGCGCGTTGGATTTACTACCATTGCAACTGAATACGATTACTCTGAAACCATGGGCATAAAAATGCTGGAAGGCAGAGATTTTTCACGCGATTTTAAAAGTGATTCAACTGCTGTAGTTGTTAATCAGGCTGCTATCGATCTGATGGGAATGAAAGATCCGTTAGGTCAAAAAATAAAAGCAACTGGTCAGGACTATGAGATCATTGGTGTAATGCCAAACGTAATCATGGATTCTCCATACAGACCTGTAGAAGCGCTAACAATGTTTTTTGATCCAGGTTGGAGCAGCACCATCACCATTCGCCTTAACACGACAGACGATCTTAAAAGTTCGATTGATCAAATTGAGCAAGTATTTAAAAAACTAAATCCGAATTATCCCTTCGAGTTCCGATTTGCTGACAATGATTTTGAAAGGAAATTCTCCACCATCAACCTGATCAGCAGGCTGGCTGGAGTCTTTGCTTCCTTAGCAATTGTGATTACATGCCTTGGGCTTTTTGGATTGGCTGCGTTCACGGCTGAGCAACGCACGAAAGAGTTAGGTATTCGAAAAGTATTGGGGGCTTCTGTAGCGAGTCTAGTAATATTAATCTCAAAGGATTTTTCAAGACTGGTGATCTTAGCCTTTGTTATCTCTGCACCAATCGGCTGGTGGTTCTTGTCTGGATTCTTAGAGCGTTACCCTTATCGCGTAGAAATTTCGTGGTGGATTATATTGACTGCTGGAGCTGGATCATTGGTGCTTGCACTCATTATTGTAAGTACACAAGCCATGCGCGCTGCATTAGGTAATCCTGTTAAGTCGCTGAAGAGCGAATAAAAAATTAAAGGGAACGAGGCACGATCTATAGATTCTAGATCGCACCTCGTAACCTCGTACTTTAAACCTTGTTCCTTCTACTCACTATTTCACTTTCTTAAACACTGCAGTCGCATTATGTCCACCAAAGCCAAACGTATTGCTCATGGCGACATCTATTTCTTTGCTTAACTTTTCTTTAAAGACAATGTTCAATCCTTGTGGCAAAGAAGGATCTATAGTAACGGTATTGATGGTTGGAGGAATTACATTTTCCTGAATTGCCTTAATGGCGATGATTGCTTCAATTGCTCCTGCCCCACCAAGCAAATGCCCTGTTGCCGATTTCGTAGCACTGATGTGTAACTTCTTTGTATGATCACCAAAGAATTTAGACACAGCTTTCATTTCACTATTATCACCAACGGGTGTAGAGGTGGCGTGTGGATTTAAGTAATCAACATCTTCCAGTTTTAATCCTGCATCTTCTAATGCCCACTTCATTCCCAACATTGCACCTAGTCCTTCAGGATGAGTGGCCGTTAAATGATATGCATCGGCAGACATTCCACCACCAGCAACTTCAGCATAAATTTTTGCACCGCGTCTTTTTGCGTGTTCATATTCTTCAAGAATTAATGCACCTGCACCCTCACCCATCACAAAACCATCACGATCAACATCAAAAGGACGAGAGGCAGTTTGTGGATCATCATTACGTGTTGATAATGCTTTCATTGCACTGAAGCCTCCAATACCTGCTTCATTCACCGCAGCTTCAGATCCACCCGTAACAATAATATCAGCTTTATTCCAGCGAATGTAATTCATCGCGTCAATGATGGCGGTAGTCGATGTTGCACATGCAGACACGGTGGTAAAGTTAACACCCATAAAACCATACTTAATGGAAATCCATCCGGAAGCAATATCAACCAATACCTTCGGAATGAAATACGGATTCATTCTTGGTGTCCCATCTCCTTTTGCGTATTCGATGATCTCATTCTGAAACGTTTGAAATCCACCATTGCCTGATCCCCAAATAACGCCAACGCGTGTCTTGTCAATTTTATCAAGATCAAGTCCGGAATCTTTAATGGCTTCTGCAGAAGTTACCAACGCATATTGTGTAAAGGGATCCATCTTGCGAACATCCTGTTTTTCAAAATGATCAATTGGATTATAGTTCTTTACTTCACAAGCAAACTTGGTTTTAAATTTCGTGGTATCAAATCGGGTAATGACTCCGGCACCACTCTTTGCGGAAATCAATCCATTCCAAAATTCTGAAACTGTATTGCCTAGAGGCGTTAGTGCGCCCATTCCGGTAACTACTACTCTTCGTTGTTGCATAGATTATGTTTTGAAATGCAAATGTATTTTTAAAACCAATAGCTTGGAAAATAAATTCATTTAATCCTTTTGATAGAATACGATTCAAAAGAAAGTTTGGTCTTTATTTTAATAGAGGCATATACCTAAACCGTTTTACCCGAACTACGCAATGTTGTTTGCATAAAGTATGCGATTTCTTTTTGCAACTGTTTGCGTTTCACAACTAATGTAACAGATGATAATATCCACAACAATGGGGTTAGCAAGATGATGACGGTTGGCAATAAAATCATAAAAACATAAACGCGAATTTTTCTGCCGACTGAATTGACATGCCCGCCAGAAGCAATAAACTTAGACCAGATTGAAAATGATTTCTGACCACGTCTCTCCATCATTACTAAATTCGGTTTAATTTCAATCGCGTCATTTTGATTGAATTGATGTTGGAGTGATTCAAATTGATTAGATGTAATGGCATCGTTGATCAATTTTCCAAAAACAAATGTATGCTCAACATCACTTGTCGAAACACCCGCAGCAGGGAAAAACCAAAAGGCATCTTTCTTTCCAGCAAGCATCCATCTCAGAATAGTTACAAGACTCGTCAAGTTTCCACTCTTATCCATAAGGGCAATGTGTCCTACTAATTTTGCATCCGCTTTTTGCAGCCATTGCTTTACTTTCTCTTGCGCGCCCAACCACATGTTGCGACAACCAAGAATGGTGATAACATTTCTTCCCTTCAATATTCTCTGTCCTTCAGTCGATTGAAGAAAAGAACTCATTGGTCGTGATGGCGTTAAGAACCAAGGCTGATATCCCAACACAACTAAATCGTATTCTTCAAATGCTTTCGCAGAAAGTGGCTTGAGTTCCAAAGGCTTCTGCATAAATGTTTCCGGAAAGGCATTGAAGAATTGAAATGCACTCCAGGGAAAAGGATATTTCTGAACTGGATCAATTGCTTCGAAGTGAACAGTATGCCCCACTCCCACTAATGGTTTGACAAGAGATTCAAGAATAGATCGTTGCTGACCTGACTGTGAAAAATAAACAACAAGAATTTTTTTCATCGATGGTTATAGAAAGTTCGAAAGTAAGAAATTTTATGGAGCGATGTCACCTCTTACTTACGGATAGAAAAAGAAAAAGCCATGTTACCATGGCTTTCAAATACTGCAAGGTTGGCTACTTACCGGCAAGCTTCATCAGTTTCATACCCGGTTCGCCTAAATGCTTTAACAATATAGAGCGATACTCCTGAGAGTTAAGATACCCTCCGTTGGCGGCAAAGAAATCCGACATCAAAGGAGACCAGTCGCTATTCATAGGCATGATGAAACCAAATTGTTCAGCCGCTTTATCGCCAATCGGATGACGCTTAATACCCTTGTTCATTTGCACCGCTTCGAGATAGAACGCCAGGTCGAGATAAGCAAAACCTTTTGGATCACCGATCACTTTTTCCAACGTCTCCTGACTGGTTGTGGTACCCGTAGTTTTCATTGCTGGAAAATACTTTTGCTTCAATTCCAAAACTCTCTTTTCATTTGTCGTGCCTTTCGCAGCGTATGCCGTCAAACCGGCAAAAGTGGTAGGTAAATCCTCAAACTTGGCTAAAGTTGGTATACTTCCATTTGTAATAAGAATGGCAAAGTTCGTAATGAACGGTGGACTGAATTTTACTTCCTTCTTACGTTCGTCTGTGATCGTTACATTTCCTAACCCCACAACACCACCAATTGATCCCTTCACCTTTTCATACATTCCCTTAAAGTTAGATCCATCACCGACATATTTACTTACAAGCTTTACACCCTTCGTGTCGTTCACCCACTTTACAAAATCAGACACGATGTCGACACAAATTCCTGTTACCTTTCCAGACTTGTCTTTATAAACAAAACTTGGTGTTTCAACATAGGCCAGCGTAATGGTTCCAGTTCCGTTCGTCTTTACTTGACCCCAGCTATCGCCTGTATAGGTTTGAGCATAGGTGAAAAAGGATGCGAGCAGAAAAAATAAGATTAAAAAGTTTTTCATGGGGTTAATGAGTTTATCCCATGAGATTAAAACATTTATAAGTAACTTTTCAATATGCCGTAATATTGAAGTGCTTTTTCTTTCCCTTTTAAAGATTACCAGGAAATTTTCTTCTTCGAAAGAAAAGCATCAATACCTTTCTTGCAATCATCGCTCTCACGTGCCGTAGCATTCATTTTTGATGCAAACGTTAACGCCTCTTCTAACGTCATCGATTGCACATCGGCTATCATTTTTTTAGTGAGCATCATTGCGTGTTGAGAGTTGGTTTCAATCAATCGTTGGGCAAATGACTCTACATGATTTTCAATTTCATTTGCTGTAGTAACCTTACTTACTAAACCAACTTGCACAGCTTCATCTGCTGTAACCAAATCACCTGTAAGTAATATTTGCTTTCCCTTTGCCTCTCCTATTTTTCGAAGCAAGAATACCATTACGATTGCGGGGATAAATCCAATCTTCACTTCAGTGTATCCAAACTTTGCTTCCGGAACGGCAAATACAAAATCACATACTGTTGCAAGTCCGCAACCTCCGGCCAGGGCATGACCTTGAACTTGAGCAATGACAATTTTCTTTAAGGTATAAATCTGAAGAAACAATTCTTTCAAATGATTTGAATCTGCCAGGTTTTCTTCATGTGTAAAACTTTGAAGTTGCTGAAGGTAGGCGAGATCAGCACCCGCACAAAATGCCTCACCATTTGCTTTCAGAATAACAACTTTAACTTGTTCATCATTCTCTGCAGTCTGAAACGCATCTTTCAATTCAGACACCAATTCGTGTGACAATGCATTCCGCTTTTCAGGTCTATTGAGTGTTATAAACGCTTTTCGATTTTTAACTGAATAATCTATGTACTTCATAAAAATAGTTTAGGTCTTCACTTCAAAGGCACCATCATGCAAAACAGAATATACATTGATATGCAATTCTTTTGCCTGCTTCAACATTTTATCTACATAATAAAATGAATTACTACTATCAAAAATAATTTGATTTGCTTGAATGCTATTTTGAATAGCTGCAAAATCCTTAATCGCATTTTGAGAAACAATAAGGTAATCCACTTTCAAATCTTTTGGTAATGTAAATACACCTTGCTTGAGAATGAGGATAGTCTTTTGTTTCCAAACCAATAAAGTGCAGCCGTCTTTCTTTATTATATTATCAAGCTTTTCATATCCCCGCTGAACAATACTCACTCCTCCAATCAATCGATTGGGCTGTATATGAAAGCGTAGCTTCTCTCGGTCCTTATACAAAGCTAAATCTGTAAAAAATAAAGCTTGTCCATGATCAATCAACTCAAAGGCACTGTGATGAGCGACTTTATAAACGATTAATCTTTCTGTATTCACATCTTCTTCAAAATGAATCCAAGAGGTTATTGCAATAACGAACGATAAGCAAACCGAGACCAATAAGTAAGCGAATTTCTTATACTCCAGAAACAAAACGATGACAATGATAAAAAGCATGATCATCCAACACTGAAATGTATTAATGTAAATATTCTCAACAAGACTAAATGGAAAATCCTCTACCGTAAATACAACAAAGTTCATTGCTTTAATAAACCACTCCAATATCAATCCGAAGAAACTCGCAAGCGGAGGAAAAAAACCAACAGCCAACACCACAAGTCCATCCACTAATACACCGAACGAAATGGGAATAACAAACAGATTAGAAATAAGAAAGTAATTTGGAAACTGATGGAAGTATAATAACCCCAACGAAAAAGTAGCCGCTTGAGCCGCTATGGAAACACAGGTTATCTTCCAGACTTCATCCCACAATCTTGATCTTGGTTCCCACCATGCATAAAGCGCTGGCTGCAAATACACAATACCTAACACAGCAAGAAAAGAAAGTTGAAAACCTACCGACATGATAAAGTAGGGCTCGGAGATCAACAAAATAAACGCTGCCGCTGCTAGTGTATTGTAAATGTTAGTCCGTTGATTTGCAAGACGCGCAATGGCCACAACCGAAAACATGGCAACTGCCCGAAGTACTGAAGGTGACAAGCCCGTAACAAATGCGTATGACCATAGAATAATTAAACTCACGCAAGCCAAAATTACATTGCCCGATTTTGACTTCGTGAGAGGTTTAAACAAAAGCAAAATAATCCAATAGATAATACCCACATGAAGACCCGATACCGCAAGTACATGCATCGCACCAGTCGAAGAGTAGGCGTTTAGCAATTCATTATCTAAACCATCCGTAACTCCCAACACTAAAGCAGAAGCAATGGCTTGCTCACGTTCTCCATTAACATTTGCATACAAAGTAGAATCAGCCCATGCACGGGCCCCTATAGAATAATAAAGAAAATAATTTGGCGGATCGTTCCGAAGCCATTTAACATTTTCCCGGTTTATAAAATGTTGATGGTAAATATTCCTAAAAGTTAAAAATCGTTTATAATCAAACTCACCCGGATTCGAGGGTGGTTGCACAATTTGCGGACTGCCTTTCACCAACAATACATCACCATATTGAAATGGTTTGTTGAAGTCTTCCTTCGGAAAATAACACGCAATTTTTCCTTCACTCTTTTTCCATCTTCCTTCGCTCTTATGCTCTATCAAGTTGACTTCAAGTTTCCAGGATTTGTCTTTTTCCTCTGCGTACTTTGTTACGACAGCTTTGTAATATTCAATCGGCTTGTTGAAATGGATGAAATGCTCAGCTTGTCCCGATTCAGTTTGAGAAAGTAATTGAACATATCCCGCAAGGAATATAGTTATGAGTCCAAGAAAACCAAGGTTGATTTTTTCTCGCTTCTGCGAGATGAAAAAGAGAACGATGTATAGGAGTACAAACGCACCTAAAATAAACTGAGCAAGAGTTTCATTGATAATATCAGGCTGATAAATACCCAACAGAATGCCTGCTATAAAAAATATAACGATGCGAACAAAAGGATACGGTATCCATGCAACCATGTAGAAAGGTAGAAATTTTCAACTACAAACTCTCGCGGCCATAGGCTTCAATAATATCGCGCACAAGGCGATGACGCACAACATCCTTCTCACTTAATTTAATAAAGCCAATACCTTTTACATTCGATAAAATTCGAGCTGCTTCTTTCAATCCCGATTGCTGGCGAATAGGTAAATCGATCTGTGTTACATCACCGGTAATGATCATCTTCGACTCAGGCCCCATGCGCGTGAGGAACATTTTCATTTGCATCGGAGTCGTATTCTGTGCTTCATCCAATAAAATGAAGGCGTTGTTCAACGTCCGTCCGCGCATGTATGCGAGTGGTGCAATCTCAATGATCTCACGCTCCATGTAATACTTCAATTTTTCAAACGGAATCATATCATTTAACGCATCGTAAATGGGGCGCAAATACGGATCAATCTTTTCTTTCAAATCGCCCGGAAGAAATCCTAAATTTTCACCTGCCTCTACAGCGGGACGAGTGATGATGATTTTCTTCACCCATTTATTCTTCAACGCACGAACCGCAAGCGCAACGGATATGTAGGTCTTACCAGTACCTGCAGGACCAAGAGCAAATACCAAATCATTTTCCTTGACTAACTGAACCAGCTTCTGTTGATTAACTGATTTTGGCTTGATCGGATTACCTCGTGTTCCATAGACAATAACATCATCACTGGAATCCGCCAGATCGCTCACAAGCATTTCTCGCTCGCGGCCTAAATAATTCTGCACATTTTCTTCCGTCACTTTTCCGTAGCGATGGTAATGATCTACCAAAGAAGTAAGTACATCATCAATCTGAATAATCTCTTCGGTTGATCCTTTAATCAGCACTTCGTTACCGCGCGATACAATTTTGCTCTTCGGAAAAGCAGCAGCCAGGGTATCAATGATTTTATTTTCAACTCCCAGAAAATCGATAAGGGAAATGTTTTCGAGCAATATTATTTTTTCAATCAAGGGTGAGCAATTGGTTAATAGTTAATCGTTAAAAGTTAATCATGGGCGTGAGTGTGGTGGCGTCTAAGCAAGATTGGATTTTAGAGTGGTTAATAGTGAATGCCCGATGGTCAACACGAGTTTTCTGTAAAGTGAATCATTCTCATCAAACTAGTACGAGAATCCATATTTAATGGCTTTAAGTTTATACCTCCGTGCCGTTTAACAATTAACTATTAACCATTAACTTCAAACTCCTTAAAAGTACCTATTTTCGTGTTTCAAATTTAGCGAATATCTACGGCATGGCCATCGTTACTCTTCTTACGGATTCAGGCGAAAACGATCATTACGTAGCGGCAATTAAAGCAAAAATTATCAGCATCAATCCCGGTATTCGAATAGAAGATATCAGTCATAAAATCAAGCCTTCCGATATTGGGCATGCTGCCTTTGTCCTGCGTGCCGTCTTTCGCGATTTTCCCAAAGGTACTATTCATCTTGTCGGTGTGGACTCAACCGGCAACCGCGGAGATTCGTTCATCGCATTGCAATTAGAAGATCATTTTTTTGTAGGCTGCGATAATGGACTATTTGGTTTGATCACCGATAAGAGTCATCAAACATTGGTTGAGCTAAACTCCATCAATACCATCAACACAACCTTTCCGGAACGTGATATTTTCGCACCAGCAGCAGTAAAGTTAGCGAGCGGTGTGGCGATAACGAGCTTGGGCAAACCCATGCCTACCTTTAAGAAAATGACCGATCGGCAGGTAAAGGCAACAAAGAAACAAATTACAGGAACAGTTATTCGGGTTGATCATTTTGGAAATCTTATCACCAACATACCAAGAGAACCATTTGATATTTTAAGCAAGGGGAAAGCCTACACCGTTCAATTTGGAGGCGAAAAATTCAGGCGCATTCAAACCCATTATAACCAGGCTGAACAAGGCGAATGCTTTATTGTATTCAACAGCATCGGCTTGTTAGAGATCGGTATTTATAAAGGTAATGCCTCTGAATTACTAGGGTTGGGATATGACAGTACCGTGAATATTTTCTTTGAAGAATAAGCTTTGAAGTACGAAGTTCGAGGTGCGAAGTACAAAGTCACGTCTAAGCTTCTAAATCTAGTGTCTATTGTCTAATGATGTCTAAACTCTCCCATCATGATAACACGTATTGTACGGATGAATTTTACAGAGGCAGGAGTAGAAGAATTCCTTCCGATTTTTAATGAAAACAAAATAGCCATTCGCAATTTTCCAGGATGTACTCACCTTCGGTTAATGAAGGATGATCTGGATCCGCTTTGCTACACAACTGTAAGTGAATGGAATAGCGCAGGTGATCTTGAGAATTATCGCAAATCCGAATTGTTTGGCAAAGTCTGGGGAAGAGTAAAGACGCTATTCTCAGCCCGAACACAAGCCTTTTCATTGGTAAAATTTATTGAACTGTAAATTGCGGAACACCTAAAGTTTCTACATATTTGCAACCCAATTGAGTAGAAAGGCAACTTAAATGCCTTAGTGGCGGAACTGGTAGACGCGCACGACTCAAAATCGTGTACCGTAAGGTGTGCCGGTTCGATTCCGGCCTGAGGTACTTACTGATAATCAGTAGTTTAAAAGGTCTTCTAAACGAATTTGTTTTGAAGACCTTTTTCATTTGCAGAACAATTTGCAGAACATTTAGACTAGACCTGAGTTCTACTTTTAAACTGCACTATTTTTGGGAGCCTTACAATGGAGATTCAGCATAATGTTGCCACTGATTTGCCTTTGAATGTTACGACCTGATTCCGGACTAAAGTGACCACCACTTTCCGTAGCAAATTGACCACCTGATTTGAGATAAAATGTATTAGATCGGTTGACCTGAACAGTTGATCCCATATTATGCATTAGAAAAATAGCCCCGACATTTATGTCGGGGAACAAATAAAAATAAACCAAAGGGGCTTTAGCCCAATGTAATTTTGGCTAAAGCCAAATATTTTTGCCATTCATTTCCCAAGACATAAATGTCCGG
>JANODK010000304.1:0-32367 GCA_031412655.1 Chryseolinea sp.
TCCGTCAATTATTCCTTCTGGTCTTGGCGGGCAACCCGGCACATAAACATCTACAGGCACCACCTGGTCAATTCCCTGTAGCACACTGTAAGTATCGAATATTCCACCACTTGAAGCACAAGCACCAACTGCAATCACCCAGCGCGGTTCGGCCATCTGGAGATACACTTGCTTGACAACAGGTCCCATTTTTTTAGCGATCGTTCCCATTACCATCAACAAATCACATTGACGGGGAGAAAAACCCACTCTTTCCGATCCAAATCTTCCCAGGTCATAATGCGAACCCATCGTGGCCATGAATTCAATGCCACAGCAAGACGTAGCAAATGGCAACGGCCAGATCGAATTCTTTCTGGCGAGACCCACCACTTTCTCTAAACTTGTCGCGAAGAAGCCATTACCTTCATAACCTTCGGGCTTCTCTGACATCTTATATATAGGTGTTGCTGTTTCCATTGTCTAAACTGTGATTAAGCTGATTGTCGTTATGATCATGATTAACCTCCGTTGACTCTATTATGTTAATTAAATCTCAAATCTTAATTCTAAAATCTCAAATACTCCCTAATCTTCCCACTTTAATGCACCCTTTTTCAGGATATAAAAAAATCCGATAAGCAGTGTGGTGATGAACAATACCATTTGAATGAATCCAGGCATGGCCAACTCTTCAAAGTTAACAGCCCATGGATACATAAATATTACCTCCACGTCAAACAAAACGAAGAGGATGGCAACCAGAAAATACTTGATATTAAAGGGAACACGGGCATTACCCTTAGTTTCGATACCGCATTCGAAGCTTTCTAGCTTAATAATGGTCTTTCGTTTGGGGCCAAAGTAATGTGTGGCCAGCATGGTGACAACAATAAAACCAACGGCCAATAAAAACATGAGGACAATGGGAAGGTATTTAACGAGTCCGGCTTCTTCCATAGGTTCTAGGCTTTAACTTTTCTGCACACGATTGATTTATGTTCTTTCTAAAACCATAGACCAGCCTGCAAAACGGTTGTAAATATAGGGCAAAAATGATACGATTTGTGGCATTTCGCAATGATTTGGCAATTTAATCGCAATCTAGTTTGATTCTTTATTTGTTAATCTTACATCACTCGAACGATGGTGTAATTTCATGAACCCGTAACGGAAATTAACCGCTCATAATTCCAAAATGAAATACAACCTCCTCGGAAATTCGCATCTTTAAATCAGTCAGGTGAGTTTTGGGTGTATGTCGTTGGGAGATGATCATTCATCTAATTCCAAGCTATTACATAATGCATATAATCACGGCATCAATTATTTTGATACGGCCGATATTTACCAAAATGGATTCAACGAAATCACAGTAGGAAAAGCCTTTAAAGAAATTCGTCATCAAGTGATCATCGCTACTAAGGTTGGTAATCAATTAAAACCTGACGGAAGTGGATTGGATTGGAATCCAACAAAAGCATATATACTCAAATCGATTGATGAAAGCCTAAAGCGTTTACAAACCGATTACATTGACCTCTACCAATTACATGGTGGTACAATGGAAGATCCCATCGATGAAACCATTGAAGCTTTTGAGCAATTGAAAGCAGAGGGTAAGATCAGGCACTACGGAATCTCTTCCATCCGACCTGCCGTAATTCAGGAATATGTAAAGCGATCCAACATCTCCAGTGTAATGATGCAATACAGTTTGCTTGACAGAAGACCGAAAGAAATGTGTCTGGATTTACTTCATCAAAATAACATTGGTGTTCTGGCGAGAGGAAGCTTAACGAAAGGGTTATTGATTGACAAGCCCGCAACACCATTCTTAAAATACTCAACTGAAGAAATTGAAACTGCCGCTCATACTGTGAAAGCATTAGCGGAGAAGACAAAAAGAAGTTCGGTTGATATTGTTTTGAATTTTACACTCCATCATCCTGCTATTACCTCTGCGGTAACCGGAGTAAGAAATCAACAACAGTTGGAGGATTGTATTCAAGCAGAGAAATCAGACCGATTATCGGAAGGAGATTATCAAATATTGAGTTCATCTCTTCCTATAAATCGATATTAGGTCCTATTATTCCTTATTCTCAATAGGTGTTAATATCTTTTGCTGCTTTGGTAACTCCATAAAATTTCGTGGCAAGGTTTTCATCTCTACAACATTGATATTGTACATATCATATAGCGTACGCGAATCTTTTACAAAAGTCTTAAAGGCTGCTGTTGATGTTGCATCTTTGATAAAGCTTACTGAATCACTTTCAACTTTACTTGCAGGCAGCATGTAATAATCTTTTTGTGAATCAACGGTTCGGTATATCCAATTCAAATAATATCCTGCACTATCAATTGTCGTTATTGAACTATCCGGCTTGAAATTTATTTTCTCCAACTCAATATATGCCATTGCACCTCCATCGGTGTAACGCTTCCGCTGACCCGAAACAAAGTTACCTAATGAATAAGCCACAAATTGATTTTTGCCTTTTCTCCATTCCATGGGTTGCAATACGTGAGGATGAGCACCAATCACCAATTGAGCGCCATGTTTAAAACAAAATTCCGTTACATCCTTCTGGCTTTTTAAGGGAAGACTTTGATATTCAACACCCCAATGTGTGAAGACAATGATAGCGTCTGGCTTCAGTTCTTTCGCCCTATTCAAATCCTTATGAATAATAGCCGTGTCTAGTCGGTTCACAACATTTAGTTTATGTACGGGCAGCCCGTTTGTGCTGAACGTGTAATTTAAAATCGCCAATGTAAATCCATTCTTCTCCACCATCAATGGGTGATCATTCATTCGAGAAACCGTATCAACGAAAGTACCTGTATGCGGAATGTTACAACTATCCAGCATCTCAACCGTGCGCTCAAGACCTTTGCGGCCGCGATCAACACAATGATTGTTAGCCGTAACCAACACATCGAAGCCAGCATCTTTTAACGCAACAACCAACTCATCGGGAGAACTGAATTGAGGATATCCTTTGTAAGGAGGTCCTGCTAATGTAAGCTCAAGATTGGCAATCGTAAGATCAGCCGCTTGCAGATAAGGCTTTGCAAATTGGAAGCAAGAAGTATAGTCATATACTTTGGTAGTGGCATTATACGCTGATGATATCTGCGAATCGTGCCCCATGATGTCTCCACCGAAAAGCAAGGAGAGACGTGTTGTGTCCTGTGCCACTGCTACGTGTTGAATTAGTAAAAGGAGTAACGTTATTTTCTTCATTGAAATTCTTTAATAGTTATCCGTTAGTGGTTAATAGTTAATCGTGGGTGTGTAGTGTGGGTGTGACTCAAACAACAATGAGCTTATGCCTTTTAACGATTAACCATTAACTTTTACAACTACATCCTCCACAATAAGATACACCCCATCACCCAACTTCGGTTTAATTCGCGCTAAACCCGTAAACATTCCAAAAGCCGGAAGAATACCTTGTTGCTTACCAAAATAAAAACAGGGCAAGGTAACGGATTGTCTTGCTTTTCCATGAAGTGTTGCTCCTGGATGAATATGTCCGGCAAGGTTATAAAGATTATCTACCATTTCTTCCAAAGGATGATGCGTAAAAATAAAAGGAGGTAATCGAAGTTCATCATACAAGGTAATGCCCTTTCTAGAATACTGACCCTCCGAAAGTATATCGTGATTACCCAACACCAACTCAAAAGAAATGGATTGAAAGTGTTTTACTAATTCACCAAATACTTCCCACTCGGGATTATAATGACTGTGAAATAAATCACCCAGAAAAATGACCCGCGCAGGATTGGTAGACTCTATTAACTCTACAATCAACTGCAGGTTCCTCTCATTTGCTTTTGATGGAACCGGAATGCCTGATTTTCGGAAATGATTGACCTTGCCCAAGTGTAAATCAGCCATGAGCAATGCGCGTTCGCGCTTCCAATAGATTGCTTTTTGAGGCAATAGCTCAAAGACTTCTCCGCATAGATCGATCGTCATACAAAAGGCGAATTAAGCTAAATCTCGCGAGGTGATCCTAAAGGCTTTCATTAATCACTTGAAGTTGATAGGAATACCGTTAGTAACTGAACAAAAACAGAACGAGTTGGCTAATTCGTATTTCAATAAATTACTGACATTCAACTATTTAACTTTTTCAAAAGCATCATTCCGAAAAAAAGTTAACATTAGGTTAACAATGGGCGTGGGTTTTCAGATTAGATTGCGGAGCGAATTTGATCCATTTATGTTCGAACTAGATCTCTCCTACTCCATCCTCCTTATTGTATGTCTTATTGCCGCCTGTTCATTTGAATTCGTTAACGGATTCCATGATACAGCCAATGCCGTGGCAACCGTAATCTATACCAACTCGCTGAAACCCTGGGTGGCTGTAATCTGGTCGGGCTTTTGGAATTTCCTCGGTGTATTTTGGGGAGGTATCGCAGTAGCAGTAGGTATCATTAACCTTTTACCTGTAGAAACACTTGTTGACCAAAACATTGCGCATAGTTTGTCGATGGTTTTGGCATTACTTATCACCGCTATTTTCTGGAATTTATTGACCTGGTACTTTGGTATTCCATGCTCCAGCTCTCATACCCTTATCGGTTCAATTTTAGGTGTTGGACTTGCCTATTCATTGCTCCCTGAAGCGGCAGGCGATGCTGTTAACTGGGGAAAAGCACAAGACATTGGATTGTCTTTATTGGTCTCTCCTGTATTTGGATTCTCAGCCACTATAATTTTAATGTATCTCATTCGATCGTTTACGAAAAAGACCGAATCAGGCGATAGTCTATTTAAAGAGCCAAAGAAAAATCAGCCTCCTCCAATGTGGATCAGAGGTATTCTTGTAATCACGTGTACATTGGTTAGTTTCTTTCACGGTTCGAATGATGGACAAAAAGGTGTTGGGCTTATCATGCTTATTTTGATTGGCGTTGTTCCTGCATTCTTTGCTTTGAATTCAAACTTTACTCCATCTGATCTGCCACAGGCGCTACAAAAAATTGAAACCGTAATTACCTCCATTGACTCTACAAAACTTTCAGCCCCTGATCGCAAGAGACTGGCCGAGTCAATCGCGATGAACGAGAGATTAGAAACTCGTTTTGCTTCTTTAGGCGATATCAATGACATCCCAAAACAAGAACGTTTCCTGGTGAGAAAAGATATTATGGTTATGGATCGTAATCTGACTTCCTTATCGAAGAAAGAAGAAGTGAAGTTGAGCGATGCTGAAAAGAAAACCGTTAAAGACGAACTGAAGAACGTGCGCAAGGTTACAGACTACTCTCCTACCTGGGTACTGCTCATCATTTCGCTTTCTTTAGGATTGGGTACGATGATCGGTTGGAAACGAATCGTAAAAACGGTTGGTGAGAAAATCGGAAAAGAACATCTTACCTATGCTCAGGGAGCAAGCGCGGAAATTGTAGCCTCCATTACCATTGGTCTCTCCTCCAATTACGGATGGCCTGTTAGTACAACGCACGTATTATCATCAGGTATTGCTGGAAGTATGGTGGCAAATAAAGGCGTTAAAAACCTTCAGCCCGCTACTATCCGAAATATTCTGGCAGCATGGTTCTTAACCTTGCCTGTGGTGATGATCATGGCTGGCACACTGTTCCTGTTATTCCGCTCCATTTTCTAGAATCATTTGTATTTGACAAGGGTACATTTCAATTTGTCGCAACCAATATTAAGGTCGCTCCTACGGAGCTAATTCTTTGGTTCATTAACATTGCTACCATATGTCCGTCCCTCTGGGACTTAACCCAAGCGGAGTGAGCCTTAAGGTAGAACTAACATTGTTAACATGTATCCGTCCGTCTGGGGCTTAGCCCCAGCGGGGCGATCTTACGGTAGAACATATTTTAATGAATGTAGAAATCCCGTAGGGATGGCCTAATGCCGAGGCGATTGGAATTGCATCATGCGAAAGTCACCTTTAATTCATCTGCCTAATATTTATAACTTTGGTGCAGATGGAACGTCCAAAATTCTATTTTACCATCTGAATAAAATTGGATTGGACATTTCAGGAAACTAAATCCTAATTATGAAGACTCTTTTTTACGTTCTTGCACTCATTACATTCATTTCATGTTCGCAGAAAGAAAACAAAACTATTGGCAGCATTGAGCGCATTGATGTTGCTTTGGATGCCATCATACAAAACGATCCTAAGGTTGAAGTGATTGCCGATGGCTTTAAGTGGAGCGAAGGTCCTGTATGGATAAAAGAACAAAATATGTTGTTGTTCTCTGATGTTCCGACCAACACAATTTATAAATGGACAGCCGAAAAAGGAAAAGAAGTTTACCTCATTCCTTCTGGCTACACGGGTACTGAAACACATTACAGTAATGAACCAGGTTCGAACGGACTTACATTAAACAGCGAAGGCAAGCTGGTACTTTGCCAACATGGCGATAGAAGAGTTGTAATTATGGACGCGCCACTCACTGCACCTGAAGCAAAATTCATTACACTAATAGATAACTATCGAGGAAAAAAACTGAACAGCCCGAACGATGCTGTATTCAGAAGCAATGGAGATTTATTTTTAACAGATCCTCCTTACGGATTACCGAAACAGGAAAATGATCCTTCACGTGAAATTCCATTTCAAGGTGTATTCAAAGTTTCGAATGGCGTTGCCAGTTTAATAACGGATTCACTTACTCGTCCTAACGGGATTGCATTTTTCCCTGGAGAGAAAACACTTCTTGTCGCTAACTCTGATCCCGGAAAAGCAACGTGGTATGCCTTCGATCTCTTAGAAAATGATTCAGTGGCCAATGCCCGGGTTTTTTATGATGCCACAGAAAATACCAAAACCGAAAAAGGTTTACCTGACGGTATGAGAATTGACAAACAAGGAAATGTCTTCGCCAGCGGACCGGGAGGCATCTGGATTTTTAATAAAGAAGGTAAGGTATTAGGCAAGATTAAAATTTCAGAAGCCACTTCAAATTGTGTTCTGGCGGATGATGAAAAAACACTTTATGCTACTTGTGATATGTATGTGGTGAGAATAAAGCTGCGTGATTGATTATTGTTGTGCCTCATTTTACAAAACCTTACGAACTGAATGAAATTGTTTCCAAACAAAAACTTTACGGTAGAATTAAAAGATGATAGAGCTACCTCGTTAAATGAATTAAGACGCAATACAAAACTGACTGACAAATTAGTATCTGTATACACGGACAAAGAGTTTATAGGAGAGGTGGATGACTCTGGATTTAAGATAATATCATCTGAAATTGGACGTGGTGCAGTTTGTGTTTTTATTGGAGAACTTCAAGATTCGATAGGAACTGTTGAAATAAGAATACATCGTGCATTTAAAGTAATGTTTTCCATTCTAATGCTAATGCCAGCTATCGGATTTGGAATCTCGATTGTGAAACAAGGAATTGAAAAATCACTAGGAATTATTATCCCCATAATTATAGGAATATTATTTATCAGATTTGTTCTTATCGAATTGAGTTTTAGATTTATTTCACAATCAGGGTTTAAAAAACTGACTAAAATAATTAGAATAAAGGAAGTGAGTTAAAACAATTCACAACCAAACGTTCAGTTTATTTGTGCCACCTCTTGAAGCGGTGGCACAAATATTTCACAACAAGATATATGACCTTATCTGAAGCCCGAATCATCATAGACGAATTGACGAAGAGCGCAAGCTTACTGCGTCACATGCGAAGCATTGAGTTGGTAATGGAAGCATACGCTGAAAAATTTGGTGAAGACAAAGAAGAATGGGCCATTGCCGGATTACTTCACGATGCCGATTATGAAGCCTATCCTGAAAAGCATCCTCAAATTATTGTTGATAAACTGCGTTCCCTCGGTGAAGAGAAAATTGCGCATGCCATCTCTGCTCATTACACCAAATGGAATGTGCCGTATGATACGCTTCTCGATAAGGCATTGTTAGCGTGTGATGAGCTAACCGGATTTATCATAGCTTGTTGCCAGGTAAGACCGGATGGAATAGCAAGTCTGGAAACGAAGTCAGTAATCAAAAAACTGAAGGACAAGGGCTTTGCTGCAAAGGTAGAGCGTGACGAGGTCTATAAAGGTGCTGAGTTGTTGGATGTGGATATTTCGGAGCACATTACCTTCATCATTAGCGTCCTACACAGAAACAAAGAGGAACTGGGCATTTAAGACAGATAATTTGGCTAATTTTTTCTGAAATACTTTCAGAGTTTGGCCTCAACACATACCTTTGACACATAAACAATACGACTATGTTTAATCAATATGTAGGTGATGGAGCAAATGTATTCATTGCCATTATCGCGGTAGTAATAGGATTTGCAGCCGCTTCAGGTTACATCGACTTCAAAAGTGTGAAGAAAGCAGAAAAGAAAGATTGATCTACTAATATCTTGATTCATAAAAAAAGGCTTGCTATTGATTTAGCAAGCCTTTTTTGTTGTCTCCATTCCTTAATACGGTGACTTATACTGTGTTTGAAATACATCCCACTTTACGGTTTTGTAATATCCTTCACCAATAAACTGGGCTATCTTATGAAACTCATCCGCCTTCTTATATCCGGGTAACGGCTGTATCATACCAAAATCCTCATTCAGAAATACTACCGTTGGATAACTCAATTGGTTATTCAATAAAGCAGCAGCAAGTTGATGATACCCCTTTCCTCCACTGGGTACAAACTTAAAGGTCGTTCCCTGGAAGACTACATCTTCATGTTGCTCTGCATTGAATTTTACAGCGTAGAATTTCTCGTTAAGCAATTTCGAAACCTGAGGATCACTGAAAGTATTCTTGTCCATTACCTTGCACCATCCGCACCAATCAGTATACACGTCAATAAAAACCGGCCGCTTTTCAGTCTTTGATTTTTCAATGGCCTCTTCGAATGTCATCCATTTCACCGGGCTCTCCTCTGTTATTTCTGTTTCAGTAGAAATAAATGCCATTGACGATAAGGTCAATATTGCCCCCACTACTATTGCTATTCCAACAAATTTCTTCATACCTGTAATCTTTGATCCTACTCTGCAACAAATCTAAACACAAAAGAGATTCTGTGCAGCATTAATTCTTTTAATGGATATGGCGTAACCATTGTCACAAAAGCAGGTAATCTGTTCAGAATCCGTAAATCAAATGTTCACAAGCGTACAACCCAATCGGCAAAACATGAATTTAAAGAGCAAAAAGGGCTCTTTGAATGATGGCATGGCATTCGCCAAAGGAGAACACGTGATCAAAAAAATTACCTACAAAGAGCTTACTATCATCATCGGCATTATCGTGGCGCTGGTAATTGTGTTTGCTGTTTGGTTGAAGGATGAGGTAGGAGGTGAATCTTTTGGTCCATCTATGAAACCGAAGATTGAGACAAATTCGGTAAATGGCTTCGCTAAAAAAGTAATTGCTCAGATTCTTGCGTTTACTATTCAATAACTCTACTTTTTTCTTCTGGCTTCTTTGAGATTGAAGTAATCTCTATTGAGATTAATGACCAGTGATAGTCTGTTCCTCGATATTGAACTAATGGTTACATCGGAAAGTGGGATGCTATATCCATAAAACAAATCAGCAAAACCAAGAATGGAGAAGCCAGCCTTGGGAGTTGTTACCCATGCATTGCGGGTGTTGTGCTCACCATCGTAATTGTAATCAATGAAATAGGTTGCATCAAGGGCAATACCTATTACACCAACCGTTATTTCATACCCTATCTTAGGACCGAGCAGAATATTACTATCGTCAATAAAAACATCAACCGTTGTGTACGGGCCCTTTGATATCAAACTTATTGGGTGCTTGTAAATATTATGCCACTGAAGACCTATCTCAACCAACCCTCGGTCTTGCATGCCGATTCCGACCTTTGGAACTAATCGTGGCTTAGTCCAGTAGCGTTCAAAGGGCTTTGAATGAAAAACAGAATCTGTTCTCTGTGCCATCAACTGTCCGGCACTTGCAATCATTAAAAAAATGAAGATTCTAATCACGGTACGCATGGTAATGCAATATAACTTCAATTGCTCTCTTGATGGCTTCATTGATGGGGAAAAATTCTCGCGTCAGCTCAAAATCGATGCTGTGCAATTGCATGTAGTATTGATTCATAATAGGTATGCTTCCACCCGCTTCCAAAAACGGACCGACCTTCGCTACATTTTCAGCTTGCTCTGTCTTAATAATCTGGCAGGTAACTAATTCTGCTTTACCATATTTATTTGTGCGCGCTGAGTATCCAAACAATCGGCAAATCAATCCGCGATGTTTATAGGTGGAGCAAAGTCCCGCACCATCTTGCGTGGGATTTAAAATCAAACAAATAGAAGAATCAGTTTGCTTGAGTTTATCAAGCCACTCAAATGCTAAATCATTCTGATAGATGTAATTCGCAAAAGGAAGAAACTCCAAAATGGTTGCTTCAATATCCGCCTTGAAACAACACTTTCCACACCCCCACTTACAATGCAAACCTGATGAAGTTTGAAATGATGAGATCGCCTCATCCAGATTGGTGAAGACATTTTCGATGGCCAGAATTTTATCGGGTAATTCCAATATTGTTGGTTTGTCGATGTTCGAATAAAGTGACTGTAAGGTTGAAAAGTTTTATTTGGAATACCTTTTCATAAACAATTCAAGACCTTTGCGCGCTGTTGTTTGTACTTTTTTCTGAAGCATACTGCTCCATCCTAATAAAAGTCCTGAAGTACCGAGTGCTTGTCGCGACCATCTCCAGAAACTGAAGTGGTCATTGTGCTTTATAATTTTTCCGTCTTTAAATTCAAAGTTGGCTTTAATAATATTATGAACACTTCTACCTGTTTTTGAAAAGGTATATTTCGCTTCCCATTTACATGAACCCTTTTTATCGTCCGCTTCAACATCACTGAAAGTGATTTTCAAATCTTTTGCAGCAGTAACCAACATCTGCCACATCGCTCTTACCTCTGATGCCTTTAAATTCTGAAATGCCGGGTCATTAAAATGCGCTTCATCGTGATATGACTTTTGCATGGTAGCAAAATCTCCATTCTGAAAAGCGGTATAAAATCGAGTGATCAGGTCTTTATTCTTTTGCATGGCGAAAGGTAGTGAATTTGAAAGGTCGTTGCTTGTGAAATACATTTCGATGGATGCTGTTCAATCGAATAAGTCAAACACACCATCTAAGGTTACAAATGAAATAGAAAATGCCAGGCGTAAACCCGGCATTTTCATTATTGAGAATTAAAAAAGCGATTAAGCTAATTTATCCAATACATCCATCACTTCGCGAACGGCCTTGCGACTGGATTCCATCATTGCTCTTTCTTCGCCATTTAAATCAAGTTCGATGATGCGTTCAACACCATTCTTACCTAATACTACAGGTACACCGAGGTAACAATCTTTAATACCATATTCGCCTTCAAGCTTCATACATACCGGGAATACTCTGCGCTGATCTTTCACAATTGCTTCTACCATCTGAGCAGCAGCAGCTCCTGGTGCATACCATGCTGATGTTCCCATCAGTTTAACCAATTCTCCTCCTCCAACTTTTGTTCTTTCTAAGATCGCGTTAAGCTTGTCTTTGTCAATCAACTCTGTTACCGGGATTCCAGCAACAGTTGTGTATCGCGGAAGTGGAACCATCGTATCACCGTGGCCACCCAACAACACAGCCTGAATATCTTTTGGAGAAACATTTAATGCTTCAGCCAGGAAAGCACGGTAACGCGCAGTATCCAAAATACCCGCCATACCCATCAACTTCATGCGTGGGAAATTTGAAGTAATGTGTGCCTGATAGGTCATTACATCCAATGGATTGGAAACCACAATGATGATGGCATTCGGTGAATGCTTCACTACGTTTTCAGTAACTGACTTTACGATACCCGCATTGGTAGTAATGAGGTCATCGCGGCTCATGCCTGGCTTTCTTGGCAAACCAGAAGTAATCACAACAACATCTGATCCGGCCGATTTTGAATAATCATTTGTTGCACCGATGGTGCGGCTATCATACAGATTGATAGGCGATTTCTGCCAGATGTCCAATGCCTTACCTTCAGCAAGACCTTCTTTAATATCGACCAATACGATTTCGTTCGCGACTTCGCGATACGCGAGCACATCGGCACAGGTTGCGCCAACATTACCAGCGCCAACTACAGTTACTTTCATAAATAGGTTCTGTTAAGTTTTATAAATAATTAGAATGCTTATTTCGGAGGCGGAAAGTTATTAATCGGTTAACCAAAGAAAAAATATATTGGAGATAAGTTAATTGTTAATGGTTAAAAGTTAATCGTTAAAGCCAAATGGACTTAATCTGAATGTCTTTGTATTGAGAATAAAATAGAGGTAGTCGTAGCCGGAGTAATCTTAAACCGGTTGTCGATGCGGTAGCCTACCACCCACACAATTTCTCCATTACTTTCCAAAACGGTAACAACATCCTTATCCGAAACCGGGACCTTAGCATCGATCAGAAAGTCGCTTACTTTCTTTCGATGCTCCATGCCGAGGGGATAGAAAATATCACCTGCTTTCCACTTCCTCCATACGAGCGGGAAGGTAATTTTATCCGCATCCAGCTTTGATTCAAATACATCGTTCGATTTACTCAGGTCACCCAATCTTTCAATTTCCATATTCCAGGAGCCCAGAACAGCAGTGTTCTGGCCTGCTTTGATTTCGGTATCATTCCAAAAGTCAACGTGTTGTGTAATTATGATTTTTTCGCGATCGATAACCAATTTATGAGAAGGCGTGAGAAATTGCTTTCCTGACTGACCATTCAGGACAAGAACAATCTCCCGTGTTTGTTCGAAATTAAAACCATACTCTCTGATACAACGCCACAAGAGATGAGCACTTTGCTGAAAAGAATCAAAACCTTTTTTTTCGATTGTTACCTTCTCACCTTCAATGGAAAAGAATTCTTTCTTCCACTCCTCCGTTTGAAAGTGGATCAATTCAAGGTCACTTTGTATTTTTTCAAGACCGGCATGAAGCGTTGTCTCCAATGAAGGATTGAGTTCTTTTAATTTCGGAACGATCTGATGCCGGATGAAATTTCGTTGATAATCATCGGTGAGATTGCTTTGATCCTCTCGCCACTGTATACCTTTTTCTGATGCGTATTTTTCAACTTGTGATCGCGTAGCAAACAATAATGGTCTTATGATTTTATTATTCTTAACGGGTATTCCTGCAAGTCCTTCAACCGATGAACCTCTGGTCCAGTTTAGCAAAATGGTTTCAATAGTATCATCAAAATGATGACCAGTGGCCAGAAATTGATATTTATTTTCTTCAAGCAAATAATTAAACCAGGCGTACCTTAACTCGCGCGCAGCCATCTGGGTTGACAGGCTATTTTCCCAGCCATACGTTTCGGTATCAAAACGTTCAATAACAATGGGAACTTTCAACTCCTGGCAAGCGTGGTAAACAAAATTCTCATCGCCATCGGATTCTTTTCCTCTTAGCTGAAAATTACAATGGGCAACACCAACCTTAAATCCAGCTTCAATAAATAGATGAAGCATGACCATTGAGTCGACACCTCCACTGACAGCCAATAAAATGGGATCTGTCTTCTTACAAAGTTTATGGCGATTTATATGGTTCAGAAATTGCTCTAGCACGATCAAAAGTACAAATTTTAAAAGTGTTGAAGTGCTGAAGTTCGAAGTGTTGAAGTATGTATTAGTCATAACGTCCTTACACTTCAACACTTACACACTTAAATACTTCAACACTTTCCACTAGCTTGCAGCCGAATGAAGAAAGACTTTACATTTAAAATAACACGAATCTTAGCGTCCTATTGCCTTCGGGTCTTGCTTCTGAGCACTCTGCTCATTGGAATTTCATCGACTGCCTTTTCGCAGAAGAAGGTAAAGCTTAAAAAAGCGGATCAATTGAAGGGTGGAAAAGATATAAATGGTGTCCGCTTTGAACGACTCATTGGGGACGTAGTATTCACCCAAAACAAAACAACCATTTATTGCGACTCCGCTTATTTCTATAAAGCAAAAAACACCGTTGAGGCATTCGGAAAAGTGCGGATTACCGAAGGTGATTCAGTGACTATTACGGCCAAAAAATTAGAGTATGACGGTAATGCAAAAGTTGCAAAACTCCGCAACGATGTTGTTTTCACGAAGCTCAATCAATCTACCTTATATACCGATCACCTTGACTACGATCGTCCTAAAAACCTGGCCTACTATTTCAATGGAGGAAGGTTGGTGGACAGCATAAATGTATTGACGAGCAGAAAAGGGTATTACGATTTGAATAATAACATGGCATCATTCAAACGAGATGTACATGTAAAGAATCCAGATTACACAATGACCTCGGATAGTTTACAATACAACTCTCAAAGTAAAATACTGTTCTTCCGAACGTCCACCACTGTGGTTGATAAAGATAGTAGTGTCTTCGTTTATAATGGCGGACAGTATGAAACCAATACTCGAAAATCCGATCTGGTTTTAGGAACAGCAGAGTCCACTGATTTTCGTTTAGTGGGGAAGAGCTACAAATTAGATGACATCCTAAAGGTCTATCGCCTTAGAGAAGATGTCGTGATGACCTCAAAGAAAGAGAACCTGATTATTTACGGTCAGGCTGTAGATTATTATAAACTAAAAGGCATCTCGAAGATTTACACAAACGCCTATCTGGCTAAAATAACAGAAGGAGAAGACACACTTTTTATTTCCGCAGACACGTTGGTTTCGATTGAGAATTCTGATCCAAAAAAGAAGCGATTGTTAGCCTATAATAATGTGAAGATTTTCAGGAATGATTTACAAGGTATTGCTGATTCACTTGAATACCGTCAGGCCGATTCAACTATTTACTTCTATAATTCACCTGTGCTCTGGACCGAAGGAAATCAAATGAGTGCCGATTCGATTCGAATGCTCATTAAGAACAAAACCATCGATCGGATTTTTATGGTGGCCAACTCTTTTGTTATCTCAAAAGATTCTGCTTTTAACTTCAATCAAATCAAAGGCAGAAGAATGACATCCTATTTCAAGAATAAAAAGATTGACAGGGTAATTGTTGAAGGGAATGGTGAGAATATTTTTGCAGCACTTTCTGACGAAGACCATTCTTTAATGGGCGTTAATAAGATTATCTGTAGCAACATTACCATCCGGTTCAAAGAAGGTAAGGTTCATAATCTCATTTTTCTTGTAAAACCAGATGCTCGCTTTATTCCTCCCCATGAATTGAAGGAAGAGGATAAATACCTTAAGGGTTTTAACTGGCAGGAGGACCAAAAGCCAAAACGGAGTGATGTTGTAAAGTCATCTTTAGGTAACATTGAGCCAATAAAAGAGCCACGTAAACGGTTGTGAAATTAAATTATTGTTAGAACACGAAAATAATTGACCTTTAATTATGACATACGATTGAATTGTTTAAATTTTGTAAAACTTTTCAATTCCGATGAGAAACGTTCTGTTGTTGGTCATATTGATGCTGGCGAGTTTAGCTACACTCGGCCAGGGCTTCGAAATTGTTAGCCTCCAGGAAAGTTATAAGGGCACTATTGGAGAAGTAATTAAGGCGCCTATCCGGTTTAAAAACACTTCTGACAAACCCATTATATTGATTATCCGAAAAATAAATGGTCAGATCGGTGGCACTCAAAAAAACTTCCTTTGTCTCGATGTCAATTGCCTTGATCAAAGAGCAGAGGATCATATTGTTAAGGTTGAGGCTGGGCAGACACTTTCTTCTCTTCAGGTAGGGTTAGAAGCTGGATTGGTTTCGGGACTTAGTTCAGTGCGATACATCGCCTACAACAAATCAAATCCCTCACAATCTATCGAATTTGAAGTAAACTTCATTGTGGAGGAAAAAGCGGAGAAACAATCCATCTATGCATCTAAATTTATGACGCTTAAAGATGTATACCCCAACCCTGTTATTGATCATGCCCTCGTAGACTACAAAATCTTGAATGAGCAGATCAAGGCCAAGATTATCATTCATAATATTTTGGGTAACAATCAGGGTGAATATGAGCTTTTGTCTTCTGAAAACCTGCTTCGCATACCTGCTGATGGTTTTAGTGCAGGAATTTACTTTTATACCTTGTACATTAACAATGAAGGAGTGGTCACTCGCAAGCTTATTGTTAAAAAGTAATTTAATCGTCCGGAATTCGCATAAACAACTAAAAATGTCGTTTTTCAGTTAGGATGTCTTATGCTATATTTGCGGGCTTATGCGTAGAGTAATACTATTGTTTTGTACGGTAATGATTCTTCTCGTTGGAGGATCATGTAGTAAATTCCGGAAAATTGAAAAAAGCCTTGATTGGCGCGTGAAATACGAGGCCGGGCTTAATTACTACAATAAGAAGGATTATTACAAAGCAGCTTCGTTGTTCGAGCAGATTTTGCCCATTGTCAGGGGTCTTCCAGAAGGCGAGAAAGTTCAATTTTACCAGGCCTATTGCCAGTATTATCAAAAACTCTATCTACTCTCTTCCGAGCAGTTCAAAACATTTTATGAGACCTACGGAAGAAGTTCGATGGCCGAAGAAGGAAGGTTTATGTATGCCTTTTCTCTTTACAAGTCATCACCGGGGTCGAATCTTGACCAATCCAATAGCATTGAGGCCATGATTGCCATGCAAGAATTTCTGAATCGTTTCCCAAAAAGCAAATTTACAGATCAAGCTTCTGAAGTAATTTCAACTACCCAGGATAAACTCGAGAAGAAGGGCTTTGATAATGCAAGACAGTACTATAAAATGAGAAGCTATAAAGCTGCCATCGTATCATTAAACAATTTCAAAGAGAACTTCCCGGATTCAGAGTACCTTGAACAAACCTACTACCTCGTAGTAGTCTCTGAATATCGATTAGCAGAACAAAGTATTTACACCAAGCAGCAAGAACGTTACAATTCTGTAGTGGAGCACTACAAGGAATTTGTCGATAAATACCCGCAAAGTGGATACCTTCGTGATGCTGAAAAAATATACAGCAACAGTCTGTTGAAATTGAAGTTAAATAATAAAGGATAAACAATAACTAGTAATACTATGGCAGTTCAATCATCAGTAATAACCCGCGACATCGAAAGCATTATCGCTCCAACGGGAAATTTATATGAGTCAGTAGCCGTTATTTCAAAACGCGCTCGCCAGATCTCTGTAAATATCAAAGAAGAACTTAACAATAAACTTGCTGAGTTTGCTACAACCGTTGATAACCTGGAAGAGGTTTTTGAAAACCGTGAGCAAATTGAAATTTCAAAATTCTACGAACGCATGCCGAAGCCAACAACAACGGCAATCGAAGAATTTTTAGAAGGCAAGGTAAACTTCCGCATGCGTAGCGAAACTGAAGCGAGTCAGGAATTGTAATATCAGCTCACCATGCTTGGGGGCAAAAAAATTATAATCGGTGTCACGGGAAGTATTGCAGCGTATAAAGTTGCAATACTTACACGTCTCCTTGTAAAAGCCGGTGCAGAAGTAAAGATCATCATGACTACCTCAGCTCATGATTTCATCACTTCCCTTACGTTAGCAACACTTTCTAAAAATCCTGTCCTAACCGAATTTAGTCAAGACAAAACTGGTGTCTGGAATAATCATGTCGAGCTAGGCTTATGGGCTGATGCTTTGCTCATCGCTCCAGCCAGCGCCAATACAATCGGTAAGATGGCCAATGGTCTTTGCGACAATCTCTTGCTTGCTACTTATCTGTCTGCACGGTGTCCGGTTTTTTTAGCACCTGCTATGGACCTGGATATGCTTCAACATCCAACAACAAAAAGTAATCTTCAAAAACTGCTAAGCTTTGGCAATGTGACCATTGATCCGGCCTTTGGTGAACTTGCCAGCGGATTGATCGGTAATGGTAGAATGGCTGAGCCTGAAGAGATCGTTACATTCCTTGAAAATCATTTCTCGTCCAACAAACATCTTAAAGGTAAGACAGCCATTGTCACCGCTGGTCCTACGTATGAGGCAATTGATCCTGTTCGATTCATTGGTAATCATTCCAGTGGAAAAATGGGATTCGCTATCGCTGAAGAACTGGCAGATCAGGGCGCGATTGTTAATTTAATTACTGGACCAACGAATCAACATACCAACCACGCTGGAGTAATCGTTACTAGAGTTACTACTGCTGAAGAAATGTATACTGCTAGTCAAACACTTTTTCTTAAAACAGATATTGCAGTTTTGGCAGCAGCAGTTGCTGACTATAAACCGACAGTAATATCGGATCAGAAAATAAAAAAGAAAGATGAGAATCTCTCAATCGAGCTAACGAAGACTACTGACATCGCAGCATCTCTGGGAAAGTTGAAGCACAACGGTCAAATGATTGTTGGCTTTGCACTGGAAACAGAACATGAGCAGAACAATGCCATTAAGAAACTCGATTCGAAAAATTTTGACTTGATTGTATTGAACTCATTGAATGATAAAGGTGCCGGTTTTGGTTACGATACCAATAAGATTACCATCATCGACCGAAATCACAAAACAACATCGTTCGAATTGAAAGATAAAAAAGAAGTGGCCCGTGATATCGTCAATGCCATTATCGAAAATCTTCATGGTTAGAATCATACTCATCCTATTCGTCCTTGTATCAACATCTTGCTTCGGTCAGGAGTTAAATTGCACGGTCACAATTAACTCAACTCAAATCCCAACATCTGATCGCGGAATTTTCCGGGATATGAAAATTGCCATCGAGCAGTTTATGAACACCCGAAAGTGGACAAACGATACGTACAAAGTCTACGAGAAAATTAATTGCAAAATACTGTTAACCATTGTTAAGATGCCGGCCGTAGGAAGTTTTCAGGCTACTGTTCAAGTACAATCTGCGCGACCGGTGTACAATTCCAACTACTCCACGCTTGTTTTTAATTTTGCAGATCGCGAATGGGAATTTGAATACATTGAATCACTTCCAATGGAGTTCAATGACAACAACTACACGACTAATCTTACTTCAATGTTAGCAGTCTACGCCTACTTGATTATTGGAGTAGATTATGACACCTTTAGCGAACTGGGTGGCACACCTTATTTTCAAAAGGCATTGGCAGTCGTGAATAATGCACAGCAATCAAACCGGCCCGGATGGCAGGCACAAGGAAGTAACAGAAGTCGCTATTGGATTGTAGAAAATTTTAACAATGCCCAGATGGTGGATTTGCGCAAGGCACTATACTCTTACCATCGTCTTGCGCTTGATACTTTTGATAAGGATCCTGATAAAAGTCGTACCTTAATCATGAAGGGTTTGAAAGACATTAAAAAAATCAGGGATATAAATCCGTTATCTGTTCTGGTGGTCAGTTTCTTTGATGCAAAGGGTAAGGAACTGGCCAACTTATTTTCATCCGGAAATATACAGATCAGGCGTGAAGCCTATGATGTGATAACGGCCATCGATCCATCAAATAGAGGCAGTTACGAGAAAATGATCCAAAATTAGTTTTCTCTCCTTTCTGAACACTTGCAATCATTGTCCGATTTAACCAGTTTTACCAAACTAGTAGAGGTAAATACAATGAGCATTATCCAGGTTCGGTTAAGTCAAAGTCAGTTTCAAAAACGGATGTCAGAATTTTTGGGTAAGCGCATTAATGTTGTTTTTACAAATGACACCGTTTCTTTTGGCATCTTTCAAAAGACAGAAGGAAACACCATCACACTTCAGAATATGAGGCAGAAAAAAAAGACTCATTTTATACCGGATATTAACGAAGTGTACTTCGATAAAAATTCATAATGCTCACACAACTCGTCATAAAGAACTACGCTCTTATCAAGCAACTGGAATTCACTCCATCGGCCGACCTGAATGTTATTACAGGTGAAACCGGAGCAGGTAAGTCCATTATGCTAGGTGCTATCGGTTTGTTGATGGGCAATCGTGCTGATACAAAAGTATTATGGGATGAAAATGAGAAGTGCGTAACCGAAGGAACCTTCGCCATAAAAGAATATAAACTAAAGTCCATTTTCAAATCGGAAGATCTCGACTACGATGATCATACTGTCATCCGAAGGGAAATCAGTCCGGGAGGAAAATCAAGAGCCTTCATTAATGACACGCCCGTTACACTTGAAGTGATGAAAAAAATCGGAATGCTCCTAATGGACATTCACTCACAACATGAAACACTTCAACTGGGCAATCAATCCTTTCAATTAAAACTCGTTGATGCCTTTGCTGAGAATCAAACCTTGGCAGATCTGTATCAGACAGCTTGGCAAACCTATCAACACGCTAAAAAAGAATTTGAATCATTACGATCAGAAGCAGATACCTTGCGACAAGATGCAGACTACATTCGTTTTCAGTTAGACGAACTTTTAAAGGCCACTCTGGAAAAAGGTGAACAAGACGATTTGGAATCAGAGCAGAAAATAAATGAGCACGCAGAAGAAATCAAAAACCGTTTTCAACTTGTGTTGGGTCTATTAAGTCAATCTGAATTTGCATCGCGCAACAGCCTGGCCGAGGCGCGCAATCATTTACAAAGTATTTCTTCTTACTCATCCGGCTATTCTACTTTGTTTAACCGGATCAATAGTATGTTGATTGAATTAGATGACGTATTAAATGAAATTGAAAAAGAAGAAAGCAATATTGAATTTGATCCGGAACGATCAGAATTCATTAAAGAACGATTAAGTACTCTCTACAGACTTCAAAAGAAACATCGGGTAAACGATGTGAACGAACTGATGCAAATTCAGGAAGATCTTGAAGCTAAGAATAATTTAACGAGCAATCTCGATGGAGCATTGGCTTCTTCTCAAAAAGCGTTTGACGATGCCGAGCAAAAAGTAAAAACAACTGCGGGCAAGCTCAGTGAATCCCGCGAAAAGATTTTTAAGCCACTTTGCAAACAGATTGTAAAATTATTGCAAGAGCTTTCTATTCCCGATGCATCCCTTCAAATCGAAAATAATGTAACTGCTCCAACTTCCACAGGTATAGATAAAATTGAAATATTATTCAGTGCCAATAAGGGTATTTCCCCTCGCCCATTAGCACAGGTGGCATCGGGTGGAGAATTTTCAAGATTGATGTTTGCCATCAAATATGTAATGGCTGAGAAAACTGCCATGCCTACCTTAATCCTTGATGAAATTGATAATGGTGTTTCGGGTGAAGTTGCGATTAAGCTCGGCAATTTGATGAAAACCATGGCGAAGAATCATCAGCTCATTTCCATTAGCCATCTGCCACAGATTGCAGCAAAGGGTGATGCCCATTTTGTAGTTTATAAAAATAACAGCACTGCAAAAACAACAAGTTCAATCAAACGATTGGATGAAAATGAGCGCATTGAGGAAATTGCAAAAATGATTGGCGGAGCGAAGCCATCTAAAATAGCACTCGAGAATGCACAAGAATTACTTTCGAATTGAATGCTTTAATCTTTGAATTACCTAAATGCATTTTTGCAAGTCGTTGCATTTTTCACAATCAATTTGCTTTACGATAAATAATTCTTCCTGCCAAATGTATCGTGCAATCTAAAAGCGATATATTATCCTTGCACAATCCTTCAATATTTAACATCTTCGGTATTACAATTACACCCTTTCGCTATGAAAAAATGCCTTGTATTTTTGTTGGTACTATTACCCGCTCTGCTTTTGGCGCAGAGTAAAGTATACGACAATTTATCCTTACCTAGTAAAATACTAAAAGGCGATAGAAAATACGCTGTGTATTTGCCGGACGGATACGAAACTTCACAACGTTCCTACCCTGTTCTCTACTTGCTTCATGGTGGTGGTGATGATCAAACCGGTTGGGTTCAATTCGGTGAAGTGCAACACATAGCTGATAAGTCGATTACCGATGGAACAGCAACCCCAATTATTATTATTATGCCCGATGCCAATACAGGGCAACGGGGCTACTATAACGATGTAAAGAATGAATGGCGCTACGAAGATTTTTTCTTTGAAGAATTTATGCCCTTCGTAGAAAATAAGTATCGAATTAAAAAAGATAAACGATACCGTGCAGTTGCAGGACTTTCTATGGGTGGTGGAGGTTCATTCATTTATGCTTTGCATCATCCTGAACTGTTCTAGTCTGCCTGTCCGTTGAGTGCTTCAACCGGACCACTTACCTTGGAAGACACAAAAGCTTATTTAACACAACGCAACATCACAGCTGACAATGATGCGCAGATTGAAGCCTATTATAAAAAGTACAGCGTATTAGCGCAGCTCAATGCCGTAACGGATGACAATAAAAAAGCCGTGAGGTGGTACATTGATTGTGGAGATGATGATTTTTTATTTGAAGGAAATTCAATGGCTCACATTGCTATGCGTAAAAAAGAAATTCCACATGAGTTTCGAATTTATGATGGTGGTCACAGCTGGACGTATTGGAGAAGAGCCTTACCTACAGCGCTAAGTTTTATCTCTGAGGCATTTCATCAATACTAAAATTAATTTTAACTAAAACACTATGGCCGCCTATATTATTGTTGATGTCACCGTCCTTAATATGGATGAATATGAGGGATATAAAAAACTAACACCCGGTTCTCTTGCCCCATACGGAGGAAAATTTATTGTTCGCGGTGGATCTACTGAATGCCTGGAAGGAGATTGGGATCCTGAACGGATTGTTGTTCTGGAATTTGAAGATACAAAGCGCGCTAAAGATTGGTGGAATTCTATGGAATATGCTCCGGCAAAAGAAATACGTCAGCGGAATGCTAAGACAAAAATGATTTTGGTTGAGGGCGTCAGTTTGTAACCACGAGTAGCAATTACGCTACCTGCAGTTGTGAGCTATGCCATCATTTATATTTGCGTTTGCCTAGCGAGTAAGTCAATTTAACACCACTTCTAATATAACCACCCGTTCCGTAGTCTTCAATTCCGTTAATATTAGGTGTAATGTTTACGGTCATCTCAAAACCCCATTTCGGAGTTATCGGATATTTTAATCCAAGCCCCCCATAAATGTTAGCTCCCGTTCGATTATGAGTGTATGTAGTTTGAGTACTAGTAGAATAATCTTTGACAACAGATACCCCCTTTGTGGAAAATATTGAACCACCGAGTTGCAAAAAAGGGCCCTTGTCCGTGGAGAAAAAATAATACCTTCCTTCCAGAACAAACATCTTATCGTAGTTCGTGAACTTATAATCAGAGGTTTCAAACCGAGCTTCAGTAACGCGCTTTGAATAGTTGAATCCCAAGCCTATCGACCATTTTTTACCAAGTGATTTTTCGTAGGATAATTCCCAACTGGGGTACGCATTCGTCAATTGGTTTTCTTTCAAATAGGTAGCATTAAAGCTAGCACCAAACTTGAGGTAAGAAGTCTGTGCACTTGCATTCAGCCAAGTCAATAATATCATGCTGGCTAACAATAATTTGAATTTTGTTTTCATTTAGAAGCAGGTTTAAATTTAGATAATGACATCGTGCCACTATACAGTAAACTTTTATTTACCCAAGATGCAGATGGACAGGAAATAGTTTTAATTCAATTTAAAATACTCACAATACATTCAGCGAATAATGCTAACGCGAGAATTTATTAATCCATAAAGATCCTGTAATGTTCTTCAGCGTATTTAAATCTTTAATACAATTTACGCCTTGCCTAATTTTCTCGAACGAATAAAATTAAACGCCAATACAAACACACAAATCATCAAACCTAAAAACTCTCTTGATTCTTCAATGTAAAGATGTTCCATCTTGGCTACTTCATCGAACAGTGCAGTTAAATCTTCTTGCTGAAGCCAAACTAAAACACTTGGTATATACGACAAACTGTATCCCACAAAAAGAACGAGTAAAGTAATATGTGCATATTTTGGATAACGATTAAACGCAGCCATCGTACAAAGCACAACCATTGAACCATAAATCGCTATCCACAGAATCGGATCAGGATCGTTGAATTGAACATAGACAAATGACAAAAAGATTAAGGCGAATATAATATTGAAGATTTTCATATTCGTTCAAGGTTCAATGTTTCAGGTTAAAAGTTTAACTACTCATGCCGAAGTCTATATCCACATTCTAAAGTAGGTAACTGAAAGCGTATGTGATAAACTAAATCTTCGCGTAAATGAATCAAAAAAAGATGTCGGGCAAAAGTACCCGACATTTTTAAAAAAAATCTTTAGAGAAAGAAATAATTAAAGAATGGTCTTTAGATAGACAGCACTCTTGCCTACTTCATCAATTGGCTCTCCGTCATATGATTCTTGCTCAACATAGGCATGTTTCAAACCAGCTAATTTTGCTTTCGCTAGCAATGCTTTAAAATCAATGGAGCCACTGCCAATAGCAGTGTTCTTCATTTTATTAGCCTTGTCCATATCTTTTATATGCCATTGCTCAAAACGACCTGGATAGGCTTCAAAATATTTTAGAGGATCTTTGCCCGCATTAACAACCCAAAATAAATCCAACTCCATACCTACTTTTTTAGGATCAAGTTCTTTCAACATCACCTCATAGGGAACCTGACCTTCAAGTGCATCAAACTCAAAAGCATGGTTGTGATACTGGAAACGGATGCCCGCTGCGTTACATACTTCACCTGCTGCATTAAGGTCGGCACAAATGGTTTTGTATTGATCAATTGTTTTGCGGTCGGGTTCCTGAAGGTATGGCATCACCATAAATTCCTGTCCGTTTTTCTTGGCATCATCAACCGCTTTCTTCCAGGTATCTCCCTTAATTAAATCAAGACCGTAATGACCGCTTGTTACTTTCATTTTTAAACTCTTTGCATAGTTGCAAAAATCGGCATAATCCATTCCGAAAATTTTACCATCGCGATACGAGTACGCTTCAAGTTCTGTATACCCAAAACTCGCTACCTTTTGCAACACACCTTTAGGGTCGTTACCTATGGTGCTTCGCAATGTATAGAGTTGCAAGCCTAGTGACTTACTTTTCTGACCCGCCTGTAAAAAAGCGGGAGCCACCATCAACCCTGCTGCTGTGAGGGAAGAACGTTGAATAAATTCTCTTCTGTTCATCTTGGTATGATTTAGTTATTTCTCTAAGGTAATCTGACTAAAATAAAACAGGTTATCATCGCCTGCTTCTGCATTTTTAAATATCAATACAATATCATGCTTTCCATCTATCGATTCAACGGTGATTGAAGCTACTTTTGCTGTAACACCAGCTTGAACCGCAATCTCAGGTGATTTTTCAAAATTTACCAGCCCTAGTTTTTTGCCTGTTGGTGAATCAATGTGAACTTCTATCTCCCCACCTTCCGTCATCATTACTACTTCAGCAATTACAAAACTCATTTTGCCAATGCCTGTTAAATCGATGTCTTTGTAACGAACCGATGAGTTATGCTTTACATTTTCTACAGCAATATTTGGGCCTGCAGCAAGTTTGCGCGGACCACCTTGAAACTCGGATACATCAGCACCTGTCAGCACCGGAGATCGGAGAACAATTGTTTTTGATGATGCAATAGAAGGCATGCCGGATGCTCCATTATCATCATAGGATGCCGTGATTACATAAGCCGAAGTAGCGGCAGGTCCTTCCTTAGGTGCTAGTTGAAATTTAGATACACCCGTTAATGGTAAACTCTTTGGTCGCTTGTCGTCTGACAAAGACAAAATGTATTCTACCATGAGCGTGGCATTCTCTTTTGATATCTGAGGATGGGCCGCCATAGCCGTTTCACCCCACACACCAGAACCTCCTTTTATTATCTTATCGGATAATCTCTCAACCGCCCGAACTTCTGCCTTATACTTTTGAGCAATATCGCGATAGCCAGGGCCAGCAGATTTTTTATCGATTAAGTGACACGATTTACAATCGCTTTCTGCAATGAGTAATTTACCAGGAAGTTCTGATCGTTGATGCCCTTGTGCAATCTTAGTTTTATCATATCCTTGCGCAAGAAAATCAACTGTAACCAAAACACGATCAGCACTAATCTTTGCATCTGCCGTACTTCCATCTTCCTTGTCAGTAACAGAAGCGGTATACGAAACCGACCCACCCGGCAAATAAAACTGACTATTACCTGCTACATCTAGTGAAACAACAGGTGGTTCGTTACCTGCGATGATCGTGATGTCAGCAAAAGATTTTGATCCTTTTGCGTCAGTCGCGGTTAGTTTTGGACGATAAATTCCAGCCCTATCAAACGTGATATTGAATTTTCCATCATTTGATTTTAACGTCTGGCCGTTCGATTCTAATTCATAAGTAATAGCATCTCCATCCGGATCAATTGTTTCTGTGGCTGAGATCACAACCGCTAACGGCACAGATCCTGCTGTTTTGTCGACTGTTAATTTTGCATTCGGTGAACGATTGTCTTTGTTAAAATCAATTCGTGATAAACGAGCATCCCGATTCTTGGCGAACCATTGTGTACCGTATTCAAGCGTATATAATTTTCCATCCGGGCCGAATGCCATATCAATAATGTTATTAAAAGGAACACCTTCCATGAAAGGTTCGATGTCTGTAATCTTTCCGGCAGAATCCATTGAAACAAGGCGCATAAAGTTTCGCATCCAATCGTAGGCAATTAACTTGCCATCAAAATAATCTGGAAAGGCTGCTGGTTGATCTTTATACTTTTCAGAATAATACACTGGCCCAGCCATTGCGTTACGTCCACCTTCTTTCATCAATGGAAAATCAGGAGATACTGCATAAGGATACCAAATGAATGGAGGACTTACAGGAGGCAATTCCACTTTACCTGTATTGTTCGGTGAATTATTGCTTGGTTTTAATGGATCGTGTTTTGCACCCGATACATTCTTTTCAAAATCGTGTTCGTTGTAGGCGTAGTTTCCGCCAACGAAATAAGGCCAGCCGAAGAAACCAGCTTTCTGTGCCTGGTTCACTTCATCGTATCCGCGAACTCCTCTGCCCTCTTTGTCTTCGCCAGCATCAGGACCTACTTCACCCCAATATAAAAATCCAGTTTTCTGATCGATTGAAATCCGGTATGGATTGCGATTACCCATTACATAAATTTCACCGCGCGTTTTTTCTTCGCCTTTCGGGAAAAGGTTTCCTTCCGGAATAGTATACGTACCATCTGCTTCTGGATGAATACGTAAAATTTTACCGCGCAAATCGTTAGTGTTCGATGATGATTTTTGCGCATCGAAAGGTGCTCTTCCTTTTCGTTCATCCGAAGGGCTAAAACCTTCTGACTCGAACGGACTTGTGTTATCTCCAGTTGACACATACAAATTATTATCCGGACCAAAAGCGATTGATCCTGCGGTATGGCAACACGTCTCACGTTGTGTAACCACTTCCAGCATTTGCTTTTCTGAAGCCATGTCTATCTTGGAGCCATCGAAAATAAATCGCGATAAAATGTTAGCAGACTTCGCGGGTGTCGAGTAATAAATGTAAAGCCAGTTATTTTTAGCAAAATCAGGATCATGTGAAATGCCGAGCATTCCATCTTCAAACTTGGTGTAAACATTAAAGGTGTTGATGATCGAAATGCTATCCGTTTTTGGATTGTATAACTTCACAGCACCTTTACGCTCCAGAAAAATAATACGGCCATCCGGTAAGATGTCCATCTCAGTCGGTTCGTCAAAATAACTTCCCAACACAACTTTGTTGAATCGATTGTCTTCAGGAACAAGTTTCGTTGTTGCCTTGCTGTAATCCAGTTTGTTCTCACCAATTACATATTGCAATCCCATCCAAATATGATTGAGGTATTGAGGATCAACATAACTTTCATTGGTGTGGCCCATTCCTGTGTAGAACGAACGTCCTCCATCAAAATCATGAAACCATGCGATCGGGTGATTATCACCATTCTCCCCTCCTTTGTAAGAGGTTTCATCAAGTGTATACAGAACTTGAATCTCACCCGAAATTTTCTTGTAGTTGTATAACTCGTCTTTGCGCATCCATTCATCCGGAAGTCCTTCTACTAAAGCATCGGTTTTTACCTTTTTGAATTTTGCATCCTGAATTTCGGGGTGGCTTTTAAAATAAGCGCCTACTAATTTTCCATACCACCACCATTCGTATTCGGTATCCGCTGCAGCGTGAATACCCATATAACCTCCACCAGCCTGAATGAACCGTTTGAAAGCAGCTTGTT
Organism: Chryseolinea sp.; assembly: GCA_031412655.1. Classification (GTDB taxonomy): domain Bacteria; phylum Bacteroidota; class Bacteroidia; order Cytophagales; family Cyclobacteriaceae; genus Chryseolinea. Next base: position 28,159 of record JANODK010000304.1, read on the forward strand.
GATACTGATCCAGTACATCACCTGTAGTATTTAGAAAAACAACCGCTCTGTATTTTTTAAGATTCTCGTCAGTAAAGGCAGAAGCATCTTCAGTGGTGTCAACAACAATACCTTTATCATCGGCAAGTTTTTGAAATGCAATCTTACCCTCTTCAATAGACTCGTGTCGATATCCTTTTGTTTTTGAAAAGACTAACACCCGCTTTTTGTTTCCTTCCCCGCAAGAGAGCAGAAGAAACACCAAGGCCACCACGGCCATAACCGATTTCATATTCATGTCTGATTGTTTTGAATGTTCTACCTACCTAAGAATGCCAATGCTGGCGTTATTGAATCTCCTTTATTTTGATATTCCGAAACCACACTCCATTGCCATGATCCTGCAAAGCGATATGGCCTTTGCTGGCTTTGCCGAATGCTTTCATGTCTTTGAACTTACTGCCCTTCACCATTTCATCCCATGCCGCAGTATGCATTTGCGTTTGAACTACCTTCACTCCATTTAACCACAATTCTAAATTTCCTTTATTCGAAATAATACGCACCTGATTCCATTCACCAGCCACCTTCACCGTTTCAGTTGAGCATGAAATCAAATCATACAAATCGCCCGCACGATGTTTAATGATTTTAGCATCGGGATGACATGCGTTATCCAGCACCTGAACTTCAGGAGCACTGTACCATGGATATTGGTTCTCCTTACTCTCAACTACATTAAACATGATACCACTGTTACCGCATGCTTCAATCTTCCATTCTAATGAAAGTTCAAAGTTTTCATATTCCTTGTCCGTAATGATATCGCCACCACCCAGGGTTTGCCAATCTTTCTTATTTGATGTATCTAAGTATAGAACTCCATCTTTTACTTTCCATGCTGCACCGATTTTGTCGCTTCCATAATTTCGCCAACCGGTGGTTGTTTGTCCATCAAAGATGAGTTTCCAACCTTCTTTCTTTTCCTGATCAGTCAATGTGCTTTGAGCTGATACATTTAACAAATTTACAAAAGCCAATATGACGAGAATAAAGAAACAATTTTTCATTTCAGTGCCTGGTTAATTGATGTGTCGATTAATTGATCTTAATCCTTTAGCTTTTCACCATCCAGTGAAAGTACGTACATGGCCATTTTCTCAGCATCAGCTTTTGTAATATCGCCATGCGGTGACATTGGAATTTCTCCCCATACTCCACTACCTCCGCTTATAATTTTTCCAGCAAGCAGTGTTACATTGGCTTGAGTGAAATCATATTTCTTAGCAACATCAGTATGCGATGGGCCAATAATTTTATTGACAGGATGGTGACATGTTTTACAATCACTTCCATCAACCAATGCCTGACCTTGTGTAATCATGTCATCGGCTGATTCCTTTTTAGGTTCTGCTAAATCTTCGCTTGCATCTTCTGTTGTTTCTGTTTTCGCTTCTTCTTTTTTAGATCCGCAGGATGTCATGGTAAAGCTTGCAATGGATGCAAGTGCGATGAATACAAATACTTTTTTCATGTGATTGCTTTTTTAAAATGTTTTTAAATTCCTAAAATTCTCTTGTTCAGCTTTTGATCTTTGCCTATTGATGCAAAATCATCAAATGCTTTTTCTGTTACCCGAATGATGTGATCTGCAATGAAGGGAGCACCTTCTGCAGCACCTTGCTCCGGATGTTTAATCGCGCACTCCCATTCCAGCACGGCCCAGCCATCGTACCCGTATTGTGTTAGTTTTGAGAAGATGGTTTGAAAATCAACTTGTCCATCCCCTAGTGATCTGAACCTTCCGGGACGATCAACCCAACCTTGATATCCACCATAAACACCGCTCTTCCCTGTTGGGTTAAACTCAGCATCCTTCACATGGAACATCTTGATGAAGGTGTGATAGAAATCAATGTATTGAATGTAATCCAGTTGTTGAAGTACAAAGTGACTTGGATCGTAGAGAATGTTACAACGTGTATGATTACCCGTAGCTTCCAGGAAGCGCTCGAAGGTTATACCATCATGCACGTCTTCGCCCGGATGTATTTCATAACAAAGATCAACACCTGCTTTATCATACGCATTCAAAATAGGAAGCCAACGCTTGGCCAATTCTTTGAAGCCATCTTCAACCAATCCAGCAGGACGTTGAGGCCAGGGATAAACGGTGTGCCACATTAGTGCTCCTGAAAAAGTAGCAACTGCCTTAAGACCTAAGTTCTTACTGGCTTTCGCTGCATATTTCAATTGATCAACTGCCCATGCTGTTCTTTCCTTCGGCTTACCTCGTAATGCTCTTGGTGCAAACCCATCGAACAATTCATTGTAAGCAGGATGAACCGCTACCAGCTGACCTTGAAGGTGTGTAGATAATTCAGTGATTTCTAGTCCACATGAATTTACAATGCCCTTTAAATCATCACAGTAATCTTTGCTCTCAGCTGCTTTTTGCAAATCGATGCAACGCTTGTCCCATGCAGGTAGTTGAACGCCTTTATATCCATGAGATGCCGCCCACTTACCTATTGTTTTAAGATTATCGAAGGGCGCCTGATCGCCCATGAATTGCGCCAAAAAAATCGCTGGCCCTTTAATCGTATTCATTCTTTATGATAGACTTTAGATGTTAGACACTAGACTTGAGATTTGAGACTCGAAACTTCAAACTCGAAACTATTTCAGTTTTGTCCATTTACGATTTGAGCTGGCAGACTTCACCGCAGTTTGTACGAAGTTCATACCGCGAACTCCATCTTCAACATCCGGGAAATCATATTTTGCTGCATTGATTTTTTTACCCGGCTTGAAATCGCGAACGGCTCGCGTGAAGGCTCTGTAAATATTCGCGAATGCTTCAAGATATCCTTCCGGGTGACCAGCGGGTGTGCGGGTAAATGCTTTGGCTTCATCCGATAAATATTTCTGTCCTGCACGGATTACTTCGGTAGGCTTATCAAGCCACTTTACAATCATGGTGTTTGGATCCATTTGCTTCCATTCCAATCCACCCTTCTCTCCATATACACGGATGTTCAGGTTGTTCTCTTCACCGGCTGCAACCTGAGTGGCAAGTAAAATCCCCGTTGCACCGTTGTCAAACTTGAGCAACATAGAACTATCATCATCGATCATACGACCTTTCACCACGGCATTGAGCATGGCGCAGATTTCAGTGATGTTCGAGCCCGTAATGTATTCGGCAAGATTTGCTGCGTGTGTTCCGATATCACCAATAGCACCACCCATTCCGGATTGCTTTGGATCGGTGCGCCATGAAGCTTGCGCGTTGCCCGACTTTTCTAATGGTGTTGAAAGCCATCCTTGTGGATATTCAACATATACTTTTCTGATTTTTCCAAGAGCACCTTTAGCTACCATTTGGCGAGCTTCTTTCACTAAAGGATAACCTGTGTACGTATGCGTAAGACCTAAGATCAAACCGGTTTTAGCAACGAGCTTTTGTAATATTTTCGCTTCTTCAAGTGAGAATGCAATGGGTTTTTCTACGAGTACGTGGAAGCCATTTTCAAGCGCCATCTTGGTTGGACCGAAATGAACGTGGTTCGGAGTAACTACCGATACGAAGTCGATGCGTTGATCAGCGGGCAAAGCCTTCTCTTTCTCAAACATCTCCTGATACGACTCATAAACACGACTCGGATTTAAATAAAGCGCCTGGCCTGTTTCTTTTGATTCTCCTGGCACGATGCTAAACGCACCACATACCAATTCAATTTCTCCATCGATGCCCATGGCTTTACGATGAACAGGACCAATGAACGAGGTAAGGCCACCGCCTACCATTCCCATGCGAAGTTTTCTTTTCATACTGTTTTTAATGCGAAATTACCTTGGCTACAATCTTTCTTTCGGCCGATCAAAAGACAAAGCAAATTTCATTTGGTTAAATTTGGGTTACAAGTAAGGACTTAAGACTTGAAAAGTAAAGAATTAAAATTACCGGAAACGATTGCGGGCACGCTTGACGGCTTTAAATTTTCATGCGTTGGCATTTTTATCTTGCCGAAGCACACCATTGGCAGTTCGAAATCATTTCTAATTACCCATCTAAGGAAACGAATCCCCTTTATCAAAGCACCGCAAAATCATTTGCTTCGTTTCGGCGATAGTCTGGCTTCAGTGTAGCTGGCTTCTGCCATCAGTGGTTGTTCAGATGTTCATTAGATGTTCATCAGATCGGCTATAGTGCTTTATCGATCATTC
>JANODK010000305.1:0-5137 GCA_031412655.1 Chryseolinea sp.
TGATTCACTTGGCACCATAATAGGCGTTGTGAAAGATTTTAATTTCAACTCGCTTCACTACAAAGTAAATACCTTGGAGATGGTAGTACACCCGGAATGGGGATATGATGAGATGTCTGTAAAGATTGAAGCAGGTCATGAAGCAGAAGCCGTTGCACTTGTCAAGAAATTGTGGGACAAGAATGTTCCGGACTTCCCATTTGATTATTCTTTCCTCGATGAACATTTTGAATTACTCTATCGATCGGACAAGCAAATGAGTTCAGTCGTTACCATCATGGCAGGGCTTGCTATTTTGATTTCGTGTATGGGTTTATTTGGATTAGCGGCTATAACGACCGAAAAGAAAACGAAAGAGATTGGAATACGAAAAGCGCTTGGTGCAACGGAAACGCAAATCACCGTGCTGCTTTCGAGAAACTTTGCGTTGCTTATTATTATTTCATTTGTGATCGTAAGTCCTGTGACGTATTATTTCCTTGACAAATGGCTGCACAACTTTGCGTATCGCATTGGCATCAATCCTCTCCTGTTTCTATTGGGTGGTGCCATGGCCATGACCATTGCTTTGCTTACGATCTGCTATCATACCTTACGATCAGCACGAGCTAATCCGGTGAAGGCTCTCCGATATGAGTAGCGTAAAAGGCAATGAAATTGAATGCACTATAAATCAAAAGGGGGTCAGCTCTTTAATTATTATGAACTGGTCTCCTTTTACTGATATTATAACATTAAAAACGCAGCACCATCTCAATAAAAAAGATCGTCCCCTTCCCTACCGTGGTCTCAAACCAAATTCTTCCTTGCATCTGCTCAATAGCTTGCTTTGCAATAGCGAGTCCTAATCCTGAGCCTGATTTCTTTGTTGTGAAGTGAGGAAGAAAAATACGTTCGGCAACTTCTGAATCGATGCCTTTACCGTTATCACTAAACGATAGCAAACCCATGTTACCTTGCTTTTGCAAAGTAATACTTACCCGCGCAGCTCTTCCCGGTACTGCCGATTGGAAAGCATTCAAAATAATATTTGAAAATGTTCTTCCCAGCAATTGCTCATCACCCGTTACATTAAAATTATCATTTGCTATAGCAAGCGCAATGCTTCCAGAGTTACGATGCAATTCAACAATGCGCTTCAGTAAAGCTGCCAGATCAAGTGGTTGCATAACGGGTTCCGGCATTTTTGCGAATGAACTAAAGGAAGATGCAATGTCATTCAAAGTATCCACTTGTGTGAGTAGCGAAGAAACGGCCTTCTCCGTCCGCTCGGATGAAGTTGAACCTTGCTGGAGTTGTCTCTCTAATTGTTGAAGCGTTAACTTCATTGGCGTTAGCGGATTCTTGATTTCATGTGCAACTTGTTGTGCTATTTCACGCCATGCCAATTCGCGTTGTGTCTGTTCCAATTCGGATTTACTCTCGCTCAGTTTAAACAACATTTGATTGTACTCTTTCACCATTGTACCTATCTCATCATCCGATCGCCAGATGAGAGGTTGATTTGTTTTTGTAAGGGAAGTTTTACGAAGCGATTGTGTAATGAAATTCAACGGAAAGGTAAGCCACTTCGAGACAAAGTATGATAGCACAACCAGCACAATAAAAATCAAAGCAAAAATATTCAATATGTTCGCCAGAATATTGATTTGAATTCTTTCCAGTGAAGCTAACGATTGGAAGAAGGGTATTCCCAACACACCCCATAATTCTCCAGTAGAGGGAGATTTTAATGGAGCGTATGAAACAAAATAATTTAATGTACCCACTCCCTCCTCTTTTATAAAGCTGCTTTCACCTGATTTGATTCGCTCAAAAGCGACAGGATTAATGCGATCTGAAAGCAGACTGTTTTCAATAATGGCAGGTTGGCTAGTGGTCAACATTACACCAAGAGTGTCATAAACATTTACATCTAACGCTGCCAGCTTAGCCAGATCAGAAATCTGATTGCCTAAACTTTTAACACCTTCCTGATCTTGCTTTAGATCATGGTCAAGTTCTGCAGAAACCTGTTCACTTAATGCTTTCGTCTTTTGAATAAATTCATCCTTAAGCTGTTGCTGCGATGACTGATTTGTTAAACGAAGTGTGGTATAACTAACCAATATCAAAGGCAAGAAAAATGCTAAGTTCAAAAAAAGCTGAATGCGAGCTGAGTAGTTTAGTCTATTACTTTTTCGGTAGTTTACAAGACTTAAAATAATAATGAACATCAAAACAAACGCAAGGCTCCACGCCAGTAAAAAAGAAAAATTTGCTAGCCGATAGGTTAAAGATGTATGGGGCAATGAGACTACAGCCACTTGCTCATTTTGGTCTTCCTGAGCAATGTGATGATATCCGCCTTCATCAACACCTTCAGAATACATTTCTGGTCGACCGAGCCATGTTGTTTTAAAGCCATATTCATAGTTAAAAAATCCGGCACTGAAAGACATCTTGTGTCCTGCGTAAACAGCGTAACTCAGATCATGATTTCGATAGAACTTCTGACCACGGTTATCAACCAATAATTCAGGATAAACACTTTGTGGAATTACCTTCTTTAATGAGAGCTGCAATACAACATAACCAGCAGTAGCACCTGTGCGAATAATCGGAGCCGTTACAAGGTATTTCTGATTTGACTGATCTGACAATCCGCTAATAAAAAAGACGCCATCATAATCGGTTCGCGATGTTTCTCTGTTATAGGAATTTAGAATTGTTGACAACGGGTCTCCGGTTCGATTGTTTATTGGCTCACCTGCAGCATCGAAAATAGAGATATCGACATCGTATCGATTAAAATAACCGGGCAGGAACACCTGCCGTATCTTTTGCCGAATGGCATCACGATTTAAGAATGGACTTACAATACGAGACTGAATAAAGGCATCGCTTCCTATTCGGTGCAACGTTTCGTGTAAAAGGTACTCGCCAAAATTATCCCGATCAATTAAAAAATTATTGGCAAACCTAAACTGCTGCTTCGTCATTTCAATGCGGCTGAAATTGTAAATACAATATGCTCCATTGGCCGATAAGAAAAATATAGTCGTGAACAAATAGGCAAACGTACTAAAGCTCAACTTTCTTAAAGTCGCATACAAGTGAAGGTAATAGACAACAGAAAAATACAACACGCCTGCAAGTAAAGAAGATAAGTAGTTCTGCGTTGTCCACTCATTGATACCGATAAAAATCAAAATCGATATAAGAAAAGAAATGAACACTCTGAAGAACCTGCCGTTACCAATTAACAACCGACTGAAAACATGTGCAAACAAAAATGAACAAATGCCCGACAACAAAATACTGATCATTGCCACTACTCTGATATTATTAAAGAAAAGTGATTGAGAAATATCCAGTACAATGGCTGAGTTATTGTAAAGCGTTTGAATTACAACAAAAGGGAAAAGTGATGCAAACAAAATACATAAGCCACACGCAACAGAGAAGCACCATGTTGCCATTTTACTAACATATACTTTTTTCAAAAATCGAAATCGGTAATAGTTTCTGAATATATAAAGACAGACCAGCAGCACTGCCACTTCATTTAAAATCAGATCACCTAGTGAGGCGTTAAAATTAGAAGAAGCAAAAATTTGCGGATTAAAAAGTTCAACACTAAAGAGACGATTGGGAAACTCTACCTTGATCATACACCAACGTAATGCGATCAGAATGAGATAAAGGAGAGCGGCACCTAATTCTGGAATTTTGAATTTCTCCAATCGTTGAAACAGAATAACCACAAAAAACAGGATCGATAGTGAAATGCATACAAAAGCAATCATACTTGAGCGCTCATGTGCAACAAGATTGGATTGCAGGAAACTGATACGGAATGCACTGACTTGATTGATATAAACCGGAAATCCAATATTCGAAGAAGGTTCCAATACATTGAAATTTCCCGAAGGGAAAATGCGATGGTTCCATTCGTCTTGCAAATAAGAATTGGTGATGGTATACTTTCGTGTCAATGGGATAATGGCGATGAGGAACTTATCCTTTGAGATTATCCATTTCCTCGCCAGATAATCTCCATTACCTGCCTTTATTAATTTCAATTGAAACGTATCGGCTACCGATGATGGTGTAGGGACAAACTTATTATCGGACCACAATACTACTTGCTGATGATCGTAAACAAAAAAGGAGTACGTGTCTATATTATCCAATTGCACCTTAATACTCTTCTTTAGCAAGGGTAAAATCGAAGCAACATGTTCATCCACATGAACTAACTCAGACTGAAGACCTAATGATACCTTATCAACTACAGACTGAGATGGGTTCTCACGTGTCGATAAATAAAATGATACCATGCCGATAAACAACAACATGATGAAAGAAATACTTAACCAGGTGATTTTTGATTTCACGCTTTATCAAAAGGTAATTGATAAAGATAATCAATTACTTGTATGCTATGCCTTTGCATCGTACTTGATGCCGCCAAAAAAATGAAGGTATAGAATGCGGGAATAGCGATAGTTGAGCGGGGCAATGCAGATCATAAAGCCGATGTTCGATAGAATGTAGGTCCAGTCAGACGTTGGCTTTATTAATACATATAAAATCAAACTGATAACGATCAGGCAACCGATTGTAATCCCATACCCAACGTACATAGCACCTTGATAAAACCCAGGTTCGGGCTCCAATCGAACGCCACAGTGAGGGCACATTTCGTTCATTACATTGAAGTGAGCAATTTTACTTACAGGATAGGTAAATATTGAACCTTCGCGACAGCGAGGACACTTACCGTTGAGCAGCGCTGCTGTGTAACTTTTTGTTTGCATGACTGGTTTTATACCATAAGTATCCAAGAACAATGACAGCCAAATAGGGCATAGCAAGCAAGTAGAGAATACCAGTGTTAATGCCTGCGGCTATACCTGGATTTCCATTTGAGTAATTATTTTCCAATGTAGAGCGGCACATGGCACATTGCGCCAAAATATCTGCTCCCGATAAAATCAGAAGTGCCAGTGTGAGAAATATTGTTTTTGTACTCTTCATATCATTCCTATTTTCTGCTTCAACTAAACTTACATTATTTGTAATAAGGACTAATCATCAAATAAACAATCACACCCGTAATGGCCACGTAAAGCCAGATTGGAAATGTGAATTT
>JANODK010000306.1:0-44111 GCA_031412655.1 Chryseolinea sp.
GTTCAGGCTGCGTATAGAGCATTTGTTTTGCCCTGCTGAATGTTTTGCTACCGCTACCCTCGACCATGTATGCAAAGATCGTCCAAGGCGCACCGGCAAATCCAATTAACGGAACTCGGCCATTTAATCCTTTCTTCACTAGCTTAATTGCATCTAATACGTACTGAAGTTCACCCGCTTCTGAAATATGAATTTCAGATAAATCTGCAATTGATGAGATTCGCTTCGGAAAAATAGGTCCTCTATTCTCCTCCATCTCGTAATTCAATCCCATGGCTTCCGGAATAACCAGGATATCGGAAAATATAATGGCAGCATCTACACCCAGAATATCTACTGGTTGGATGGTTACTTCTGCTGCGAGTTCCGGGGTTTTAACAAGTGTCTTAAAATCTTTTGCATGTGCCCTTACGCTTCTGTATTCAGGAAGTATTCTACCCGCCTGGCGCATGAGCCAGATGGGGGTACGACTTACACTAATTCCATTTGGGACTTTTAGTAGATACTCATTTTGTAAAACCATATTCAAAGATGAAAACATCAAAGCTGTCTTCAAAAGGCTAAACCAATTTGATTTAAATAAAATAGCCAACCTGATAGGTTGGCTATTTTATTTAAATCAAAAAAAATAATACTAGTCAGTAAAAAGTGTAGTTGGCCACACGCCATCATCGTTTCTTGTTAGTACAGTTGTTCCTTTATCTCCATAGTCATTCTCCCATTTAAATGACATCTCGGTGCCATCTGGGCTAATAACTAGATTTGAAATTGTATAAATCAAATCATATTGATCAGCACCACCTGTTGTTATCTCATCGCACGTGTTGGTCAATGTTACTCCTGTTGCCGGGTCATCGCCCCAAGCACAGTCATATTGACCAAAAGTAGCATCCGAAATTGAATATTTACCCCTTGAAAGTGACTTGAATTCTCCTTCTCCGGTAACAGCACCAACACAACCTGTAATATCACCATCAACACCAACAGCAGTCACAATCGTTGAATAATCATACGTAGCTGCGATGTCTTCAGGGCAATAATTTGTAACCGCGATTGTTAACCTTTGAGCCGGGTAAAACTGATTGCTCGAAAATAACCCTGCCGCAACTATGTCAGAGGACAAAACCTTTGTTCCATCAACCAAGTTTAGATCACTCTCAATTGCTATTCCACCAGGATAAAGAGCTAATATATCGGTAGCGAATGTAGGTGAAGTTCTATCCAAATCAATTGCCGTTAATATATCATCAAAATCAATTGAAACAGAAACCCAAGGGCGAACATAATCATCGGTTTTTACAAATTCCGAGAATGGTACGTTAGAAACCAATTTCCGCTCTGTGGTTAGAATAGCTCCAGTCTTAATGCGTTTTACGGCATAGATATCAAAGCTTGCCAAGGTAGAAGGGTCATCTGCAAGAAACTCCGCGTCAAACTCAAATTTCTCGGTACCATCTAGTGCTTTGGGAAATACTTCATAACCTGGAAGCCCTTTAGTGTAGATATTCGTTAATTGAGTGCCTCTAAGTGCTAGGATACTACCCTTTTTCACCGTTGCAAAATTAAGTGGATCAAGCGCTTCATCTGCGCAAGAGATCGCGCTCAAAGCAATTAGTATTGTGAATAAGCTTTTATATATATTTTTCATATTCGTTTATTAGTTAATAACATCAGGGTTTACATCCCAAAACACTCTATTTGTTGCATTTAAATCCTTTTGAGCAGCATTGTCATTCAAGTTAACGTATGAAGATGGGTATACATACGATCTATAAAAGGGCCCCGGATTAATTTGAAGTGTGGGCTGAAGATCGCGCGGTGCACCTGTTCTTCTTACCAGATTGTAGGCTTCAATGCCATTACCCCATAATGCAATGTAAAATTCTTTGGAAACAACATCTAACTTGACTGTTGCGTTGGTGTATAGAGCATCGACTGCAGCTATATAACTTGTGGTCGATGGCTCTCTTCCGGCTGAAAGCACTTGAGCTTTAGCCGTTGCAAAAGCTCTGATGTCTGTAATTGAATTTGTGATACCAGAAATCATTGCGGCTTTTGCGTCAAGATTATTAGTAGCTAATATTTCCGCTTTAAGAAAATCGGTGTAGAATGACATCCATATCGGAAGAATCCCAGCACCATTTGCGCCATCGGTTTCTTTGGTATCATCAAAAAAATTAGCATTACCCGTGGACGTATTATCTATTTTACCACCCGCAGGATACACCCCAGCGGCTGTAACAAACTTTCCATCGGGTGGAATACCAAAACCATCACCATGATCTCGACCATAAAATCCTGGATCAAATACGCAGTACATGGGAACAGATGCTGCCAAATAATGATCTGGAACAGCACCTGGTGTACAACCCAAAGCTTTAGGCTCTAATTCGAGAGCTTTCGCTATACTTCCTACCTGACGATAGAAATAATATCTCCAGCGTGGATCTTGTACAATAATTGTTGCATCAGATGGATCCCTTTTTCCTTGATATAACTCATACAAAAAGTAGTTAGCGATATATCCACCAGCATTTCCCTCAACCGGAGTATAATATTGACGATAGAGCGGATGGCGAGAAACTGGATTAGTAGCCGTGCCATATCTGTAAGTAAAATTTTCCGCTGGTGTATCAATCAAATTTGACGATAGCAAACTATTGATTTTTGCATCTGCTTCTGCTTGACGCACACCTCTAAGGTTTACCCAAGCCTTTAACTCCAATGTATTAGCCAAAGCAGTCCATTTTGTCCTATCCGCAGTGAAATTGGTGGCACTTGTAGGATAGAAAATATCTCTTGTCATCGGCAAACCAGCATCAGTTCCAGTTTTAGCCAACTCAGTTCTTGCCTCAGTTAGTAGTGTAATTGCATAGTTGTAGATATCATTCCCTCCATCAGCTATTGGATTAAAGTTACCAGTTTCGGCTTTAAGTGCTTCAGTACGTGGAACATCACCAAAAATGTCAACTAATGTCATATAAACATAAGCATCTAAAATTTTAGCAACGGCTACATGCGTGGTCAATCCTTTTTCCTCAGCTAATTTTATAGCCAATTCAGAATTAACCAGAACGCCTTGATAAGCATCGCTCCATATACCATCAACTCCGGCAGGTGTATTTGCAGTTTGATATCGAAATCCAGCGGTCATCGCTTCCATCCGTACCAGCGGATTAACTGCGCTTTGTGCACCGCTAAAGAAATTCGAGAAGTTCACTTGAATTTCGTTCATGATTAGATCAACGTCTGCACCACTAGGTGTAATTTGATTCGGATTTTCCAGGTCTCCATCTAAATCGCAAGCTGTTACTACAAGCAGGATAAGGAATCCAAGTTTTTTAATTATATTTTTCATTGCGTTAGTTCTTAGAATGTTAATTTAAGTGTTGCACCATATCTGCGTGAAGAAGGACCCGTTAGGTAGTCAAATCCAGCACCATTGTTAGCACCAAAAGAGGTTCTATCAAAATCGGCCTTGGAATATTTCGGAGCGTTAATGGCACGAAACCAAAGGTTACTTCCCAATAATGTCAAATTGATGCCATTCAATTTTAACTTAGACACAATGGACTTGGGTACATTATAACCAAGCGAAATCTCTCTAAATCGAACACGAGTGGCATCGTAAACTCCTCTGTCATCAGGACTTCCGCCAATTATTGTATTTGTAAAGAAAACACCAGATGTAGTGAGTGGCTTGGTATTTGGCGCATAGCCAACGACTTCATTGTTTGAATCAAATACTTCAACAACACCAGGAAGTATTAATGGCAAAGTAGGATCAAAAGCTTCTAAATCTTTTGAAACCCCTCTGCCCACCATCGTTGCTGCAGAGTAAGAATAAATTTGGCCTCCGTGCACATAATCCCATTGCATACCAAAAGTTATTCCCTTCCAAGTTAGATTAGTAATGGCTGAACCAAGCCATTTTGGATTTGGGTCAGCTATAATTCCAATATCGTTCGCCTGCTTATAATCACCTGAAGCTGTAATAATTAGTTGTCCATCAGGAGATTTCTCTACAAAACTACCTTTTATAACATTTAGTGGATAACCCTCTATAGCAAAATTACCTAAATCAGTAAACCCATTAATAAGAATTTCTTTTGATCCTTCTGGTAGGGACTTAACCAAGCTTACGTTCTTTGTAAAGTTAAAGCCAACTTCAAAAGTAAGATCTCCTTTCCTAATTGGTGTAACAAAGAGAGCTAACTCAATACCTTTGTTTGAAACTTCACCAGCATTGATAAACGTTCCTCCATAACCGGTTGAGGGATCTAAGCTTCTAAAAATAATCTGATCTTTGGCTGTCCTGTTGTAAAACGAAGCGTCTAAGCGTGCGCGACCATCAAAAAGTTTAGATTCTATTCCAAATTCGGTTTCAGTTAACAATTCAGGTTTAAGATTAGGGTTTGCTAAAGTGTTCGGAAGACCTGAAGTAACCACATTACCAATTGCATCCACTCTTCTCTGTGAGTTAAGAGTTAATGATGGCCTTGTGCTATATACGGAGCCGAAGTTAGCCGAAGTCCCATACGCGAACCTAAGCTTTAAAAAATCCAAAACACTGGGAGCAAAATTTGCAAATGCTGCGGTAGGAATGAAAGAAACGCTACCACCCGGATAGAATAATGATCTATTTTCTTTTTCGAGTGTTGAAGACCAGTCGTTGCGTCCAGTCAAATTAACATAAAGAAAATCTTTATAACCCAATGCGGCATCAAAGAAAACCCCAGCAATTGAACTCTTTTCTACGTAATTGAGATTATTGCCTCTAAAATCTCGTGGCAATGTACCTGTGAAATTTCTATGTTCAATTAATCCATAAACAACCTGACCTAAGCTTTCTAAACCTTGTTGTTTGAAGTTGTTGCTTCTATAATTAAATCCAACTAAACCAGTCAAATCAAAATCGGAAGAAAGTTCCTTATTTAAAGAACCTAAAAACGAATGGTCTAAGACAGTATTGGTAGAGGTGGCGCTACGATAGGCACCTGGTAATAATGCGGTGGAAAATGCAAGACCACCTTTATTTACGTAAAAACTCTGATCTTCAGAATAGGTATCCCATCCTAATCTATAAGTAACATCAAACCAATCTTTAATCTTGTAATTTAGACTTGAACTAGAGAAAAATCGGTTTGTTATACTTGTTTGACGAGAGTTATTAAGTGTCCAATATGGATTTACAATATTCCGGTAATAAACACTTGCTCCTGTAACCGGATTCTGATACGGCCAGTTTGTTAAATCAATATTTCTTGGTGTATAAAATAAGTTAGCCCAAATAGAAGGTCCTCCAATTGAGTTTGATCCGGTACCAGCACCGACTGGAGGAGTTTCAAAGTTTGTTTTCGTATAATTAAATGTTGAGCTTAAGGATAGTTTATCAGTAAGTTGATAGTTACCACCCAAAGAGAAATTGTCTCTGATCACATTATTGAACTTAACAAAACCCTTTTCATCCAAATGGCTATAACTAAAGGCAAATGAACCATACTGGTTGCTTCCACCGAGTGAAACCGAAGTTGTGCTTGAGAACCCTTTTTGAAAGAAGTCCTTAACGTTGTTTTTGTAAGCTTGAGGAACGTAACCTCCATTGTCGCCAGCCGCCTGAGCAAATTCGGGATTATTGGGAAATAGAGACCTATGCTCATAATAGGGATGATTTGCGCCTGTAGGCTTTCCATCAAATAATGGTCCCCAGTTACTAAAAAATTCACCATAAGCCCCGTCAAAACCGTTGGCCCACTTATTTTGAAATTCCGGGACAATAGCTTCCGTGATGAAATAGGATTGAGTTACAGATCCATTGAATTTATTCAATGTTCCTTTTTTTGCTCCAGTTTTAGTTGTTACTAAAATAACACCATTTCTGCCTTGTGAACCATAGGTTGTGGTAGCACTCAAGCCCCTTAAAATGGTTATTGTTTCAACGTTGTTAGGATCTAGATCTAGAAATCGAGTAGGTGACACCTGACCATCACTAAAACTATTCAAGTCATTTGATTGAGTGTTTATTGGCACTCCGTCCACTACCCACAAAGGCTGTGTGTTTCCTGTGATTGAACTAATACCTCTAATATTAATTTTAGAGCTTGAACCTGCAATACCAGAGGAGTTCAGAACCTGAAGACCAGGAGTTCTTCCTTGCAATGCTCTTCCAAGGTCAGTTTCAGGCTTATCAGCAAGCATAGATGAGGATATAGTGGTTGTTGCAAACCCAAGAGCCTTCTGTTCTCTTTTAACTCCTTGTGCCGTTACAACAACTTCAGAAAGTTGAGTTACGTCCAATCCTAACGACACATCCACAACAGTTCTCTCAGCAATGGGAATCTCTGTTGTGGTTAGTCCAATAAAAGAAAAAACTAAACTTGGTGCTGATCCAGAAACACTAAGCTTATAGTTACCATCAGAATCGGTAACGGTTCCATTCGTGGTTCCTTTAATAACCACATTTACACCTGGTAAGGCTGACCCGTCTTCAGAGGAGGTCACTTTCCCAGAAACTGTTCGATCTTGCGCCCACAAACTGAGCGCAAAAACCAACGCAATACACGTCAGTAGATACTTCTTCATAGATTTAGGTTTAGGTTAAAAACTTACTTCAGCGCCCAATATAGGTGAGGAGCGGTAGAAACAAAATACCGAAGTCTGTTTTTATTTATCACTCGAATGCAGAATGATAAACAAACGTTGTAGCAAATGGCAGAATTTTATTCCGCAGAAGGATTTCAATTGATTAATAATGAAGCTGGCAGAAGTGTGAATGAGTAAAATCCAAATTTAGTTTGGTAAAATTAGCCAGAGGCAAAGTAGGGAGACCATTTTTTGAACCCATTTGTCCCAATAATATTTGGATATTTAATGCTTGCCTATCCCAAACTTCAAGATTACTGTGCTGTGAAGCGCCAGCAATGAATGCGATACAAATGAAAAATTTGAATTGCATACTGGATCCAGAAGTAACACTCCGAAAGCACTCCTAATACAAAATCCTGACTTTTTGACCTTATTTCAATACGCTTTCATTGTCATGCTAATCCTTCGAGTTAGCGACACGTTAGCTTCGAGATAGCTTCGCTGTCAGTGTATGAGTCGTTCTGGGTTTATCAAAAATTCACGCGAAACAAATTGGAGGGGGGTTAAAAAAAAGGCCACCTTATTTAGGTAGCCTTTTAAAGTATTAGTTTACTAAAAATTATGCTTCTGCTGCGATGGGCTCAACTGAAACAAAAGATTTGTCTTCTCTCTTTCTTTTGAAAACAACAACACCATTGGTAAGTGCAAACAAAGTATGGTCTTTGCCAATACCTACGTTTTTACCAGGGTGATGCTTCGTTCCGCGTTGGCGAACGATGATGTTGCCTGCTATTACTTTTTGACCACCAAAAACCTTAATACCTAATCGTTTGCTTTCGGATTCGCGGCCGTTCTTTACTTTACCTTCGCCTTTCTTATGTGCCATGGTTACTTCAGTTAATCGTTGTTCGTTAATGGTTAATCATGGGAGAGGCTGAAGCAATAATGAAAAGTTGCATTATTATGTTGCCTGTCCTTTTTGGTTCTACCCAATACTTTCAATCTGAACCTTTGTGAATTGTTGGCGGTGACCGTTTTTCACGGCATACCCTTTCCTTCTTTTCTTTTTGAAGATAATAACCTTATTACCTTTTACGTGCTCTAATATCTTACCAGATACTTTAACACCAGATAGAGTTGGGGCGCCAATTTCTATGCTTCCTCCATTGTCAATAAGAAGAACCTGGTCGAAGCTTACCGCTGAACCGTTTTCTCCATCTAACTTGGGGGCATAGATATATTGATCTTTAGCCACTTTGAACTGCTTACCTGCAATGTCTACAATCGCGTACATAGCTTTTTAAAAATTGGATTGCAAAGGTAGAAAAAGAATCCACAAATCAGAGAATGGCTTTCAAATATTTTGGAGTGATGCGTTCTAAATCCCCCAAAAATATTTTTTCAATTTTCTTTCAACACAAACAGCTTGAAAAATAGTAAGAACGATAGGGCATTAAGCCACTATTTAACAGGAAGTTATCCTTCCACAAAATATCAACACGATTTCCACAATCCTTTAAATTTTACTAAAAACGCAGTTTTGATTTTAAGATTGGTTCTGTTTCATTTGTAAGCTTGACGCTGATCAGGGTAGGCTTCTCAGTCTACTTCCACAAGCAAACAAGATTTTTATTTGATGACTTAATGGGTGTTAGCATTGGCTGGCTCCCTTTGTAATATTTTGGAAAACCCTAAAACTCTTAACTAAATGAGCGAAAAACTACGCGAAGAACCCATCCTCATCGAGAACAAAGATCGTTTCGTTCTCTTCCCCATTAAACAACATAGCATCTGGAAGTACTATAAACAGGCAGAAGCTAGTTTTTGGACAGCCGAGGAAATCGATCTAAGTCAGGATCTTCGCGATTGGGTTAACTTAAATGATGGCGAGCGTCATTTCATTACACACGTGTTGGCCTTCTTTGCAGCAAGCGATGGTATCGTAAATGAAAATTTAGCCGAACACTTTGTAAGTGAAGTTCAGTATACAGAAGCGAAGTTCTTTTATGGTTTTCAAATCGCCATTGAAAATATTCACTCCGAAACGTATTCTTTGTTGATCGATACGTATGTAAAAGATCCAAGAGAGAAGGATAAATTGTTTCACGGAATTGAAACGATGGACTGCGTAAAGAAAAAAGCAGACTGGGCATTGAGATGGATCGACAAAGGAAGCTTCCAGGAAAGACTCATTGCGTTCGCAGCAGTTGAAGGAATCTTCTTTTCAGGTTCATTCTGTTCTATCTTCTGGTTGAAGAAGCGTGGTCTTATGCCAGGCTTGAGTTTCTCTAACGAATTGATATCACGCGATGAAGGTTTGCATTGCGATTTCGCGTGTCATCTTTATACAGACCATGTTGTGAACAAGTTGCCGGAGCAAACCGTGATCGACATTATTAAAGATGCGGTAGAAATTGAAAAAGAATTTGTTACAGATGCGTTGCCTGTTAATCTAATTGGTATGAATGCCGAGCAGATGCGTCAGTACATTGAGTTTGTTGCTGATCGTTTGCTGAATGAACTTGTCGGCCAGAAGGTGTATAACGCGACCAACCCTTTCGACTTCATGGAGATGATTTCGTTGAGAGGTAAGACTAACTTTTTTGAGAAGCGCGTAGCCGAATATCAAAAAGCCGGAGTGATGAACAGCACCGAAAAAGAAACCGGGCCGAAGTTTTCACTCAACGAAGATTTTTAATTACATTGAAATACTTTTTAAACTATTAACAACCCCCTACTCAAGACATGCTGGTAATTAAACGTGACGGGCACCGTGAGTCCGTGAAATTCGACAAGATCACCGCTCGAATTGAAAAGCTATGCTACGGTCTGGATCCAAAACACATCAACCCTGTAGAAGTTGCCATGAAGGTGATCAATGGTCTCTACGATGGTGTCACGACCTTAGAACTTGATAATCTTGCTGCAGAGATTGCCGCGACCATGACGACCCGTCATCCGGACTTTGCCAAGCTTGCTGCGCGTATCGCGATTTCAAACCTCCACAAAGTAACCAGTAAGTCTTTTTCAAACACGATGAAGAGACTGTACACGTACGTGGATCCAAAGACAGGACAAAACGCTCCGTTGATTTCAAAAGAAACATGGAAGGTTATAAAAGACCACGCTGCTGAATTGGATGAAGCCATCCTTTACGATCGTGACTTTGCTTACGATTACTTCGGTTTCAAAACGTTGGAGCGTTCATACTTAATGAAGATCGATGGCAAGGTGGTTGAACGCCCTCAGCATTTGATCATGCGTGTTGCTGTTGGTATTCACGGAGAAGATATTGCTGCTGCGATTGAGTCGTACAACCTGATGTCAGAGAAGTGGTTTACACATGCTACTCCTACTTTGTTCAACGCAGGTACACCACGCCCACAACTTTCGTCTTGCTTCTTGCTGACGATGAAAGATGATAGCATCGATGGTATTTATGATACATTAAAAAATTGTGCAAAGATTTCTCAATCAGCCGGTGGTATCGGATTGAGCATTCATAATGTTCGGGCGAAAGGTTCTTACATTAAAGGAACTGGCGGAACATCAAACGGAATTGTGCCGATGTTGAGAAACTTCGACATGACCGCTCGTTATGTTGATCAAGGTGGTGGAAAACGTAAAGGCAGCTTTGCGATTTACCTTGAGCCTTGGCATGCTGATATTTTCGAATTCCTTGATCTGAAGAAAAATCATGGCAAAGAAGAAATGCGCGCACGCGATCTTTTCTATGCGATGTGGCTTCCGGATTTGTTCATGCAACGTGTTGAGAACAATGAGATGTGGTCTCTGTTCTGTCCGCACGAGTGCCCAGGACTAGCAGATTGCTATGGTGAAGAGTTCGAACGCCTGTATGAGAAGTACGAAAAAGATGGCAAGGCCAGAAAACAAATAAAGGCGCAAGACTTGTGGTTTGAAATTCTGGAATCACAAATCGAAACCGGAACACCTTACATTCTGTATAAGGACGCAGCAAACAAAAAATCAAATCAGAAAAACCTCGGTACCATCAAGTCAAGTAACTTGTGTACGGAGATCATGGAATACACTTCTGCTGAAGAGATCGCGGTTTGTAATTTAGCTTCTATTGCCCTTCCAAAGTTTGTAACCGAAGATGGCAAGTTCGATCATCAACGTTTATATGAAATCACGAAAGTGATTACACGCAACCTGAATAAGGTAATTGATATCAATTATTATCCAGTTGAAGAAGCGCGTACATCGAACATGCGTCACCGCCCTATCGGGATTGGTGTACAAGGTTTGGCGGATGCGTTCATCATGTTGCGCATGCCATTCGATTCTCCGGAAGCACGGGGTTTGAACACCGATATTTTCGAGACCATCTATTTTGCTGCCATGGAGTCTTCCATGGAACAAGCAAAAGAAAACGGTCCATACGAAACGTTTAAAGGTTCACCTGTATCGAAAGGTATTTTCCAATTCGATATGTGGAATGTAACACCAAGCTCAGGTCGCTGGGATTGGGAAAATTTGAAACGAGAAGTAAAACAACATGGTGTCCGTAACTCTTTGTTGCTTGCTCCGATGCCAACGGCATCTACTTCTCAGATTTTAGGAAACAACGAGTGCTTTGAACCATACACATCAAACATTTATTCCCGCAGAACTTTATCCGGTGAATTTATCATCGCCAATAAATTCTTAATGCGTGATTTAATGGGTCTTGGATTATGGAGCGATACAATGCGTCAAAAACTAATCCGTGCAAACGGATCGGTTCAAGACATACCGGAAATTCCACAACACATCAAAGATCTTTACAAAACCGTTTGGGAAATTTCTCAAAAGGCCATCATTGATATGTCAGCAGATCGTGGTGCATTCATTTGCCAGTCGCAAAGTTTGAACATCCACATCACCAACCCGAATTTCGGTAAGCTTACTTCAATGCATTTCTACGCATGGAAGAAAGGTTTGAAGACCGGCATGTACTACTTACGTTCTACTGCTGCTGCGGATGCGATTAAGTTCACACTCGATAAAGAAGCGGTGGTGGTTAAGGAAGTTGCTGGTGTTGAAGGAGAGTTGATAACCGAATCCGTTATTCTTGATGAAGCAGTAATGGCACAGACTGTTGTTGTTGCTGAAAATCAACAAACCATTCCATACCTGGCAGATTACGATCAGAATCGTGCGGACATGATGTGCTCGTTGGATAACCCAGATGCTTGTGAAGCGTGCGGGAGTTAGAATTTAGGATTTAGGAGTTAGAATTTAGAATAAGAGCCCGGTCGAATCGATCGGGCTCTTCTTTTTGGTAGCGGTGCCACCGCTTTTAATTTGCCGCTGCTATATGTATTAAGGTCGCTCCTACGGAGCTAACTTCTATATTTATTGACATAGCTACCATAAGTTCGTCCCTCTGGGACTTGAACCTAAGCGAGGCGAACCTTACGGTAGAAAATATTTTAGTGAATGGAGAAAATCCGCCAGTTGGCGTATGACCTGATGCCGAGACCGTTTGAAATCCACCCGATGATTTTAATCAGACTACCATAGTTTCGTTCCTCTGCGACTTAAGCCTCAGCGAGGCGAATCTTACGGTAGAAAATATTTTAGTGAATGGATAAAATCCCGTAGGGCTGACCTAATGCCGCCACAGTCTGAAATGCGCCCGATGATTTTGATCAGACGTTTTGTGTTTCACTCTTAGTATATTGATACAATTAATACCCTCCCTATGAAAATTGCATTCTTCAGCACACAACTTTACGATAAGAAGTTTTTCGATAAACACAATGCATCCTTTGGATACACGCTCGATTACTATGAGACATCGCTAAACGAAAAGACCATCAACCTGTTGCAAGATGTAAATGCAGTTTGTGTTTTTGTTAACGATCAGGTGAACCGCCCTGTGATTGAACAATTGGCAAAGCGTGGCATAAAAATCATTGCCCTACGCTGTGCGGGTTTCAACAATGTAGATATTCAGGCTGCCATTGATAATAACATCCGTGTTGTGCGAGTACCGAGTTACTCACCTCATGCCGTGGCCGAACATGCTATCGCCATGATCATGACGTTAAATCGAAAAACGCATAAAGCCTATAATCGTGTACGCGAACAAAACTTTTCACTCAATGGCCTTCTTGGCTTTGATCTGTTTGGTAAAACGGTTGGTGTGATTGGTACCGGGAACATCGGACAAGTTTTTTGCTCCATCATGCTTGGCTTCGGAACGAAGGTTCTTGCCTATGATATTCTTCCAAATGATGCTTTGATTAAGAAAGGCGTGCAGTATGTTGGTCTTAAAGAAATATTCGAACAGTCCGATATCATTTCACTTCACTGTCCATTAAATGAACAGACACGCTACCTGATCAACGATCAATCTATTCAAAGTATGAAGAAAGGTGTTATGTTGATCAACACCAGTCGTGGTGGACTCATTGATACCAAAACCGTAATCAAAGGACTTAAATCCGGCATCATTGGTTCGCTGGGGATTGATGTGTATGAGCAGGAGGAGAAATTATTTTTCCGCGATCTCTCCGAAAATATAATTGAAGACGATGTTATCTCAAGACTAGGAAGTTTCCCGAATGTATTGATTACGGCTCATCAAGGTTTCTTTACGTATGAGGCACTCACGCAGATTGCAAAGACTACCTTATCTAATCTGAAAGCCTTTGAAAAAGGTGAAGCGTTAGTGAATGAAATAAAATTATAATCGGAAAAGTGTTGCCACTGCTCACAGCGGTGGCAACACTTAAAACAAGAACTCTTAAAATTTTAGCCGAACCATTCTAACTCCTAAATTCTAAATTCTGCATTGACCTACATCTCCTTCTTTGCCACCGGAGGAACGATCCCCATATTATACCACGCGAATGAGTATTGATCCGCTACTTGCTCAATCGTTTTTGAGATCGGTGTACCAGCGCCATGACCAGCATCTGTTTCGATTCGAATAAGAACTGGATTTGTACCCGCATGATTCGCTTGCAATGTAGCAGCAAACTTAAACGAGTGAGCAGGAACAACTCGATCATCATGATCACCAGTCGTTATCATTGTTGCCGGATAGTTTGTTCCCGGCTTCAGTGCGTGTACAGGTGAATACGTTTTTAAATACTCAAACATTTCTCTTGAATCTTCTGCTGTACCATAGTCGTAAGACCATCCGGCACCAGCCGTAAACTTGTTGTAGCGAAGCATATCCATTACACCCACTGCAGGGAAGGCTACCTTTGCTAACTCTGGACGTTGCGTCATCGTTGCTCCTACTAACAATCCACCATTCGAGCCACCCGATAATGCGAGGTAATCGCTTGAGGTATATTTCTCTGTTATCAAATATTCAGCGGCAGCGATGAAGTCATCGAATACATTTTGTTTCTTCAACTTTGTTCCGGCTACGTGCCACTTCTCGCCATACTCACCTCCACCGCGCAAATTAGGTTGAGCAAACACACCACCATTCTCTAACCACACAATGCGTGATGTACTGAATGCTGGAGTGAGACTAACGTTGAAGCCACCATATCCATAAAGAATCGTTGGATTCTTACCATTCAACTCAAGTCCTTTTTTGTGCACAATAAACATTGGCACTTTTGTTCCGTCTTTACTGGTGTAAAAGACTTGCCTGGTCTCGTAATCCTCTGGATTAAAATCTACTTTTGGTTTTTCATAAAGTGTTGATTTGCCAGAAGCAATATCAAATTTGAAAATAGTAGACGGGTAGGTGAAAGATGTAAACGTGTAGTACGTTTCTTTATCTTCAATTCGTCCACCAAAGCCACCGGCAGTTCCTATTCCAGGAAGTTCAACTTCACGTTCTAGTTTACCTTTTGTATCAAATTGTTTTATTACCGTTTTCACATCCACCAGATAATCGGCAAATATTTTTCCGCCTACCATTGACGTGTTTAATACATTTTCTGTTTCGGGAATTACATCTTTCCAATGTTCTGGCGTTGGATTTGAAAAGTCTGCCTCTACAACACGTGTGTTGGGCGCATTCAAATTCGTGTTAATCAGAAGGCGATTTCCTTCATTGGCCATTACAAAATGGTTGTTATCAAAGTTATTAACCAATGTGACGAGCTTTCCCTTTGGATCTTTTAAATCCTGAACATACAACTCGTTTCCATTCGTGCTGGTTGAAGCTGTAACTACAAGGAAACGTTCGTCTTCTGTTAAGTACGCTCCGATATATCTGCGAGGCGTTTTTTCTCCACCGAATAGCATGACGTCTTTTTCTTGTGGTGTACCCAACACATGATAATAAAGTTTGTGATACTGTGTCTTTTCAGAAAGCTGGCTTCCCTTTGGTTTGTCGTACGTACTATAATAGAATCCTTCATTACCTTTCCATGCAATGCCGCTGAACTTAATGTTGCGCATGGTGTCTTCCACAACGGTTTTATCTGAGGTACGAAGAACAATTGCTTCTTTCCAATCGGCTCCGCCCTTTGAAATTTGATAAGCGGCCAGCGAGCCATCCTTGCTAAAGGAAACTCCCGCAAGGGAAATGGTACCGTCTTCTTTAAACTTATTCGGATTGAGAAATTCTTCTACCTCTCCATTCTCGCCTTTCTTACGGTAGAGAACATTTTGATTTTGAAGTCCATCGTTTTTATAGAAGTAGAAATATTCACCTTCTCTAAAGGGCGCGCTTAGGCGTTCGTAATTGAATATTTCTTCGAGGCGTTTCTTAACGGTTTCGCGATAGGGTATTTTGCTCAGGAACCCGAACGTCACTTCGTTTTGTGCCTTTACCCAATCTTCAGTGTCTTTTGCTGTATCATTTTCAAGCCATCGATAAGGGTCAGACACCTGAGAACCAAAATACGTATCGACAGTAGCTACTTTCTTTGTTTCGGGATAATTCATGTTTGCAATTTCTGTTTTCTTTTCTGAGCACGCCATGGTAAGAGCAGCCATGCCTGTCGCGAGTATTAGTCTATTGAGTTTCATTTGGATTGATGATTATACCTTCAAAGTAGATTGGTTGTAACAACTGAGCAATAGCAAAGTGATGAGTGGTGAGAATGGAATCTTTTGAGAAGACGACTATCCGCTATCTATATTAGGCACTGCGCATACTGATTGTGTCCTACCTTCCTACCATCTTAAGATTTGAATTCTTTAATCTGTCGGATATATATTTTTTTAACTGCTCTAATGTCATATTTTGAGTCTCCTCACTTATCTTGTCGCGAACTTCTCTCATCGCCTTTACTGCATCAAAAGTTTTTTCTTTAGTCTCCATAACTCACAAGTTCTTTAGGTGTTCGAATCTCAATTGTTTGATATCCAAGTCTTAAATTTACTGAATTATAACCTTTTATTCTTTCAAGATTTACAATGTGCTTAAAGTTCCAACTTGCCAAAACATCAACCCGATTTATGGTAGCCAATGCAATATGTCGACAATCTTCGAGGCTAGTTCTTCCAACTACCTTTTCAAGAATATACTTGTCAGCTAATTTCACCACTTCTTCTGCCAGCTCGATTCTTTCAAACCTGTCGCTCGGATATTGTAGAAGCAATTCATTTACTTGTTTAGGAGCATTGATTAATTCCAGTTCAAGCAAATCTGAAATCACAAATTTAATCTCTCCTTTGGCCAATCGATTGAACAGTCTTAGAGTAGGCTCCTTAAACTCCTCATCAAAATATCCACCAACAACGGAAGTATCGATATATATTCTTTGGATCATCATCCAATTTACGATTTTTAGCAACTCCTAAAAACCTAAAGTAATGATAAAGGAACAAGAGTAAGTGATGGGTGATGCAGAATTATAATTTGAAAACGAGTCAATTTGAACATAAGATTCCAACCATGAGTCGATTTATCTTTTCCTTGAAGCACAACATCATCGAAATACCGAATCAATTCATTTTCAAATCAATTCATTATCGAATCAACGAACCAGCACATCAACTTTTCCCTAAAATAAACAAAGTACCTGATAAACATCCGTATTCAAAACTCAATTCGATAACTTATAATGGGCAAGATACCTAGCTGGTGTTTTAATAAAATACTTTGTGAGCTGGCATTATAATAATAATACGCTGGGTTAACGTGATTGGTAACATTTTGAATATCGAGTCTCCATTCGGTAGAATATCGAGGTTTGTTTCTTCTGTAGACGAGTTGAAGATCAGTTCGAAAATAATCAGGTAGCTGCGGATCAAAGGCATTCTCCCAGTGATACACCTGACGCCCTTCTTCTATGGACTTTTCCAAATCAATAGGAACGTATCGCTTACCTCCTGCGCCCGTAATTTTCAAGTTCAAACCAAAGATGTCGCGATTACTGCTTAACCGAAATTCTTTTCCTATCAACAAATGAAAATTATAATTTCCGTTGTAGGATGTATTGCGCTCCTGCTCATCTGCCACTCTGAATTTAGATTGATATAGCGCTCCGTTTAGTTGATAGTAGAAATTTTTTGAGAACGATTTTCCCAGCGAAATCTCAATGCCATAATTTCTTCCTTTTCCATTGTTCAACAAGGTGTCCGTAATAAAGCCTGAGTCTTCATTAATTGTGCTGTACATTGAAGAAGGATCAGATTGAATGGGAGCATTGTACAATTGCTGATAGTACGCTTCCACTTTAAATGTATGACCGTGACCCAACGATTGCTCATAGCCCACAACGTAATGATCAGCACGTGTAAAACCAAGATTCTTATTGATCTGCACTTCATCGCCACCCGTTTGATGATCTCGTGCAAGATAGTATTGGAGATTTTCAATGCGACTATGCTTTCCATAACCAACACTAAACGTTTTATCTGGTGCTGCCTGCCAACGAATACCTGCGCGCGGTTCAATGGCATAGTCTTTCGTTAATCCAAATTGAATGAAGTGAATACCATATACAGCTAGCAACGTTGTAGTAAAATTTTGCTGTGCTGTTAAAAATGCTTGCGTTATACCTGTGTTATTCTGCTCCTTAAAATTTATAATTTCCTGATAAGCCATATTGCCTGGATCCAGGTTGCGCAAATAGAAATTGTAAAACAGTCTGCTATAGATCAGGCCACCTTTCAAAAAAAATCGCTCTGTTATTTTTCGATCTGCAAGAAGGGAAGCTCGAGCATACGATTTATTATAGTTCTCTTCTATTTTTAGTGGGCCTGAGTCTAAGCCCAATACCTCATTGTAATTTGAGATGCCTGTACCAGACCATGATAAAGCAGAAGTAATGGAAGTATTATCATTTAGTATTTTCTGATAGGTAATTCCCACGATACCCATGTTTGAATTATCTTGCGCTAAGGTGCTGGAATTTTCCAGATTGGATTTACTAAGCCCTCCAATACCAAACACGGAAAAACGTCCATTCTTCTTTGTTGGAAAATCCATTTTAAAGGAAAGGTCTTGGTAGTTTTTGTATTCACCAACATCATTCAGATCAACACCAAGCTTATCAAGAATATTCAAGGTAGAGTACCTATAGTTAACCAGATAGGATGAACGATGCTTACTGCTGAATGGCCCCTCAGTGGAAGCTTCAACTCCGAGCAAGCCCGCTTGAAAAGAATGTTCTCTTCGTTCGTTGTTGCCGCTTCTTAATTTCATATCAAACACAGCCGACAATGCATTGCCGTACATAGCGGGAAATGCGCTCATTAAAAAATCGGAGTTATCGATAATGTTACTGCTGAGTACACTGACAATACCTTTGGATGAACCTTCTCTTGCGAAGTGATTTGGATTGGGAACTTCGATACCATCAACACGCCAAAGTACACCACGTGGAGAATTACCTCGTACAATCAAGGCATTGCTCTCATCACTCGCGTTCATAACACCTGCAAAACTGGAAGCCATACGTGAAGGATCTCCTAAACTTCCCGCATATCGTTTCGTCTCTTCAACAGTGAAAGAATTTCCGCTTACAATAGTCGTCTCTGCTGTATTGCTTTGATCATTTTGTTTTGCTGTTACAACTACTTCCTCCATCGTTGTGATGGATTCCATAAGTTTTATTTCCAGCACAAGTTCTTTCCCTGTTCCCAATAAAATATTCGACAAGGTTCGCGACTGATAACCAACAGATGTAACCTGAATGGTAGCACGTCCTACCGGCACATTCGGAATTTTGAATTTTCCATCCGCATCGGAAGTTGTACCCAGCAATGGACTGGTGTCAACTACAATAATATTAGCACCTGGTATCGGTAGGTGCGTGTATTGATCTACTATAGCTCCTCTCACCGTCTGCGAGAGTGGTGCTGGTGCTTTTCGGAAAATGATTCTACCATTTGTATACTTATACTCAATCTGAAAATTAGCTGACAATATTTTCAACACTTCCCCAAGTTCCTGCTCTGTAGCCGTAATATTAACTATCGCATTGACGGGCACTACATCATCACTATATGAAAATTCAGTTTGAGAAATTTTGCTGATTGTTGATAGTGCTTTTTCTAATGTTACATTCGAAAAGTTCACGGTAATTTTTTTATCCAAAACATTGGATTGAGCTGAAACCCACCATATCGGAAGAATTGTAAAGAATATGGTTAGCGATTTCATCATAACTTTAAACCTTGAACTTGGAACCTGAAAACAATTTCAACAGCCTTCTCCATCAAACATATACTTCTTGTTTTGATGAACAATGTTTAAATTCAAAGCGATGCTGATGGCTTCAATAACTTCTTCCAATGTAGGGTCATTGAACGAACTGGTAAATCTGCATTTTTGTAAGTCAGGATTTTTAACGGTGATGGAGATTTGAAAATACTTTTCAAGCGTCTCGGCTACCTCTGTTAAACTTGTCTTCTTAAAAATCAGTTGCTTGCTTTTCCAGGCAAGGTCATTTGGATTTGTTTCTGCATTGCGTGTAAGCAGATTCTTCTGTTTATCTAAAATACCCTCCTCTCCAGGTGACAGTATTATACTTTGATCACTATCATCGGCAAGACTTACTTTCCCGGTAACTACGTAAACTTCATTGTGACTTTCATTTTCATAGGCTCGCACGTTGAAGGATGTTCCTAAAACCTTTACTTCACTCTTATCGGCCCGTATAACAAAGGGCTTGTCAGGATTACGCGTCACTTCGAAGAAGCCTTCTCCTGATAATTCGATATGACGTTCAGAATTGAAATCAGAAGTGTAGGTGATTTTACTTCTTTCATTCAACCAAACTACTGATCCATCCGGAAGTGTGAATTGTATTTTCTCAGCACCACTTTCTTTTACAATGGTTTCCGTTTTAAATACTAACTGATAAAATAAGAAAGAACAAACTATCAGGAGTGTTATAGATGCCGCAACTTTAAATACAAGTGATCCGTAAGGAGAAAGTACTTTGATCTTTTTATCTTCCTGATTCAACTTAGTTTCTAACTGTTTAAGCTCTGATACGGAGTCAAAATCAGGCAACGATTTAGAATCACCTAACTTCCATACTTGCCGGTAATCCTCCAGAGTCTTCTTATTCTCTACCGACTGCTCAGTCCAATGAGCAAGTTGTTCTTGCTCTTCCGCAGTGGCCGTTCCGGAAAGGCATTTCAAAATCAGTTGATCGTAAAATTCAGTCATGAAAGTATTACGCTTCGATTAAATGAATATCAAATGTAATGGTATCAACATCATTTGCATCTTTCCCGATTGCCAAAATTCGTTCGTTGGCTTTGGGGTCGCTTGCCCATGGATCAGTATTAATAAACGGATCTTCTTTAAAATAAATCTGAGAGACCAGTTCACGATGACCCGGAGCTGTAATTCGGAAATGTATGTGACTTGGTCGATAAGTACTCCCATTCAAATACCTGCCCGGAACAATGGTTTTAAATTTATAGATACCGTCAGAAAGAGTTTGATATTTCCCCCGAAACAAAAATTGCTCAGAAGTATCGTAAGCACCCTCGGCATTAGTATTCCAAATTTCAACAACGGCATCGGGAAGTAAATTTTCACAATGACTAAAAATTTTACCCTCAATACATAATGGTGGCGTTTCTACACCTGAAGGAATAATATTTTCACCAAGTGGTGCACCGGCTTTGTAGTAAGGGCCGAGTATGTCGGCTGTCGTTTGGCAATCGTTGATTGAATCATCCTTACCATCATTATCCTTACATCGATTGAAGACAGGAATCGTAACAGCAATGGCGAATAATGAGGAGGTCTTAATGAAACTTCTCCGATTAATTTTATTTGTAATCATCTTATTAATTCTATCTATCCATTTCAGTTCTCATGTGGAGTAAATTTCACCAGAGAGATGTCCAAGTCGCTGTACGTTAAGGAGGATGGATACGGGTAATGTGTATAGATTTCACCAATTCCTTTTGCGTAATAATGCAGAGTAGAGTAGTAAAGCTCAAGACCTTCACCTTCTTGGAAGTAGTAATTAACCTGAAGATCCATTACGTTATGATAGGTAACGTCATTAAATGTGCGAGTTGAATTTACTCCAATTACCTTATACTCTGTTTCGTATGCGATTTTGTTATGAGTCCAGGAAGTATTTAGAGATGCCTCTTCGTC
This sequence comes from Chryseolinea sp., assembly GCA_031412655.1. Taxonomy (GTDB): domain Bacteria; phylum Bacteroidota; class Bacteroidia; order Cytophagales; family Cyclobacteriaceae; genus Chryseolinea. Next base: position 21,089 of record JANODK010000306.1, read on the forward strand.
TAGAAAGAGATATTCATTCGTAAAGCCTGTGTACAGCTCATGATTTCTGCCGTAATATTTACTTCCTTCTTTTCGAACCACTTTCACAATGCCACCGTTTTCATCCACTATCTTTTTATACTGGATATCTTCAATAATGGTATCACCTTTTATAAACTGACTTACGGTTTCAGAGGACAGAAAAGCATGATCATCAGCTGTGGAGAAATATTCCCTCAGATATCTCCATTCGGAGTTTTCATTTAGCGGAAAGTAGTCACCTTCAACATCGACTTCTATTTTTTCTGGCTCATCGCACTGTACCAGAAGGCTACTCGATAAGGTGATAAGAATTAGGCTGATTGCTCTCATAGTTTCTGCGTTTGTGAGTAAGACAGGCGCAACTCCACGTTTCTCCCCCCATAACACAAATTATTTTTTCCTCTCTAAACAATCGTCAGTATAGAGAGGAGGAGTAAGGGTAAATAATCTTTAAGGGCTTCACGAAGGAGTTTTAACGCCTTCATCATTTCCTTTTCCACAGCTTTCAAAGAGATATCAAGGCTTTCGGAAACTTCTTTATAACTCATCTCTTCAAAACGTATTAAAGTAAAAACAGCTTTTGTTCTTACTGGTAAGTTGTCAATGGCATGATCGACTCGCGTTGATAACTCATCAAAAGATTGTTGTTGATCCGTTGTATTTTCAGCAATCTTATTGAGTTTAGAATCGGATACATTAAGTGACGTAAATTTATTTTTGCTTTCAATGTGATTCAGAGAAGTATTGACAACCGCTCTTTTGAGATAAGCTTCCAGCGAATACTGGATGTTTAATTCTTTTCGGTTTCGCCAGAGTTTAATGAAGACCTCTTGCACAACGTCCTTAGCTTCCTCGGGATCACTAACGATCCGCACTGAAATTCGACAAAGCAAAACATGATATTTTAGAAAAATTGTGTTGATAGCGGAACGATCGTCCTCTTTTAATAATGCAATAAGATTTTTTTCATCTGAGGTAGTCACAGAAGCTCCTTTGAATCAAAGAAAGGAAAAAGGTTAGTAAACAACAATTCTCAATTCAATTTGAAAATGAGTCGATGTGCAAATTGCAAATGAGTTTGATTCAATATTTTGACAATGGTAAACTTGAAAATAAAGCTCCCTAAATTTTCCAATCTACACATCGACTCATTTACACATTAACTCTCCTCTTTAAAATAAATCTTATAAAAATGCTCTCCCCTCGCTTCATCATATCCTTTCTCAATCAACTCTCTGTTTCCATGAATATAGATGTGGAAGTTCTTATCAAGTTTCAGTACACTTTTAAATATACGAGCCTGGCGCTTTACCGCATGTACTGAAATTTCAAACGAGTCAACGATCTCTTCACCAAAATTCTTTTCAAACTTTCGGAATGATTGAATCACATCGGCATCGGCCAACACTTCCACTTCAAATTCGCGTTGATCAAATTGTTCTCGCGATTTAAAAAAGTTCATCGAGCGATTCAGCAAATCAATCTGATCGGCTTTTGACACACTGAATTCTTCATCGAGCTGATCGGCTACATATTGCTTGGTCAGATTCATAAAATTGTGCGTGTGGTGAAACGCATCTGACCACGGCTTTACATTTAGAAAGTTTTGTCTCCAGAATTGTGCATCAGCTTGGTTGGCATTGTCGACTAGCAAGATTTTGTATCCGGCTTCGCTTTCTAAATTCAATATCAAACAACCTTTATCAAGCTTCTTGATGTTCGTTCCTTCATCAGCATTCAATTTAAAATTGCCTTTCGATGCTTTGAGTTTAAGGTAGGTGTCTTTGTTCTCCGATTTAAAAATTCCAATAGCATCGACTATGGTGTTTTCAATGTTCACACCTTCGATATGCGCTACATAAAAATCGCCTGCTTTAATGTTGGGATGCTGTGACGCTTCAAACAAATGCTTCGCCATGTTAATCGAATGCACATGTAGCGTTTCGTTATCCGAAAAAATCTCTAATGCAAACTGATAAATGGGATTGAGCGCAAAGTCCTCATTCGAAAATGTGAAACTGTGAAACTCGGGCGCTTTAAAATTGGATAGAAAATAGGTAAGTAAAAGTTCATTTACTTTTTCATCATCCAATGCCAATGGCTCTTCCGAAAGTTCTAAAGACTCCTCTTTACTTTTATTACCTACGATGTGAACGGAGGCCAGGTTAATTCTACTCTGAGATGCGTTGATCATTTTTCCAATTATGGATTGAGCTTATGTGTTTAATATTTGGCGCCAAATCTTCTTGGAATGAGATTGTGCAAGGCCTCACCCTCGTTCCCTCTCCGAAGGAGGGGGATGACTGTACCTATCATATGCAACGGTCTTGCTCATGATCTACTTTTTAAATTGCACTTATTTGGCATTCGTAAGACAAGGGCTAATCCATTGAACATGAAAACACATTATGAGAGATTCGTTTAGCTAATAATATTGAAACCTGTGTATGACACCAACACCTTCGGGATATGAATACCTTCTTTCGTTTGATTGTTTTCCAAAATGGCAGCAACAATACGCGGCAATGCAAGCGCACTTCCATTTAAGGTATGGAGCAATTGCATCTTACCTTCTTTGGTTTTATAACGCAACTTCAATCGATTTGCCTGGAAGGTTTCGAAATTACTCACAGAGCTTACTTCCAACCAACGTTGTTGAGCAGCAGAAAAAACTTCAAGATCATATGTCATTGCAGAATTGAAACCCATATCACCACCACATAGCAAAAGTTTTCGGTAAGGCAATTCTAATTTCTCTAATAAGCTTTGAACATGAGATGTCATTTCTTCCAGTACATCGTATGAGTCTTCCGGTTTTCTGATCTGAACAATTTCAACTTTATCAAATTGATGAAGACGATTTAATCCACGAACGTGAGCACCCCAACTTCCCGCCTCGCGTCTGAAGCATGGAGTGTAGCCAGCATTTTTAATTGGAAGATCTTGTTCGTTCACGATAACATCACGATACAAATTCGTGATGGGCACTTCGGCAGTAGGTATTAAATAGAGTTTATCTTCTCCAATAAAATACATTTGTCCTTCTTTATCCGGAAGCTGACCTGTTCCATATCCGGAAGCTTCGTTCACTACAATAGGCGGTTGAATTTCTTTATATCCCTTCGCTGTTGCTTCATCCAAAAAGAAATTGATCAACGCACGCTGGAGTCTTGCTCCCTTTCCTTTATAAACCGGGAAGCCCGCACCGGCAATTTTATTTCCGAGATCAAAATCGATGATGTCATACTTCTTGATCAACTCCCAATGTGGCAAAGCATCTGCATCCAAAGTAGGTATGGTGCCATGCTCATAAACATTGAGATTATCATCTGCACCCACACCTGCCGGAACTTTCTCGTGCGGAACGTTTGGGATTTTATACAGTAGTTCGATTTGTTTTTTATCGTACACTTCAAAATCGGCCTCGAGCGTTTTCACCTTGTCTTTATCGGCAGCAACCTGGGCACGAAGAGCTGTAGCTTCATCAGCCTTGCCATTTTTCATGAGATCACCAATGGCTTTGGCATCCATATTCGACTTGGCCTTGATTTCGTCCAGCGTTTTTTGGGTATCGCGTCTTAATTGATCATTATCGATGATCTGGCGAATCAAGGATTCGCCATCTTTAAAGTTTCGCTTGCGTAAACCTTCCAGTATTTTCTGTTGTTGATCGCGGATGACGGCCAGTTGTAGCATGTTTGGTTTTTGTTAAAGGCTCCAAAATTAGTTTTTTTGAATCTCCATCCACGAACAACCGGCCAATAAAATATTTTTCACAATTGGATACTATTCAAATTTCGGCTATAATTGCAGGGTCATACGGCTTTATCAACTGGCCCTCTGCAAATAAATCCGGATTTTTTTTACTTGTCGAATCTCAACAATTACAATTCAATTTGTTCTGTTAACAAAAAATCAGCGTTGTCCTGATTGATGTAGTATTCAAACCAAATCATTTTAAAACACAATTCATCTTCTAACACATCATGTACACTATTGACGATCTGAATGTCAGACTTCTTTCTGAATTGAAAGAAATTGCGGAAGGAATGGGCGTGAAAAACGCTAAAAAGCTTGCCAAGCAAGACCTCATCTACAAAATCCTTGATCAACAAGCGCTATCGCCCGAAGCCGCTGCTGTTGAAGTTAAACCAGCTAAAGTTGCCTCTCCACCCTCTGCTGCCGAACCAAAAGAAGGCGAAGAACGCAAACTCCGTCCACGCAGACGCGAGAATGTAGCGCCAGCACCAGTAGAAAAAATAGATATGGAATTACCACCCGATGACGAGTTGGATTCCATCAACCTTGAATTTGATCGTTCGCTTGTCAACTTTGATCAGCAACCTTCCGCATCACCACAACAGCCCTCTTCTCTTGGCCTTCCGGTAGAAGAACGTCCCATGCCAGAGCGCAGACCGGATAACCGCCAGGCACAACAACAAATTCGTGCAGCCATCCGTGAGTTTGATGGCGCCATCACCAACGAAGGTGTTTTGGAAATCATGCAGGATGGTTACGGCTTCCTCCGTTCATCCGATTACAATTACTTAGCAAGCCCTGACGATATTTATGTTTCACCATCTCAAATCAAATTGTTTGGTTTGAAGACTGGTGATACCGTGAAAGGGTTAATTCGTCCACCAAAAGAAGGTGAAAAATATTTTGCTTTACTTAAAGTAGAAACTGTAAGTGGAAAAACGACTGAAGAAATCCGCGACCGCGTTTCATTTGAATACCTCACTCCGCTTTTCCCTAACGAAAAATTAAGGTTAAGCACTAGCCCAACCAATCTCTCAACCCGTATTCTCGATTTGTTTTCACCAATCGGTAAAGGTCAACGCGGTATGATTGTGGCGCAGCCCAAAACAGGTAAGACTGTTTTACTAAAAGACATTGCTAACGCGATTGCTGAAAATCATCCTGAAGTTTATTTGATCGTATTGTTGATTGACGAACGTCCGGAAGAAGTTACCGACATGGCGCGTAGTGTAAAAGCTGAAGTAGTTGCTTCTACTTTTGATGAACAAGCTGAACGCCACGTAAAGGTAGCCAGCATTGTTCTTGAAAAAGCAAAGCGCATGGTAGAATGCGGACACGATGTTGTTATCTTATTGGATTCACTTACTCGTTTGGCAAGAGCTTACAATACTGTTATTCCATCTTCCGGAAAAATTCTTTCGGGTGGTGTGGATGCTAACGCATTGCATAAGCCAAAGCGTTTCTTTGGTGCCGCACGTAAAATTGAAAATGGTGGTTCGTTAACCATCATTGCAACCGCTCTCATTGATACCGGTTCTAAAATGGACGAAGTAATCTTCGAAGAATTTAAAGGAACAGGTAACATGGAATTACAACTTGACCGTAAACTTTCAAATAGAAGAATGTATCCTTCTATGGATGTTCCTGCATCGGGTACAAGACGTGAAGATTTATTATTGCGTGAAGACGAGCTTCAACGCGTTTGGATCTTGCGTAAGTATATGGCCGATATGAATTCAGTTGAAGCCATGGAATTCCTTCAAAGCAAAATGAAGGGAACTCGCAGCAACGATGAGTTCTTGAGTTCGATGAATGGCTAATTAAAAGAAGCTATAAATGAAACCCGCTGGATTACTTCCAGCGGGTTTTTTTTGCCCTAATTCTTACATCCTATCGCAGTTCTGAAACAATTCGCTTAATTTAGTCCGTTGCCTGATCCTAAACTTAAATGAGAAGAAAAACGCCAAAGTTCTCTTTTCTTATAATGCTGTTGTTTGCCACTTTTATTCGTGGTAACAGTCAATCTATCGATAGCCTTGAGAGCGCTCTTCAAAACAAGCCTTCTGTTTCTGATCGGATTATCATTCTAAATAAAGTTGCCTTCTATTACCTCGATGTTGATCTCGACCGTGCAGAAAAATTCTCGATGGATGCCATTAACTTGGTTGGAGAAATTACAGACAAAAACATAATCGCCAGAACCTACTCAGTTAAGGGTTCAGTACTAGAAGCCCAGGGAAAATACCTTGCTGCTCTCGACTATCATTTTGAAGCGCTTGCACTCGCTGAAGAGATTAAAAACCTTACGGTGATCTCAGCATGCGATAATAATATTGGCATTGTCTATAATCAACTGGGAGAATTTGCCCTTGCCGCTGAATTTTTGCTAAAAGCAGTTGCCATTGATGAGGGTCTGAACGATATATCCGGTTTGGGTTCCGACTTTATCAACCTGGCTGCGGCCTACATGGGCGCCAAGAATTATGACATGGCATTGTTGTATTCCCATCGGTCGTGGAAAAATTTTATCGCAACAAAAGATGAGGCCTTACAAGCCTACTCGACCGAAAGTCTCGCCTCCATATTTTCAAAGCAAGGAAATATCGATTCGGCATACTACTATGTTAAAAAATCGATTGCCGTGGCGGAGAAGGCAAAGATTACCTATATCGAAGATTTGGACTTGATGCACCTCGGTGAAATTTATGTGATGCAAAAGAAATATGACAGTGCACGATACTGTTTTAACAAATGCATCGAACGAAATTCAAAGAATCCACACTCTGAGGTGATGCTCAATGCCACAACGCATTTGGCACACTGTCTGTATGACGAGAAAAAATACGAAGCTTCATTATCGGTATGCGAACGAGCGTATCAATTGTGCAAAGCGATAAACAACAAGCCGCTCACGCTCAAAAATTGTGAGTTGATGGCCAACATCTATCAGTACCGAAATCAAACATCAAAAGCTTTTACCTATTTGCGATTGGCTTCCTTGTATAAAGACAGCATCATGGATCAAACCATTTCTGCTAGTATCGATGCCAAAGCATTTAATGCAAGGCTTGAGCGCGAACGGTTGGAAAAACAATCGATTCAAAAAGATAAAGAATCCATTGCTTTTAACCTGCTGGAAAGCAATCGCCAATTAAGCGGACAACGTTTGATTAATATGCTGATAACGATAGTAGCACTTAGTTTACTAGCCGTAATGCTGCTTGTGCGCAGGGCCAGTTTGTCACGCAGAAAAGCAAACGAAGAACTGCAAAAGAAAAACAAAGAGTTGCAAGAACTCAATACCGAGATTAACGGATTGGTACATACCATTATTCATGATTTAAAATCTCCCTTCAATTCCATACAAGGTATTTTTACATTGTTGGAATTGGAGCCTGATAAGAATGAGTCAACTTCTCAATTAATTGGTCATGGCAGAAAAGCTTTGGGCATTGGCAATGATATCATCCACCAACTTTTAGAAGTGCGTGAACTGGAAGAGCGTTCGGATCAACACACCTATGAGTCTATCGATCTAACTACGCTACTTCATGAATTAAAAGAGGAATTCGATTTACTGGCAAAGAGCAAAGAAATTAATCTGATCATTTCAGCAGAAGAAGGAAATGTATTCACTGATAAAATTCTGGTGAAACGTATTCTTCAAAACCTCACTTCAAATGCATTAAAATTCTCGCCAACACAAAAGGCCGTTACCCTAAAAGCACGACTGGAAGAAACACACGCAACATTTGTTGTGATGGACGAAGGACCTGGCTTTACTGAAATGGATCGCGAAAAAATATATGGCAAGTTTCAAAAACTAAGTGCGCGACCCACCGGAGGAGAAAGTTCAAATGGATTAGGACTTGCAACGGTAAACATGTTGGTGAAAAAACTTCAGGGATCAATTCAATTGCATTCATCACCAGGGAAAGGAGCAGCATTTACAATAAACATTCCGTTGCAAGCAGGGTAGCTTATTCTTTTATTGTAGGTTAGGACCACCAACAAAGTCAGTCTTCTATGATCAAAGTTTACAGTCTTTCAAAAAGCCTGGTGATATATTCATTTGAGAACACCTTCAATTTGTTATCCTCAATCTTGTAATTAACAGTTCTGCCAATTCCGAGATATGTACCATAGTCTAATCTGCATTCAAATTCACCAGCAGGCGCCTGAATATCACCACGTTTTGATATCGAGAGTTTTATCAAAATTCTACTATTCTTTTTGAGCCTATACTTTTCTGTGTAGTTAACAGTTGCTATTCCAGTAATTTTATGATGCTCCTTAAATTCTATAATGTAAGTAACTCCTTTAGGGCATTCGTGTAATGATCCATCCCTCCAAACCAACCCAATAAATCTCCACTCTGTATTTAAAAATGGATTACCTTTTTGTGCACTGCAGAGCCTATTGAATACTAAAACAAAAAGAATAAAAAATGCGTATTTCATATCCATTTCATTTTTAAGTGCCTGCCATCGTTCTTGTTCTTTTGTATAAGAAAGGTAAAATAAACGATCAATCATAATGTCTTTTATTGCTTGCCTACTTTCATTTCTAAAATCCAAAAATTAAATTCACCAAACAGTCTAAGGTGTAATGCATTGATTCAATACCCACCAAACTACATTCTTTGGCCAAATGCCATTTTACAAAACACCATTCGGTTGTATCGAAAGCTAGAGTAGAATCACTAATTTTGATCACTAACTTTTTACCTATGTATTATCATCGTCTCGGAAACATTCCACCCAAAAGACATACACAGTTTCGTCAGCCGGATGGAAGTTTATATAAAGAAGAACTCGTAAGCTCGGAAGGATTCTCCGGCATTTATTCTACGCTCTATCACATCCATCCTCCTACGCGAATCAAAGCAGTGAAGGAAGCAGTGAAGTATGGACCAAAGATTTGCCCGGAATACGATCTCAAACAAACCCATCTCAACACATCGAAGGTTCAAAATACAGGAAGTGATTATCTCGATGCACGAAAAGTATTATTGAAGAACAACGATTGTTCCATTTCCATTTGCTCGCCTACGCAACGCAAAATGGATTACTTCTATAAAAATGCGGAGGGTGATGAAGTATTGTATGTGCACGATGGCAAAGGTGTATTGATTTCGCCTTATGGAAAACTTGAAATCAAACAAGGCGATTACATTGTTATTCCGCGTACGGTAATTTATAAGTTGGAATTTGAAGAAGGCCCGCTTCGGTTGCTCATCATTGAATCGGCATCGCCTGTTGAAACCGTAAAGCGTTATCGAAATCAACTCGGTCAGCTGGAAGAACATTCACCGTATTGCGAGCGCGATATTCATCCGCCACATGAATTAATAACGGATTCATCGAAAGGTGAATTTTTAGTGCAGATCAAAAAGCAAGGTTATCTCCATCAATACATTTATGACTACAGTCCGTTGGATTTAATTGGATGGGATGGTTTCTTATGGCCGTATACTTTTTCTATTCACGACTTCGAACCAGTAACGGGAAGAATACATTTACCGCCACCAGTTCATCAAACTTTTCAGGCACATAATTTTGTAATCTGTTCATTCGTGCCTCGCTTGTTTGATTACCATCCGTTGGCCATTCCTGCTCCCTACAATCACAGCAATATCGACAGTGATGAAGTATTGTATTATGCGGAAGGTAATTTTATGAGTCGCAGAGGTATTGAGCGTGGATCTTTTACGTTACATCCGGGAGGTCTACCTCATGGTCCACATCCTGGAACAGTAGAGAAAAGCATTGGTGCAAAAGAAACGCATGAACTTGCGGTGATGATCGACACCTTTAAGCCTCTTTATTTAACTACAGACGCACTTGAGTTTCTGGATAAGAATTACCCGATGAGCTGGACGGATAATAACACGGAGGGTTTTCATGAAGTGAATACGCCTTAGCGAATCTTTGTTGTTTTGGTCCTTCAATAAGGGTTCCACGCTGCAAGCTTCAAGCCACAAGCCTGTCGCTTGAAGCTTGCAGCATGAGGCCAAATTTCACTCATTGCATATCGTAAACATTACAAAAAAATAGATATGGCAACATTCTCCCTCCCCATTCAACTGCGCTGGTCCGACTTCGATGCCAACCGCCATTTACGTCATTCAACGTACTATGATTATGGAGCGTGGGCTCGCATGGTGCTTTTGCGCCAAGCTGGTCTTTCCACCAAAGAATTAGAACAGCTACAACTCGGTCCGATACTTTTTCGGGAAGAAGCTGTTTTTAAAAGAGAGATTGTATTGGAAGATTCCATTTCCATTGATGTTGAATTAATAAAAGCAACGCGCGATTTTGGTAGATGGAGTATGCGACATCATTTATATAAAAATGAAATAACGGTTGCTGCCATCATTACTGTTGATGGCGCGTGGATTGATCTCAGTGCACGCAAACTTGCCAAACCAAATGAACTTATTCAGGAGATTTATAAAAACATTCCCACCTCTTCTGACTTTGTCTGGATTGAATCCACACCTAAATAATCTTTTGATCTCCTCACCCTTCATTCATTTATGAAAAATAAAATCACACTCTTAACACTCATCATTTTTTTATCTTCCTTCTCCATTCTTAATGCTCAGGATTTCTTGCGTTTGTTTCAGAGTGAAGATTTTACACAAGAAAATCTGTTCACCACTAACATTGAAGGACCAAGCTTTGATTCCGCTGGAAATTTATATGTAGTAAATTATCAAAAAGACGGCACCATTGGTTTAGTGAAAGTAGATGGCACGGTTTCACTTTTTTTAACACTACCAGAAGGAAGCATTGCCAACAGCATTGTCTTCGACAGCAAAGGCACCATGTATCTTGCCGATTTTGCCAAGCACAATGTGCTGAAGGTAAACATGAAAGATAAAAAGGTAAGTGTATACGTTCACAAAAAAGAATTTAATCAACCTAATGATTTTTGTATTAATAAGAATGATCAACTCTTTGTCTCCGACCCAAATTGGAAAGAAAGCACCGGAAAATTGTGGCGTGTTGACAAGGGAGGAAAAGCCGTGTTGCTCACTGATAAAATGGGGACTACAAATGGTATTACATTAAGTCCGGATGAAAAGACGTTGTATGTAAATGAAAGTGTGCAACGCAAAATCTGGAAGTTTACAATCGATGAAAAAGGAAACATATCGGGCAAAACACTGTTTGCTGAGTTTCCTGATTTTGGTTTTGATGGAATGAAATGCGATCGCGAAGGAAATCTTTATGCTACGCGGTATGGTAAAGGTACTATTGTTGTTCTGGACCCATCTGGCAAAATCATTCGCGAAGTACAGTTAAAAGGAAAGAACTGCAGTAACCTTGTGTTTGGAGGATTGAATGGGAAACTTGTTTTTGTTACTCTTCAAGATAGAAAGGGTATGGAGAAGTTTAGAAACGATATTCCAGGAAAAGGTTTTTAATTGAGCTCGCCCGAAGGAAAGTAATTCGTGCTTCTGCGCGGAATGTTAAATCTGCTTAACACACTTGCGCAGTCCGCGCTAAGAAAAACTGATTAACTCAATCCTGCCTTGGGCAGGATTGAGTTAATCAGTTTAGTAAATCACAAAAGGGCAACCCGCCAGGAGCGGGTTGCCCTTTTGTGATTTTAAATGCACGCCTGCTCTTTAACTATGAAATGCAATCGCGCCTTCGTGCATCTGTGATGAACGTAAATCGAAGGTGGCGCATCTTATGCTTAATACTCTACTTTGGCTGTGATAGCTTCTACCTTCTGCACAACCAAAAATGGTTTTGTGCAATATGGCAAGCCAGGATATTAGCATTGTTCAATAAGCTCCAATCTTCTAACAATTGACTTTGATTGAAGTATTGTTCCTGGAGAAAGAACTGCATTTGCTCCTATTCGAGTATAATCACCGACAACCCCTCCAAACTTTGTTCCATCAATAGCAGAACGCTTTCCATCGATCATTACAAAAATAGTTTTGTCATCACGTTCATTAAAATGATTGGCAATGATGCTTCCCGCTTCCATATTTACATGTGAACCAAGTATTGAATCTCCAACAAAATTAAAATGCGCTAATACCGTATGCGACATCATAAAACTTGACTTCACTTCACACCCTGGACCGATTGAAACTTGCTCGGCTAGATAAACTCCGCCACGTAAATACGCATGTGCTCCAATAAAACAATTGGCCGAAATAATCATTGGCCCTTTGGTGATAACATGCTCTTCAACAATTGCCGTCTTATGAATCGCTACATTATTCACAATCGTATAATTACTACCTAACGTCTCTATTTTTTGAAGAATAATTTCCTGAGCCTTTGTGGTGATCGACCAAGGTGACGTTTGATTCAATTCAGGGAATAACAAATTGAATTGTGAAATATAGTGGCTGAGATTCATCTGATAATTCGTTTATCAAATATATCATGATGATCTCTCTCCTCCACAATAAAATAGTCCGTTGATAAATTTTTTATCAACGGACTACTTCTATTGACGAATTTTTTATTCCGTCACCTCGCCTTTAATAGTAAGCTGAACTACAGTATCATCTGTATTCGCGTTAACCGTTACGGTTTTCGTGAATTGTCCAACCTTCGCTGCATTGTAGGTTGCCTTAACAAATCCTTTTGATCCCGGAGCAATCGGATCTTTTGAATACTCCGTTACCGTGCAACCGCAAGAAGCCTGAACAGAAGAAATAACCAATGGATCCGTTCCTGTGTTCACAAAGGTGAAGGTATTTGTAACCGGTTCATTGTGTTTAATCTTTCCAAAATCGAAAGTGGTTTGAGTCCAGGCAAAAGCAGCACCGTTGAGCGTGGTTGCGATTGTGTAGTTTGATACAAATTGTTGAGCCCATACTGTTGCAACACAGGCAAGGAGGAGAAACGAAAGCGTGATTTTTTTCATGTTGTTAAGGTTTAAAATTGTTTAGTGTATTTAAATCGTTCGAACCATACAAAGCTGTGAAACTTAGTTTTCACTTGTTGTTAACGATTTTCTAATACTTGTTAACGACTTGTTAATCTTTCGACATCCATTCTGATTATTGTAGCTTTGGTTTGTGAAAAACTCTACAATTCGCCTTGTCGTTATTCTGGCTGCCATTAGCATCATCGGCATTACTATTACCCAGATTTATTGGGTGAGGCGCGCTTTTGATTTGAAGGAAGATGAGTTTGAACGAAGCGTGAATACAGCTTTATATAACGTTGCCCAACAAATTTATGAAATCAATAAAACTCCATCGCCTGCTGTTAATCCCGTAAAGCAAGTATCTACAAATTATTTTGTGGTATTGGTGAACAATCAAGTGAATGCCAACACGCTCAAATTTTTATTGCAAACTGAATTTAAGAGAAGAAATATAATCACTGATTTTGAATATGGTGTTTTCGATTGCACCTCCGAAAAAATGGTCTACGGAGATTATGTTCCGTTACAAACATCAAAAGAAAAAATTACCAATAAAAAATTACCAGCCTGGATAGATCATGGTTATCACTTTGGTGTTCAGTTTCCCAATCGCGAAGCACATCTTCTTAATCAGATGGGCATTTGGTCATTCTCTTCCGTTGTGTTACTCGTAGTGATTTTCTTTTTTGCTTACACTTTGTTTGTGATCCTGAAGCAAAAACGGCTTTCTGAAATCCAAAAAGACTTCATCAACAATATGACGCATGAGTTTAAAACTCCCATCTCAACAATTGCTGTCTCCACTGAAGTGTTGAAGGATCCAAACATTATCAAACAACCTGAAAGATTATTAAACTATGCAGGCATCATCGAAAAAGAAAATAGCCGATTAAAGCAACATGTAGAACGTGTATTGCAAATCGCTCGACTGGATAAGGAAGATATTGAACTGAAGAGAGAACCTATTGATCTTCATCAACTCATTCATGATGCCATTGGAAATGTTTCACTATTGCTGCAGGAAAAGAATGGTACCATTGCAGTCGATCTTCAGGCGTCATTATATGAAATAAATGCAGACAAACTTCATTTTACGAATGTATTGAACAATCTGCTGGACAATGCCATTAAATATTGTAACACTGCTCCCGAAATTAGGATTCGATCCTTTAATCAGGAAAATAAAATTGGGATTGAAATTAAAGACAATGGATTGGGTATTCTTCCAGAAAACCAGAAACGTGTCTTTCAAAAATTCTATCGTGTGTCGACAGGCAATGTACACGATGTAAAGGGCTTTGGATTAGGGCTAAGTTATGTAAAGACGATTGTAGGGGAGCATCGTGGAGAAATAAAATTATCCAGCGAAATTGGAAAAGGAAGCATCTTCACACTTTTTATTCCGTTAACAAAAAGATGAGCAAACGTATTTTACTGGTAGAAGATGATCCAAGCCTTGGCTTTGTTATTCAGGATAACATTAGTCAGAAAGGATATGATGTTACATTATGTAAAGATGGCGTTGCTGGTGAGGATGCTTTTCGTTCTTCGCCCTTTCATCTTTGCATCTTCGATGTAATGCTTCCAAAAATGGATGGGATTTCATTGGCCAGACGTGTGCGTCAGCACGATAAAAATATCCCCATTCTTTTTCTCACTGCCAAGTCGATGGTTGAAGATAAGCTTGATGGTTTTTCTGTTGGCGCTGATGATTACATTACCAAGCCGTTTAGCATGGAAGAACTACTTTGTCGCATTGAAGTTTTTCTGAGAAGAAGTAGTGAATCAATTGCTTTTCAGGATCATGTTTTTCAACTCGGAAAATATCACTTCGATTGCAGCAATCTCATTATCAAAATCGAGAGCAACGAAAAGACACTCACACAAAAAGAAGCTGATATTTTAAAGATGCTTTATCTCAATCGTGATCGAGTATTGAAGCGCGAGGAAATGTTAGGACAGGTTTGGGGTGATGATGATTATTTTATGGGTCGCAGTATGGATGTATTTATTTCACGTCTGCGGAAATATTTAAAAGAAGATCCTGCGGTGCAGATTGTAAATTATCATGGAGTTGGCTTCCGGTTGGAGATAAGATAAAGGTCGTTGATTGGCAAGATGCAAAGTACGAATTTTTAGAAGCCCTCTCTGGCAAACATCATCAAAGAAGTCACTTTTAATTCGGGAACAGATTTATTTTTTTTGTTCCCTTCTCAAAAGCCAAATCTCGGGATTGCGGCTCGTATGAAAAATGGCGAAGATTTCAATTTGCTTTACATTTTCATCAATTGTGAAATGAACAAAGAATGGAAATTTCTTAATCAGCATGCAATGAACTTCTGCATAACGTCTTGAATAGACAAGTGGGTTGATTTTTAAAGAATTAATTTGTGCTATTACTTGCTTTTGAAATCGAGCGCCTAATCCTTTAACCCGCTCATTGTACCAATCAGTAGCATGTTGTATATCCTGAAGAGCATCTTGTTCTATCGAAATCTTATATCGAGCCATTATGGCTTAAGCGTTTTTAAAGCCTTATCCCAACTCAACATTCTTTCTGGATTTTGCTTGGCTTTACGAATACGTTGTAAAACAATTTTTTTATGTTCTTCAGGAATTGTCATATTCCCCTCCCAAATAACATCGTTCAGCTTTAATTTTTCAGATGGAGAAAGTTGCTTTACAATAGTCGCCAATTGTTTAAAGTTCAGATTAATTTTTAATTCTAAGTTTTCCATCTGCTTTTGCTTTGATTTAAAAAATGATTTTCCCGGTTATCAAAGATAAAGCAAATTGCTCAAACCCCGATATTGAATAAACTCAAAATAATTATCTGACATCTATGTTTCATTTTTAAAAAAACTTAATGACTGCACATAATATTTTATCGCATGTCAAAGCGCACCAACCTTAATCTCATCAACAATAGACGGATCAAGTAATGTTGTTGTATCGCCAAGATTGGAAACATCACCCTCTGCTACCTTGCGCAAAATTCTGCGCATGATTTTTCCAGAACGTGTTTTGGGAAGTCCGCTTACAAATTGAATTTTATCGGGCTTGGCAATTGGTCCAATAATTCTGGAAACTGTTTCGCGAATTTCTGCGCGAAGTTTTTCTTCTTCTTGTGGCTTGTTGTAACAAATCACAAACGCATAAATACCTTGTCCTTTAATGTCATGTGGATAACCAACTACTGCTGTTTCACAAACGGCTGAATGTTCATCTATCGCGCTTTCAACTTCAGCCGTACCCATGTTATGTCCTGATACAATAATGATATCATCTACCCGACCGGTAATTCTGTAGTAGCCATCATCATCGCGTTTGCATCCATCCCCAGTAAAATACTTTCCAGAGAAAGTTGAGAAGTAGGTTTCCTTAAATCGCTGATGGTCGCCATAAATTGTGCGCGCCATTGAAGGCCACGGAAATTTGATAGTTAGTCTTCCTTCACCTGTGCCCTTCATTTCTTTTCCGCTCTCATCCATCACAGCAAGTTGAACACCTGGCAATGGCAATGTAGCATGCGCTGGTTTCAAGGGTGTGACATTGGCAATAGGCGAAATCATAATTCCTCCTGTTTCGGTTTGCCACCATGTATCAACAATGGGACAATTACCCTTGCCAATATTTTTATCATACCAATGCCAGGCTTCTTCATTGATGGGTTCTCCCACTGATCCTAAAATTTTCAATGAAGACAAATCATATTTTTCTACAAAACTTAATGGTGCTTTCTCGAGTGATCGAATGGCTGTGGGCGCGGTGTAGAAAATATTTACTCTGTTTCGTTCAATCGCCTGCCAGAAACGACCCATGTCCGGCCATGAAGGAATGCCTTCAAAAATTACAGTTGTAGCTCCGGCTGAGAGTGGTCCGTATAGAATATAGGAGTGACCTGTTACCCAACCAATATCGGCTGTACACCAAAATACGTTCGGTTGTTGTGGTTGCGTATTGTTATACTGAAATGTTGTCTTGAATGTATAGTTCGTGTACACCATGTATCCTCCACAAGTATGTACCATTCCTTTTGGTTTTCCAGTAGAGCCGGAGGTGTAGAGAATAAAAAGTAAATCTTCGGCATCCATTTCTTCGGCTACACAATTGCTACTTACTTTATTCATCTCCTCATGCCAATCGAAATCACGACCGGCTTTCATGTCTGTTTTTACATGAGCATGTTGCAGCACCATTACCTTTTCAACAGTAGGGCAATGTTGCAAAGCTTCATCAACAATAATCTTTAAATCAATTTTTTTATCACCTCGAAGACCACCATCAACAGTAAGCACCGCTTTACAACCTGAATCATTTATACGATCGACTAAAGAACCAGAAGAAAATCCGGCAAACACAACGGAGTGAACAGCGCCTATGCGCGCGCAACCTAACACAGCGTATGCAAGCTCCGGTATCATGGGCATGTAAATGCAAACACGATCACCTTTTTTAATGCCATGTGCTTTTAACACATTACCTACTTTGCAAACTTGTTCATGTAGCTCTTTGTAGGTGATGTGCTTTGCTTCGTCATTCGGGTTGTTCGGTTCCCAAATAATAGCGGTTTGATTTGCACGCGTTGCTAAATGCCTGTCAATGCAATTCTCTGTAATGTTAAGCTTACCACCTTCAAACCATTTTACTTCCGCTTTATTAAAATCCCACTTCAAAACAGTATCCCACTTTTTTCGCCACACAAAATCGCTCGCAACATCTGCCCAAAATTCTTCAGGAGCTTCGATGCTTCTTTTGTATTCGCGTTGATAATCTTCAAAGGTCTGGATGGCTTTCATTTCTCTGGATAGAATTTTAGATGAGGATTAAAATTGAAATCTTTTTTCGGGAAAATCAAAAGTAATTCAAATCAAACTGAAGAAGTTGAAGGAAAGCTTGCGTGCGAAGACACAGTGATACTTTGAAAGCAATCTCTAAAACGATACTAGAATTTTCTTAACGATTATTCGCTTATAACATTTGCTGAACCGCAACTGCGATTAGTGCTCCAAAAATTGCAACACTTAATTTCTTTGCATTGAAATGGTGCTCCGGACTGCTCTCAAAAACAATGGTTGTAGAAATGTGTAAAAAATTTCCACTCACTAAAGCATACAAATACATCATCCCTGTGCTGGAGAGAATATTATGATCGGCTAAATAAGTGCTCAATAGGAGACCGATCGGTGCAGCAAGTGAAAAACCCAAAAGGTAAGGTATAGCTTTGTTGCGCGAATGAAGTTGATGAGCCAACACCGTCATTAATGCAAACGCTGCTGGCGCGCGATGCAAAGCAATACCAATCAAAATGGAATTAACATCGTACATGGGTCCCATTGTAGCTGACTGAACTAACATACCCCCTTCTAGAAAAGCATGAACGCAAAGAGCTAGCAATAATACGAGAGCTGAAACTGATTGATGTTTGTGATTATGATGATCATCATGATCATGTGTGTGGATACCTGCCTGCCGATCAGGCAGGTGGCCATGTTCAACACCCGATGTAAAATATTCCAACAACTGCTGAAGAAAAAATCCTGCCAATACAAATACTCCAATCCATTCGATGCCTAGATCTTGCCGATATAATTCGGGAAGAATGTGAATTACGGTAATCGCGAACAAATATGAACCTGCAAAAACCAACAGCAGTTTAAAGTTCGAATCCTTCTTCTTTGGTATGAGATAAATCGCTAAACCGGAAAGCAAGGGTGTAAAAAAAAGTACAATTAATTTGAGAGTCATGTGCTTGCTTATGGTTCTAACTGTATGAGTGATTTGACGCCTGGTGTACTGTAGGTTTCCATGTTACCTTGAGGCGATGTATATATTAGGAGAGCATCTATTTCAGGATGCTTCATTAAAAGTTCAATCGCTTTCTCATGTCCCATCACCATCATAGAGGTTGCCCAGGCATCAGCAGTGATGCAGTCGTCAGAAAATATTGAAGCGCTGAGTATGGCGCGTTGAGCAGGAAAGCCAGTGGATGGATCAATCGTATGTGAATATTTCTTGCCATCGATCTCACGATAGTTAAAATAATTTCCTGAGGTGGTAAATGATTTATTTTCCAACGATATGAACGCTTTAAAAAATTGGTTATACTCTGTGGAGTTTGGATTCAGAATACCAATCTGCCATGGCTTATTTGATTTTAAATTTTTTCCAACAGCCATTCCTTCGCCACCTAATTCAATCAACATATTGGTGATCCCCTTTGATTTTAAAAACTGTGTTATTACATCTGCTCCATATCCTTGTCCTATTCCACCAAAGTCAAGCTGAACACGTTCATCTTGTTTCGTAATGCTATCGTTGGTGAGTTTTAGTTTTGTAAAGCCAACAAATGTTTTGATCGAATCGATCATGGCACTGTCAGGACAATGTTGTTTGTCCGGACCAAAACCCCAAACATTAACCAGAGGCATTACAGTAATGTCAAAGGCACCTTGAGAAATATAAAATACATCTTCTGCTTTCTTAATAGGCAAATACAGATAGGGAAGTTTGAAGGCGATACCTTTTTTACTTCTGTTAAATCGGGACACTTCAGATGATGAGTCGTATGTATTGATGGATTTATTAACAACAAGCAAAAGCGAATCAATCTCACGTTTAAAATTCCTCCCCTTCTTATCGAAGTAGGTAATGTGATATGATGTGCCCATTGTGGCACCTTCTATTTTGATTGGTTCACCAACATTATCTTTTCCATAAAGCCGAACAGCCAAAACAGAAGCAATTAAGATGATGGTGCAAATGAAAGCCTTACGATTATCCATTAAATCCAATTCGGGCCGCAAGTTAGAAAAATTAACTAAATGCAACATTGTTGCTTTGTGGTGTTAAAAGTTAATGGGACGAAATGTGAAGTTTAGAGGTGATTTTCCATTCTAAAGAAAAGAACAGATAAAGGCTAACGATTAATCCTACTTCGTCAAGTTCCTTACAAGGAGCTATAAAAGTTTAGAATACTGAAACTCTGTGACACTCTGTGTGCATTTTCTCGATGTTCTTTGTGGTGCTGGATTCAATTTTACCACAGAGGTCTGCACAGAGACACACAGAGGATATAACAGCAGGTAAAGCGCTTCTTTCTTTTACTCTAATACCATCAAGATGACAAAGTAGGATTAACGAATACCATTTAAGACCCTTACATTTGCTTAAAGCTTTCACACCCAAATCCCACACTCACAATCAACTTTTAACAATTAACTGATTACCAACTCCGAATGCGCGAAGACTATTTGAAAGGCGATGGCGAAGAATTGAGCGCTCCGGAAAAGGAAGTAGAAAGAGCACTTCGCCCCTTGTCGTTTCAGGATTTTACAGGGCAGCTGAAAATTGTCGATAATATTAAAGTATATGTATTGGCTGCCAAGCAACGAGGCGAATCACTTGATCACGTATTGTTGCATGGCCCTCCAGGACTTGGCAAGACTACCTTATCGCACATCATCGCGAACGAATTGCAGTCAAGTATTAAGATTACATCTGGTCCCGTTTTAGATAAACCCAGTGACTTAGCAGGATTGCTTACCAATTTAGAAACGGGTGATGTATTGTTCATTGATGAAATCCATCGGCTCAATCCGATTGTTGAAGAGTACTTGTATTCTGCGATGGAGGACTTTCGAATCGACATTATGTTGGATTCGGGACCGAATGCGCGATCAGTACAAATCGGTCTCAACCCATTTACATTAATTGGTGCGACAACAAGGGCAGGTTTACTTACCTCTCCACTTCGAGCGCGATTTGGTATTAATGCACGTCTTGAATATTACGACTCTACATTATTAACGAAGATCGTTAAGCGCTCTGCTGCAATTTTAAATACACCTATTGTTGATGACGCTGCTTATGAAATTGCCAGAAGAAGCAGGGGCACACCACGTATTGCCAATAATCTTTTAAGAAGAACGCGCGACTTTGCACAGATAAAAGGAGATGGCACCATCACTATGGAAATTGCCAAACTTGCGTTGATTGCATTGGATGTGGATGAAAATGGTTTAGATGATATGGACAACCGTATCTTACTCACTATCATCGAAAAATTTAAAGGTGGTCCTGTTGGATTGACTACCATTGCCACAGCGGTTGGCGAAGAAGCCGAAACCATTGAAGAAGTGTATGAACCTTTCCTGATTCAGGAAGGATATATAAAACGTACTTCACGCGGACGCGAAGCTGCAGAACTTGCTTACAAGCATTTAAAAATTGTTCCTCCTAAGAGAACAGGTACTTTGTTTGACTAATTACGACCTTCGTGATTCCTTGTGCCTTAGTGCCCTTGTGGCCTATTTGGCCACGAAGACACTAAGGCACTAAGGTTCACAAAGATATTTTGATCTTGACGTTTCTTTAACTCTCATAAAAAAAAGAAGAGCACAGAAAAATCTGTGCTCTTCAAATAATATAAAAACCTTCAGATAAGATTTTAGAAACGCTCTAGTTTTGAGAAGAAGAAACTTCCTTCAATCTCAGCATTCTCATCGCTATCTGATCCATGAACTGCATTGGCTTCAATGGATTTTGCAAAAAGATTACGGATAGTTCCTGGTTCTGCTTTCTTAGGATCGGTAGCACCGATCAACTTGCGAAAATCTTCCACTGCATTTTCTTTTTCAAGAATCATCGGAACAATTTCTCCCGATGACATGTAGGCACACAGTTCGCCATAAAATCCACGTTCCTTGTGAACTTCATAAAACTTACCAGCCATTTCAGGGGTAAGCTTAGTTTTCTTCATGGCGATGATGGTGAACCCCGCCTCCTCAATCATTTTAATAATTGCACCACTGTTGTTCGCCCCAACTGCATCGGGCTTAAGCATTGTAAATGTTCTTTTTCCTGCCATATCGGTATCTATAATTGGTTAGTAGCTTTTATTTAGACAGACGCAAAATCCGCAATCGGGCGCAAAAATAAGGAAATAGTCCAGAGTGGGAAGGTCATATCAATTGATTTTCAGGTTAATCCATCATTTCGAGCTCACAACAATCACCTGCTTCCATTGACTATGTAGTAAAATTCGCCATTTTTGCGACTTGCTTTTTTTAGCCCATGCAGAATCTACAGGCCTTTAAGGAATACGTAAGCGAACCTCGACATGTGGTCATTGTGACCCACGTGAAGCCTGATGCTGATGCTCTTGGGTCGTCACTCGGTTTAGCTGCTTATCTTAAAAAGAAAAAGCACCATGTTACCGTAATCACACCAAGTGATTATCCGGAGTTTCTTAACTGGATGCCAGGTAACGGAGATGTCGTGGTGTTTCAAAAAGACAGGCCTGAGCCATGTGCAGCGCTGATCCAACAATCTGATTTGATTTTTTGTCTTGATTTCTCAAGCCTCAACAGAATAAATGAGCTGGGTGAGATGGTGCGCAATTCTTCCGCCAAGAAAGTATTAATTGACCACCATTTGGAACCTGAGGCATTTGCCGATTTTGAAAAATGGGATGGTACAGCAGCGTCCACAGCAGAACTCATTTATTTACTGATAAAAGAATTAGGCGATGAAGACTTTATTGATTCAGGTTTGGCCGATTGTCTATATGCCGGCATCATGACCGATACTGGCGGTTTTCGTCACTCAAATACCAATTACAAGGTACTTCACATTGCATCTGAGCTTGTCCGGCATGGAGCAAATCCTTATTCTGTTTCCAAACTTATTTACGAAACCAATTCGATTGAGCGACTTCGGTTATTGGGCTTTGTATTGAGTGAGAGGCTGAAAGTACTACCTGAATATAATACGGCCTACATGGTATTAACCGCAGATGACTTAAAGCGTTTTGCTTCCCAAACGGGCGATACCGAAGGACTTGTTAATTATGGCCTTTCTATAAAAGGCATCAAACTTTCGGTAATGATTACCGATCGGAAAGACAATGTAAAGCTCTCACTGCGTTCGCTTGGTAATTTTTCCGTGAACGAATTAGCTCGGAAACATTTTGAAGGAGGTGGTCATCGCAATGCCGCTGGCGGGCAATCCAACTTAAGCGCAGAGCAAACACTTCAAAAATTTCTTAATCTATTACCCGAGTATAAAGAACAATTAACGAAAGAAGTCAACTAAAAAATTTTAAACCTTTCCAACTTTACTTAATAAACACTTGTCTAAGATGAAAATGATGAAAATCACCAACGCGCTGATCGGATTGCTATTGCTGTGTGCGGCATGTAATAATTCAGAGAAGAAAACTCCCAATGGATTTACTTTCAAAGTCATAAAAGCAGGCGATGGTGTAGTCGCTAAAGCTCAGGAAATTCTGGTTTTTGATTTCTTACTTCGCGATTCGAAAGATTCTGTTTGGAGT
>JANODK010000307.1:0-7806 GCA_031412655.1 Chryseolinea sp.
CCATTCAGGAGAAAATGAAGCCTGTGAGTTTATCAGAGAAAATCGAATACAATCTGAATTTCGTTGGTGCCCGTATAAGGAAGTTTATTTCTCTTGGACGCAGAGATGCTGCGAGGTATGTCGATAAGCTCCTCTACAATCTTTTCTCTTAATTCTGAGTTTGCAAAATCTAAAAAATAGATCCTTATCAGGGAATTGACTACTTCCTTTCTCAAATTAAATACAGCAGACGTAGAAGGAATATAGTATGTGGTAATGTTTATGGTGGCTATGTTTATAATATCGCTATAGGTATTCTCAAATTCCAATTTAAGGAGTTGTCTTAATCCGTCCACCACAAAGGGAATATCGATAGCACTCTTGGCCGCAATAACTTCGTCAGTTTTTTTTAAAAAATAATATTGAGGAGCAAGCTGATAATTATTGATAAAATCCCTTTTCGTAAAATAAAATGTGTTATTAAGCAATGTTAGATCAGGACTTACCCTGTAAATTAGGCGAACGGTGTCAAAGACAAACTCGAACCTATCGTTGTGATACATTAAATCATGCAAAATTCTGGCTAAGCTGCTTACAATTGAGTCGCCCAGTGAGGTGCGGTTATTTGATGCTTGAATTAGATTGCTCTTAAAATGGTTTAAGTCGGTCTCGCTAATTTTTTCGATATATTGGTTTATTGCCTTGACAGCAAAAGCCGGCTTATTGTAAGTTATTCTCTCAATGGTATTAAGGATTTCTAGTGCATCCACCATTGACCCCTCCTTAAATCTGTCTATATACAGGCTTAAAATATCATCGAGGAGAGACACTTTGTTAGTGCTATCGCTATAAACCTCATCAACACTGGCCAGATTTTTAATGATATTCGGTATTAAAGAAGGAAATGATCTGATCGAATCAATAATTAATTTGTTGTCGGTGCCAGTTAAGTATATGTCGCTATAATAATCCGGCGTAATGGAGAATTCATATCGACCTTGCGCTAGGTTTTCATCAATGAGCTGCTTAAAAATATGCTTAATGAGTTCAATAGAGAGTCCTTGACTAATAGCCAATGATTCAATGATGGCAGCATCGTTGTATTTTATGGGTTCGATTAAGCACACAATTTTTATTAGCAGCTCGATTTTCAATTCACTTTCCTTTGAGTAATTTGAGGAAGCCTTAACTATGGAGTTAATGTAATCTAAAACATACTTTCGGAGGAATCCTGTTTCCTTAATTGTAGGGATGGGCACTCCTTTCGAGATAGCTCGCAACAGCTCCACAATTAATATTGGTCTACCGCTTGATAGCACCGTTAACTGATCCACGTATTCTTTGTAGTAATTAGACAAAAGCAGCTTAAGGAATAAGTCTTTAGTATCCTTTATCGTCAATCTTTCGAGTTTTACTTCAGTAATATCATCATCCTCCAGCGCTCTGATATACCGCAACGATTCATGGAGTAGTATACTCCGTACGGTAAGGATAATTTTAACTTTCTTGTTTGCAGAGTTTGTTGCTAATCGTTTCATATCCGCTATTACTTGTTGCGGATATTTATGTGCATCATCAACCATTATTACTATGTTCTTTCTATTAGTTATTGACGCGGTGAGCTTGTCAAAGTTGATTGTATAAGAGTTTAAAACAAGGACTTGCCAATCGTCATTAGGTTTCAATACCGTTTTAAAAAACTCTACAGCCAGTCTTGTTTTTCCAATTCCCGCCTCACCAAAAATTACAGCCATTTCCTTATCGTCTGAATTGATAAAGTCTGTAAGCTGCTTCATCGGCTCTTCTCTAGCTATGAACTCATTATTTAAAGTATCTGTGTGATTAATATCACTAATGAGCCTATCGTGAAAGTACTCTTTGTAATCAACGAGTTGCGCTGTACTTACTCCCTCTTCCAACCAGAATTTCAAAATAGGAAATTGCAGATATAGTGTATGAATTTTTGCACCATCCCATATCTCAAAAGAAACGTCTGGCTTGTTTAGTTCATGCAAATAGTTTTTTGCCAGTTCAATAATCTGATCTCGTTCTTGAGGCAGAAATTCAACGTTTGTTAAAAGAACAAAATTTAATTCATCAGAAATCTTCTCTATCTCTTCCTTAATTTGAGACTTGATCTTGTTGACCCCTGTCTTCCTGTCAACTTTGTAAAATTTATATTGAAACCTCCATTTGCCATGTTGATTGTTGTAAGCACCATCAAAATAACCATCAACTCCTCCGTCCCTACCAGGTGCGGAGAACGGAACAAAACTCTTCGAAACTTCGAGACTTAATAGAGAGTTGCAAAATCTCGTAAAGTCATCTGCATCAAAATTTGGCCAATTTATACGATCCATAGTTTCAACTAAATTTCCTATCTAATTGTTTTTGTAAAAATTACCCATTGTCTTCTCTGGATTAAGTGCATTACCTTCTTGATGCTGACTGCTCTCAAACCTGTTGCTACAGATTAGTAGTTAATTCCTGTAACGATAGATAGTTGCTCAAAAGTCGTCACTGGATTAAATCTTACAGATGGATAATCAAATTCAGTCTGAACGTACCATGCTACCCCAATTAAATAAATAACTACAGTGGTTCCGTGTTCATAACAATTATCAACCCGTCCACGAATCAGGTCTTCCCTACGTGTAAAACCTCTTTCCAATAATCTCGCAACTGTAATTTCCATTGTCGTTAACTTTACTAATGAATTTATGAATAACAACATTATTCTTATCCGTTCTGATTTTTTAAGGTACTTGCACGGATATCCTCACTCAGTGTAATAAGCCGATCCAATTCTTTCTTGGCATCCTCTTCTGTTTTGATTCCTTCCTTAATCGTAGGCTGTTGAATACTTTTTAAATAGGCTATTAATTCGTTGTACTCAAAAGAAAATTCATTGATTAATATTTCCTTTATACAATAAGCACATCCGCACATGAGGACACGATCCGGAAATCCATTGGGAATATTTAACTCTCCACTATATCCGTTTACCAGAACATTCTTTCCTTCAGTGTTTCTGAAATTGTGAGCGATTAGCGTATTGCGAAAATTCCTGAGATCGCTCCATTGTTTAATGCGCCTTGTGAACGGAGCCGCTACTTTTCGCACCTTTACAATACGATCATCATTTTTGCATTGACTTCCAAGGTCCTCCCACTCCTCCATAAATGAATTAACCAACAGTATCAGTTGACTGTCCGCAAATGCGTGTATCACACTAGTCTTGTCATGCTTTTCTTTCCGGATGACCACTAGACATTCATCCATTGCGGCCTGAAGGGTGATAAGGATGGATATTGAGTCCTGAACTTTTGATAGCTCCATTTTTTATTACTTATGCTTTGCGTAAGGTACTTCTTAATTTGAAAATAGGATTGAAGAAAACTCCAAGTAGCCCATACTTAGTACGTTATCGGAATGAGGTTTCCCATCGTGTTAGGAGAAAGCGAATAAGCACACCGATCAAAATTCGTCCTAGATGGTCAGTTCCTGTATGGCTTGATCCTTTGTTCTAACCTGGTTGCCACCCGGGTAAACTTTTGAGTTGAAAACAGGTCACAATTTGATAAATTGCTTTAAATCACCATTTATGAAATAGAAACTGTATGGCGTCAAAGACCGTTGCAATATGATAAAAACGTCATTTTCAACTCAAAATAGGCCAAAAACACAATTTCCAGCCTAACAACCCAAGAAATTCTTTTCAGGAACGCTTTAAGAAACTATTTAAAAAGTATTCTCATGAGGGTCCGAAGGCCACGGGATTTCCTGATCGTTGAGAAACCGAGCCACTTTGGAGTTTCAGAAATATTCAGCGTCCATGTATCAAAATCTGATAAGTATTTGAGTACGTATTAAAAAATTCCGACGTTAAATTTAAAGTCATGAACTGTTGCTATAATTGCGGGAAACCCATCAGTAAGAAAGATGGAACGGAAACCAGGGAGCATATACCTGCGCAAAACTTATTTGCAGGTTACAGTGATGAGTTCAAAATGAACAGGATCGTTGTTCCTGCGTGCAAGGTATGCAACGGCGGATCCTCCACTGTTGATGAAGAATTCAGGAACATGATCGGTATTATAAGTAACTATGGAGAGCAACAAACAATCTCCGCCAATGCAGCAAAATCCATTATCACGCACAAGAAGCAATTTTATCGTATTCGGCTTGACTCTGCAGGGAGTGTTAAGTCTGTTGAGTTTAATAAGAAATTACTGCTAGACAATCACATAAAAGTTTTCAGAGGTCTTTTCTACCATCAGTATAAGCGCCCTGTTCCGAGCGAATATAAAGTGGGGGCCTCCTTTGATCCAACTGAATTTTCAGGCTCTTGCATAAGGTATTTGGAGGAGAATTTTAAATGGAAATATTCTGGTCATGCTGATGTATTTGATTACATCTTGCAACCATTCAGAGAAAACCTTGTCAATCCCGACAAAAATGATATTGTTCCTGTCGAGAAGGAGCCATTCTATTTTGGCTTGTTAAGATATAATAAAAGTCATGCAGCTTTAGTAGTTGAAACGACCTCAGCACACATCCAGTAGCGTAATAACAATTTAAAATGAAACCCTTTAATCGATGCAACTCCTTAGAGAACACCCTCACGTCGCTTCTTCCTACAAAGGACACACAAATTATTCGTACCGAATCGGTAGCCCAATTACTCCGGAGCGTATTGAGGTTGGTGTATTTGACGGAATAGTGGAGATTGCAAGTCAGAATAAAAGGGCATGATGTGGCAACAGAATCAGAACGAATTGTTACATCAATAAGCTCGAATGTTTTCTTCGAAGAATTTACATTCGATAAAAACCAATTCAGGTCTAAGGATGGAGAATTAGAGTTGGCTGACACTGTCTTGTGGCTGGATGATCTACTATTTGTTATCCAAGTTAAAGAACGAAACCCAAATGATGTAAAAACCGCTGTTGAAGAAAATAAATGGTTTCTGAATGTAACAAAGAAGGCAAAGAAACAGATAGGTGACTCAATCACATTTTTTAAATCTTACGATGGGATCAAGATTAAAAATCTTCGTAATCACGAGATTGAAATATTAAAACCGTCACTCGATCAAATAAATAAAGTCATTGTCTACGTGCCTAATAGCGATCTGATCACGGAAGAAAATAGATTCACTAAATTTTATGAAAGTAGCCAAGTCGGGAATGTCCACATCTTCCACATTGAAGATTATTTATGGGTATGCAAATATTTGGTTACTCCAACAGAGTTAGATGAATATCTCAAGTTTCGCGAGCGAATTTATCTCAAGCATAAACAGATCATTTCAATTTTTCCTGAACAGTACGTATTAAGTCACTTTCTAAACACGGATGATGAAAGTATAATACGTGAAGGATATATTGAGACTTTAACAACAGTAGATCAAGATACAGTGGGATGGGATATGTCTGGCATTATTAGATCATTTCCCAATAAACTTGTTATGCCAGAAGGTAGCGCAGCTCATGATTACTATGCTATTATCAAACAGATCGCGAAACTAAAGAGGTTTGAACTGAAACATTTGAAAGATCGATTTATTGCGATGATCGATGATGTAGAGAAGGACACCATGGCCTTTCCCTATCGTTATGCAAACCCAAGAACTGAGTGTGGATTTGTTTTCGTTCCGTTGGTTAAAGAGAAAGCAGGCGTTTGGAGAAACGCATTGGTCGCGTTCACAGGGATATTCAAGTACAAATGGAAATTGAAAAAATGCCTGGGCGTTTGTGCATCTAAAGACGGCAGTTATTTCGATATTAATTGGGCATTCACCGAAAGTGATTGGATCTACGATCAAAAATTGGATGAAGCCGTTAAGCGTGATTTAGAAGTTTATGGCCAAGGTGAGATCATTAATCTTGGTCGCTATAAGTTCAAAGATAAAGAGGATTAAAAATGGAAGACTTAAATGTTGAAGTTATCGCGGTGAAGAAAATTTCTTTGCCGCGCATTACAGATAATCAATATTATCAAGAAGGCAGGTATCAACATTTTTGGAAGCCTGTAGGAGATAAAGTTGAAAGTATTTTTATAGCGGTGTTGAGCGATCAACTGTACAATCCAAACAGTGGAAAGGAATTGGTCGTGTCAATTGAAATGCACTTCAAAGTAGTATCCAAGGAGAACATACTTCTTGATTTCCAGAATCCGGAAAGACGGCATAAGCATGCTATCCCCTTGATAGCGAGACTGACATTCGAGACTCAAAAGGTCCTCCGTAGTGAGACGGAAAAGGGCTTCAAGAAAGAAGACTTCCAGTTTTCGAGTTTGCCAGAAATTACATTGGACACTGCAATAGAATATGTAATTGGTGTACTACCTAAGAGAGATACTTCCAAGATGCCAATTGTTTTGGGTAAGGACGAATCGGTTGCTAATTATGTTATAGCCATGTTCTCTATTATAAGCGATGCTACCTCTGAGAATAAAATTGTGATTGACGGGAGAAATATCATGATTGTTCCCAAACCTGATGATGAAAAGTTCGAGTTTGACGAAGCCAACTACGATGCCCTTAAATCCAAAATTATACTCGACTTCTTTCGAAATCCAAGACTCAATCAACTGACGCTTTCAGATGAAGAATCCAAGTTATTCAGAAGGTGCAGTCATGCAGCATACTACTTTGGGGGTGAGAAGAAAAATAGAGTGGAGAGAGTTAATGAAGAATTTTTGAATATTCATGAGAAGTATTTCATGTGATGTAAATGAAAGAGAAACTCCGATCCTTACGAACGCTTATCAGAAATAATACAAAGGTGGTTGTTGATCACCTCATTCGAAATCATATTGACCGTAGTAGCAAAGCAAAGTATCCTGGTGATGGATGTTTTATTTGTGGTGTCACTTCCCACCTCACTAAAGAACACGTCCTACCTCAATGGGTTTATGCGGCCAAGTCTGACCGATTCTTTGTTACCGGAATGAACGGCACCCGGCAAACCTACAACAAGACGACTATTCCAGCATGTGATACCTGTAACAATAATCTCTTGAGTAGTCTGGACAACTTCGTTTCCAAATCAATTGCTCGCGTAGACCTGTCGAAGGAGTTTTTTGAGCAGGATGAATTCGAAGCGATAATACGATGGCTGGAAATCATCGACTACAAATTTCAAATATTGAATTTCAGACGAACATTCTTGAGGCATCAAAAGGGTGAGTTCATCCGTATCTAAAGGATTTTCCCATCACTATGATCAGAGATGGAGGTAAGGATAGTCGAAAGATCATTGCTGAACTGCGAAGATCAAGAAGGAGAATATCAATTAAGGATAAGTCGGATAGATACAATTCATTGGTGGTGTTGAGGACAAAGAATGATAACCTCCATTTCTTTTACCAGATGGATCAATTTATTTTCTTGGAGTTTGGCGCCGCGAAGAAAGCATTTTTCTATTTTTATAGGAAGTCATTCGATACCATTGAGGCTGCAACCGATGAAGCTAAAATAATCGTATCACAACACTACCACTGATCTATGAGTAAATTTAGTGATGATGTTTCCCGTATTTTGAATTCTCCTTCCAACAAAATAAAGGATCAGGTGTTGCAGTACATGGAGACAGATAACTACAAGACATATACTCAACTTATATTTCCTGTAGATCGTGCTTCATACATCTTTGAGTTCAACTACAAAACCTTAACCGACTTCTTTCAGAAAAGTAAGGACAATTCTCATCTTGATGACAGGGCGGTGGACAAGAGAAATGAAGTGCTAAAGGATGGTATGGTTCACATACACAACTACCTGTCCTCTCAGTTCTCGTTACTTGATATTCTGAAACACCATGC
>JANODK010000308.1:0-15753 GCA_031412655.1 Chryseolinea sp.
GAGAATGAAATTGTGGTGGCTAGCGGTGCAAATGCTTTGTTATCCATTGATGATATTACTTTTGCTGAAAATGCTTTAAAAGTTTCGGATATTGTTCTTATGCAATTGGAAACACCAATTGATACAATAGTTTTCGCAACAAAAAAATGCGCGGACTTAGGGAAGAAGGCAATTTTAAATCCGGCACCTGCCCAAAACCTTCCTAAAGAAATATTTGATTCGTTGTATTTGATTACGCCCAATGAAACCGAAGCTCGGATACTAACAGGAGTAGGTGTAATAGATGTGAGCACAGCTGATCAAGCGGCAACAATATTATTAAAGAATGGTGTACAAAACGTTATTATCACGCTTGGTTCAGGTGGAGCATATTTTAAGAGTAAACAACAGTCATTTTTAACTCCATCTCCAAAAGTAAATGCTGTAGATACAACAGCTGCTGGTGACGTTTTTAACGGAGTACTGGCTGTTGAACTTGCAAACGGTGAGAATTGGCAAGATGCGATACAACAAGCTTGTAAAGCAGCCGCTATTTCAGTAACTCGTATGGGTGCTCAAACTTCTGCTCCTTTTCTTTCTGAGATGAATGAGCAACAAACTGTGTTGTAATTTAGCTTTACATTTTTGGGACCTTCAGCTTCAAGTACTTGAACTAACTCAGAGTCAGCTTAAGACAAGGACAGTGTAAAATGCTTTTGGATTGCTTACCGTATTAAGGTTGAGTCTACTCCTATTATATACGACAGATTAACACTGGAAGGTTATTCCTTAATGAATTCTGAAATTTTAACACCTAAAATCTGAGCAATCTTGTAAAGCGTAAAAACGGTCGGAAGCTTATTACCGTTTTCAATTTCCGACATGTCACCTCTCTCAATTGAGTTTTCAAAATTCTCGAACTGCTTTAGCGAAATGCCTTTTTGTTCGCGAATATGTCGTATACGTTTGCCTATTTCCTGCGCCAGTTTGTCCCGTGTTAACAAAATTGTGTCTTGAGTAACACAAATCAAAAGATAATCTTTTGCAAATGGGTTTGGTACAAGGCTAACCTACATTATAATGACATAACTTCTAAATGCTCCTCCCGAATATTAGAATGCTCAGACCTATCGGCACTATTGCTACCTTTTAAAGAGGGTCATCTCTAAAAAACCAGATTTATTGTTCTCTTTCCAACCTAGCCTTTCGAATGTCGAGATTGAGCCTGGGCACATTTTATTAATCTTCTTTGACTTGGTTATTAATTTACCTTTGGGCCATCGATCGGATGCAAGCCACGTTAAATCTTCTATCAGTTCCGAGTTTACTCGGGAGGAATGATTTTTGAAAAAGACCAATTCTGCAGTTTTAGAGGTTGCATCAATTGTCCTAATAACCACCAACGCATCTCTGCTAAAGTTTCTAAGAATCAAGCGCGCACTTGGGCCAAAATGGCGATTGGAATTTGAACGCCAGTAATTAAAGTATCGGGGAGCAAGCTTCTCAACAATTTTGTCATCATCAAGTGTTTCGATTAGGAAGGATCCCATGACCCCAAGAAAATATGATCCTTTCCGTCTTGAGTTTTTAATTGCTCTTAAGTTGTTCATGAAGAAGTATTTTTCACTTCCTCTGCCAATCGTTATTCACAATTGGATTGATTTCTCACCCCAACCTCAAAAGTTTTTTTAAAATTCTTGAAAAATTTTTCCGAAAGATATAGAGAGCCCCACTTTGCCCCATTTTGACATTATTGATCAAAAAGGGCGATAAAAAACTAACTTTTTCGCTCTACTAACAGAATATGAAATGTTGGTTTTTGGCGCAAAAACGAAGTTTCAGCTCTTGCATTCCAATTTCTTACTGTGATAGTCCAGTTTCATCATGTAGAGTCCGATTTTTAAATGTAAGTGACATGAAAGCCTTTTTTGGCTGATTTTTGATAAAATATGCAAAAAAGTGGGTGAAAGTGGTGTAAAGTGGTGAAAAAGTACCTATGTTTGTTTAGGGGAAAAAGACAACCACTACGTCTATGACTTTCTTCACAAGTGAATATGAGAGTAAGCTCGATGCCAAAGGCAGATTAGTTCTGCCTTCCAGGATAAAAGCGCAGTTACCTGAAGGTGATGGCAATGAGCTAGTCATCCGCAGGGGCTTCGAGCCATGCCTTATTATTTACCCTATGGTGGAGTTTAAGAAGGTCTTCTCGAAAATTTCAGGTTTGAGTGAGTTTAACGAAGAGTACCGCAAACTTCAGCGGAATTTTTTGTCGGGAGTCGTTACGGTTGAGCTGGATTCCAGCGGCCGTTTTCTGATTCCGAAAAACATGCTGGCCTTTGCACAAATCGACAAGGATGTAATCTTGGTTGGTTTGGGGAGCAAAGTAGAGATCTGGAATCCTTCAACATACGAGAAGCACCAAATCAATGATCCGGGTGAGTTGTCGAAGCTGGCTGAAAAGTATTTGAATGAGTGATAGCTGCACGTGGCAGTGTTAATTGTTTTGTATTTGAGTCAGTTTAAAAAAATCGCTACAGGCTTCAGGCTTCACGCTGCAAGTGGTGTAGCATAATATTATGAGGGATTTTAAGAAACTTCTCATCTGGCAACTTGGAATGGATATAGTGAATAAGGTATATGACATCATCCCAACACTTCCTCAGGAAGAAAAATATGGTATGAAATCTCAGATGACCAGAAGCGCTGTTTCAATTCCGGCAAACGTTGCTGAGGGAAGTGCAAAAAGAAGTACAAAGGAATATGTTAGGTATGTAGAAATAGCGCAAGGATCATCATTTGAATTAGAAACCCATATTCTAATTGTGCAGAGAAGAAAATGGGCTGAAGAAGAATTGATGACTGAACTATTGGAGATGGTGAGAAGGGAGCAAATGATGCTTTCTAAGTTCATTGAAAAACTTGAAACGAGTTGATAACGGCCTGTAGCTTGAAGCGTGTAGCATGAAGCCAGTGTATCATCAACCGGTCATGTTAAAAGAATGCATCGAAGCATTGAACATAAATCCTGAAGGCATCTATGTAGATGTAACCTTCGGAGGTGGTGGTCACAGCTTAAAAATTCTCGAGCGTTTAAAAGACGGTCGCTTGATTTCATTCGATCAGGATGAAGATGCCAAGCGACAAGCTGAAAATATTAAGAGTCGTTCTTTTACATTTTGTCAGGCCAACTTCATGTACATGAAAAAGTATTTGAAGTTGAACGGTGTAACGAAAGTGAACGGAGTGTTAGCAGATCTGGGTGTTTCATCACATCAAATCGATTCACCCGAACGCGGATTTTCAACGCGCTTTGACGGACCGCTGGATATGCGAATGGATCAAAACATTTCGCTAACAGCGGCAAAGGTGCTGAATGGATACAGTGAAGAGGATTTACACAAACTCTTTGGCATGTATGGCGAATTAAAAAACGCCAGGACTGCAGCACGTTTAGTAACACAACAACGCGCAAACAAAGCCATTGTACGCACCGAAGATTTAAAGACAGTACTCCAGTCGATTACTCCACGCGGCAAGGAGAATAAATATTTCGCCCAGGTGTTTCAGGCCCTTCGTATCGAGGTTAACCAAGAGATGAAGGCACTTGAAAATTTTTTGCACCAATGTGGCGAAGTGATGGAAACAGGAGGAAGATTAGTGGTGATGTCGTATCACTCTCTGGAAGACAGAATGGTGAAGAACTACATCGCGAAAGGGAAGGTATTCGGAGAAGTCGATAAAGACTTCTTCGGAAACCAACTCAAACCCTTCGAAGCAGTAAGTCGCAAACCGATTGAAGCTTCAGAAGAAGAGATCGCAGAGAACAAAAGAGCACGTAGTGCGAAGTTGAGAATTGCAGAGAAGATTGAAAGTAAGGAAGTAAAGATTTAGGATTGAAAGTTTGATATGAAAGACAACAACATTCACCGGATGGCGACAAATGAACTTCGGTCTACTGATAACCAACAGTCGACTGAGAATAAGTTCAGAATCAAGCCGTTGAAAAGTGGAGGTACTTCATCTGGAACCGGTTTCTTTTCAAGCATTGAGAAACGTCTGAAACTTGAAAGTTATTTTGAAGAAGGTTTCCCGACACAACATTTGCCGAAGATTCTTTTTGCCATGTTGTTAGGTCTACTCTATATAAGTAATACACACTATGCAGAGAAGACTGTTCGGAAGATAAATGCAAGTCAGGCAGAAGTGGAAGACCTGAGAGCAGACTATACAACATTAAAAGCGGACCTCATGTTTGCAAGTAAGCAATCGGAAGTAGCAAGAAAAGTAAAGACACTGGGTTTAAAAGAAAGTTTAAGACCACCATATAAAATAGCAGTAGAGAAGGGTGAATATTAAGAGGTCCATATTATTAAGAGTACGCGTTGCATTTCTTTTTGTAGTGCTGTTTGCTATTGCCGTTGTAGTAAAGACCGGACACATTCATTTTGTTCAGGGAAAGAAATGGGCTGCTATGGGCG
Organism: Chryseolinea sp.; assembly: GCA_031412655.1. Classification (GTDB taxonomy): domain Bacteria; phylum Bacteroidota; class Bacteroidia; order Cytophagales; family Cyclobacteriaceae; genus Chryseolinea. Next base: position 4,458 of record JANODK010000308.1, read on the forward strand.
AACGCATTTCATTTGATTACAAACGCGTTAAAGCTACTCGCGGCAATATCTATTCGGATAACGGAAGCCTTCTAGCAACATCATTACCATTTTATAAAATCGCATTTGATGCTACTCTTCCGAAGGATGAAGTGTTTAAGAGGGGCGTAGATTCATTAGCATGGCATCTGTCCCGATTCTTTAAAGACAAATCACAAACGGATTACAGACGCATGATGATTGATGCACGCGCATCAGGAAAGCAATACATTATTTTAAGTCGCAAGCAGATTGATTTTCAGGATAAGAAGATCATGATGGATTGGCCAATTTTCCGTGAAGGTAGATTGCGTGGTGGAGCGATCTTCGAAAAGATGGATGTTCGATATCGCCCGTTTTCAAATCTGAGTAGAAGGACCATTGGCTTTATCAATGAGAATGACAAGGGAGCTGGTATTGAATACAGTTTCAATGCACAGCTTGGCGGACAAGATGGTTATGCTTATTATCAAAAAATAGCAGGCGGAATCTGGAAGCCAATCTTTGATGCAAACAATGTAAAGGCTGTCGATGGTCTTGACCTTCAAACTACATTAGATATTAATCTTCAGGACGTTGCCGAAACTGCTTTGTATAAAGCAATGTCACAACACGATGCTGATGATGGATTAGTAGTGGTAATGGAAGTTGAAACCGGTGCGATTAAAGCGATATCGAATTTAAGCAGCGATGGTCACGGAAATTTTCATGAGAAGTTCAATTTCGTAACCGGATCACTGTTCGAACCAGGCTCAACATTCAAACTCGTTACCATGATTGCGTTGTTGGAAGATACCGACATGGAGCTTTCAGACAGTATTCAAACGGGAAATGGAGAATTTACTTTCTATAACAAAACCGTTCGGGATCACGAAGATCATGGATTAGGAAAAGTTTCTATACAAACTGCATTCGAACATTCTTCAAATGTGGCGATGGCAAAACTTGCCGATAAACACTTTGGATTACATCCTCAAAAATTTGTCGATCACATCGATCGTTTAAAATTATCTCAACCGCTGGGCATACAGATCTTGGGTGAACTATCTCCTAAAGTAAGGCGCCCAGGTGACAAAGGCTGGAGTGGTATTAGTTTGCCCTGGATGGCGTATGGATATGGACTTGAAATTTCCCCATTGCACACATTGGCATTATACAATGCCGTAGCGAACAATGGTAAAATGATCAAGCCAGTCTTTATTAAATCAATAAACAAAGCGGATGAAGAAGAAAAAGCATTTGAAACGGAAGTAATCAATTCAAAAATCTGTTCCAGTAAGACACTTGATAAACTCAGGCTGTTGTTGGAGGGTGTTGTTGAAAACGGAACAGCAAAAAATATCAAGGGCACTGATTATCGTATCGCGGGTAAAACAGGTACAGCTCAGATACTGGAGAATGGACGCTACACCAAAAAATACATTACGTCTTTTGTTGGGTATTTCCCTGCACACGCTCCGAAGTATAGTGCCATGGTACTGATCAAAAATCCACGCGGTTGGTATCAGTATGGAAGTAATGTGGCTGCTCCGGTATTCAAAGAGATTGCCGATAATATCTACGCACGCGATATCAATCTTCATAAGCCAATGGATGTGAAGAAGTTTGCAGACCTTGAAACATTACCGGTCATCAAAGGAGGTAATCAGCAAGAGTTGACTATGCTGTGCAACGAATTAGGAATATCAACGCACTCACAAACAGAAGAGGAGTGGGTACGCGCATCACGCAGTGGAACAGGTGTCGATTGGAAAAAAGGAACGGAAGGAAAGAATCTTGTGCCGAACGTAGCAGGCATGACTTTCCGTGATGCAATTTATTTATTAGAACGATCGGGCTTGAGAGTTTTCTACGAAGGAAAAGGAAGAGTGAAACAACAATCTATTACTGCGGGATCACGAATGTCAAAAGGAGATCGGATTTATTTGCGACTAGGGTAACATAGAATTTTTGATTTGAGATTTGAGATTCTTGATTTGAAGGCGACAATTAACAAATAACCATTAACAGATAACGCGAAGCGTGCTCGAACTAAAAGACATATTGTACAAAGTATCCCTTACCTCCGGCTATGGAAACATGAGCGTGGAAGTGAAAGGAATTTGCTTTGACTCTAGAAAGGTTCAATCTGGATTTTTATTTGTCGCTGTGAAGGGTACTCAGTCCGATGGGCATGAGTATATTAATAAAGCCATTGAACTTGGTGCTACTGCAGTTGTATGTGAAACATTGCCTGAAAGCATCAATGAAAATATTTCGTACGTAACGGTTAAGAACAGCGCACATGCCCTTGGCATCATCGCTGCTAATTTTTTCGGCAATCCATCAGAACAACTCAAGCTTGTTGGAGTAACCGGAACGAACGGAAAAACTACGACAGCTACTTTGCTCTATCAGCTTTTTAGCATGCTGAGTTATCGTGTTGGATTAATTTCCACTGTTGAAAATAGAATTGTGGACGATGTCATTCCATCAACGCACACAACACCGGATCCAATTCAGCTAAATGAATTGTTGAAAAAGATGTTGGATTCAGGCTGTCAATATGTATTCATGGAAGTGAGTTCGCATGCCATCGACCAGGATCGTATCGCAGGGTTAAGTTTTGTTGGCGGTGTTTTCACAAACATCACCCATGATCACCTAGACTATCATAAAACATTTGAAAATTACATCAAGGCAAAGAAGAAATTTTTTGACGAACTGAAGGGTGATGCTTTTGCACTAGTAAATGCTGACGACAAGCGCGGCATGGTGATGATGCAAAACACTAAAGCTACCAAGTATACTTTCGGATTAAAGAAGATGGTGGACTTCAAAGGTAAAATCATCACTAACTCGATCGAAGGTCTTGAAGTAGAGATTGGAACAAAGAGTGTGTGGTTCAGAATGATTGGCGACTTTAATGCATACAATCTTCTTGGAGTATATGGTGCTGCTGTTTTGTTAGGAGAAGATTCGGATGAAGTGTTAACGTATCTCTCCGCTTTAAAAGGCGCACAAGGAAGATTTGAATTGGTAATGCCGGGCGCGAAAGTTACGGTCATTGTTGACTATGCGCATACACCTGATGCATTAAAGAATGTGTTGGAAACAATTGCTCAATTCAGAACAGGCAGTGAGCAGGTAATTACAGTAGTGGGCTGTGGAGGTAATCGTGATAAAACGAAACGCCCTTTGATGGCTTCGATAGCTTGTCGCTTCAGTGATAAAATAATTTTGACGTCTGATAATCCGAGGGACGAAGATCCTACGGAAATCATTCGTGAAATGCAAACCGGTGTAATGCCAACTGAAGCACGGAAGACATTGGTGATTGCAGATCGTGAAGAAGCAATTAAAACGGCATGCATGATGGCGAAAGAAAGAGACATCATTCTCATCGCTGGCAAAGGACATGAAACCTATCAGGAAATAAAAGGAGTGAAACATCCATTCGATGATCGCGAAGTAGCGAAGCGAATGATGGGACTTATGAATAATTGATAATAAGAAATGTTATACTACTTATTCAACTATTTAGACACGATGGACATACCTGGAGCGGGTGTGTTTCAATATATTTCATTCCGAGCGGGTGTGGCTGCATTTCTATCTCTATTGATTACGATTTTCTTTGGCAAGAATCTGATCAATATTCTTCGTAAGAAACAAGTTGGTGAAGATATTCGTGACCTTGGTCTTGAAGGACAAATTCAAAAGAAAGGAACACCAACGATGGGTGGGTTCATTATTATCGCTGCGATATTAATACCAACACTTTTATTAGCGAAGCTCGATAACGTTTATATCATTCTGTTAATCACAGCTACAGTTTGGTTAGGTCTTATCGGATTTTTAGATGACTATATTAAAGTCTTTCGGAAGAACAAGGAAGGTTTAGCTGGTCGTTTTAAAATTGTTGGACAAGTTGGATTGGGTTTGATCGTTGGACTAACACTTTACTTCAACGACAATGTTATTGTTCGCGAAGTAAGTCCTGCTTCATTCGCGAGTATTGAGATGGAAGATTTGCAAGAGAACTTCGATACGAAAGTAGAATACAAGGATGTGAAGTCAACAAAGACTACAGTTCCCTTCTTGAAGAACAATGAATTAGATTACAGCAAACTTTTACCTATTCCAAAAGAGTACACCTGGATTGTTTATGTATTGGTTGTGATTGTAATAATCACTGCCGTATCGAACGGAGCAAATATTACAGACGGCATAGATGGTTTGGCTGCGGGGACATCAGGTATCATTGCATTGACCATTGCCATTTTTGCCTACCTATCTGGCCGCATCGATTTTAGTAGCTACCTCAACATCATGTACATCCCGAATTTGGGTGAGCTCGTAATCTTTTGTACAGCATTGGTAGGAGCGTGCCTCGGATTTTTATGGTACAACGCTTACCCCGCACAAGTTTTTATGGGCGACACCGGAAGTTTAACACTCGGTGGGCTCATTGCTGTTTTGGCTTTTGCAGTACGCAAAGAATTATTGATACCAATACTCTGTGGAATTTTTTTGGTAGAAAGTCTTTCGGTTATTCTTCAGGTGTCTTATTTCAAATACACAAAGAAAAAATACGGTCAAGGAAGACGGATATTTTTAATGTCACCGCTTCATCATCACTATCAAAAGAAAAATATCCACGAAGCGAAAATTGTTTCTCGCTTTTGGATTGTAGGAATTTTATTGGCAATTGTAACACTGGCAACTTTAAAATTAAGATGAGCGAACGGATCATCATATTGGGTGGAGGTGAAAGCGGAACCGGAGCGGCATTGCTTGCGAAGGCGAAAGGGTATGACGTTTTCGTTTCAGATCAGGGACTTATCAAAGAAAAATATAAAGCTGAACTGTCTGGGAATAATATTTCATTTGAAGAAGGTCAACATACAACTGAGAAGATTTTAAACGGAACGCTTGTCATCAAAAGCCCAGGCATTCCTGATAAGGCAGAAATCATTAAGAAGATCAAAGCTGCAGGTATTTCAATTATTGACGAAATTGAATTTGCATTCCGCCATACCGATGCAAAGGTAATCGCGATTACGGGAACCAACGGTAAGACAACTACTACATTGCTTACCTACCATTTGATGAAGAATGCCGGTCTTAATGTCGGCCTTGCGGGAAATGTAGGTTTGAGCATGGCACGCCAAGTGGCACAACAGAAATTCGATTGGTATGTATTAGAAATGAGCAGTTTTCAACTTGATGGAACGAAATTATTCAAGCCTGAAATTGCCATTCTATTAAATATCACTCCCGATCATTTGGATCGGTATGAATACAACATGCAGAACTACATTGATTCAAAGTTCAGCATTATCAAAAACATGAGTGGTGCACAGCATTTTATTTTTTATGCTGACGATGATGTAATTACTAAAGAACTTGAGAAGCGCGAAGGCAAGCCAAAGCAGTTTGGTGTTTCTTTAAAGAGTACATCTGGCGCTTCACTTTTCTTTGATGGTGAGAAAATGAATTTCGCATTGAAAGAAAAGTTCAACATCAAACAATCGGAGACTACATTGAATGGCCCTCACAATCTGATTAATACAATGGCGGCAGTTTCCGCTGCGTCAATTGCTGGTGTTAGTTTGAGTTCAATCAAAGAAGGACTAAAAACTTTTAAGAATGCTCCGCATCGATTGGAGTTGGTTGCTACAATTAATGGAGTGGAATTCATCAACGATTCAAAAGCAACGAATGTAGATTCTGTTGTATATGCATTAGGAAGTTATGAAAAACCATTGGTGTGGATTGCTGGTGGAGTTGATAAAGGAAATGATTACAACATCATCAAGGAAGCTGTGAAGAAAAAAGCACGTGCCTTGATTTGTCTTGGCAAAGAGAATGACAAATTAAAAAAAGCATTCGGTGATGTTGTGCCAACAATAAAAGAAACACAAAGCGTACATGAATTAGTACGCATGGCGTTGCAGGTGGCTCAAGCGGGTGATGTAGTTTTACTCTCTCCGGCTTGCGCAAGCTTTGATCTCTTTAAAAATTACGAAGACCGCGGAGATCAGTTTAGAAAAGAAGTTCTTGAATTGAAAAAAGAAGTCGAAGGACATTTAGTATGAATAAGTTCAAAGAGTGGATAGACAAAAACTTACAAGGCGATCGGGTGATCTGGGCCGTTGTATTTGCACTTTCGCTGATCAGTATTCTGGTGGTGTATAGTTCGATCGGCACGTTGGCATACAAAAGAACAAGTAGCCCTGAAAGTATTTTGATTAAGCACACGTTCACAGTACTTGTTGGTTTAGCAGCAATGTGGTTTGCACATAAAGTAGACTATCGCTATTACTCGAAGCTTTCCAAATTTGCTTTGTGGATTAGTATTCCATTGTTGATTTATACATTCACGAATGGAGTTTCCCACAGTGAAGCAGCGCGTTGGATTGATGTTCCACTTATTGGTTCGTTTCAACCCTCTGACTTCGCAAGCTTAGCATTGATTATCAATCTGGCAAGCATGTTGTCAAAGCGCCAACAAAATATTGATGATATAAAAGAATCACTCATTCCAATTCTTTTCTGGTGTGGAGTGATTTGCGGATTGATAGCACTATCTAACTTATCAACAGCAGTACTTCTTTTAATCACTTGCATGCTCATTATGTTTATCGGTCGCGTGCCGACTAAATATCTGGCGATGTTGGTCTTCGTAGGTATTCTGTTTGGTTCGTTGGCGGTTGTATTTGGTTCACGCGGAGAAACAGCAAAGAATAGAATTTTAAGTTTTGTAAATGGATCAGAACTTCCTTTTCAGGCAAAACATGCACGCATTGCCGTTGCTACTGGTGGTGTTTTTGGAAAAGGGCCAGGTAATAGTGATCAACGAAATATTTTACCTCATCCATATTCGGATTTTGTTTATGCTATTGTAATCGAAGAGTATGGAATGATCGGAGGTATAGTTGTACTCATCTTGTATTTGATTCTTCTTCATCGAGGAATGAAAGCAGCATATAATAGTGAGCGAGCTTTTGGAGGGTTACTCTCTGCAGGACTCAGTTTCGATTTAGTCTGTCAGGCCATGGTGAACATGGGTGTTGTTGTTGGACTCGGTCCGATAACAGGCCAGCCACTTCCATTGATTTCAATGGGAGGTACATCGATGGTCTTTACAGGATTGGCAATTGGAATTGTACTCAGCGTGAGCAGAGGTGAACAAGATCAGGCATGGGAACAATCCACAGGATTGGATAAAGAAAGAGAAAATAAAAATGTAACTGCGAAGGCAGCATAATGAAAAGAGAATTTAGAATACAGAATTTAGAATTTAGCATGTGTGGTGTAACGATCACAACTGCATGTTTTTCTTTGCTGTGTTTTATTCTAACTCCTATAGTCTGTATTCTATATTCTATTTCAAACTTTTAAACACTTGACGCAAACTCAACCATATCGAATCATCATAAGCGGAGGAGGCACCGGAGGACATATATTTCCAGCGGTGGCGATTGCGAATGAATTTCGTGAGCGCCATCCCGATGCTCAGATATTATTTATTGGTGCTCAGGGAAAAATGGAAATGACACGTGTTCCGGAAGCAGGCTATAAAATTATTGGCTTATGGATTAGTGGTTTGCAACGCAAGCTTACTTTATCCAATCTTTTATTTCCGGTGAAGTTGGCTGTGAGTTATATACGCGCAAGAAAGATTGTTAAAAAATATAAGCCGCATGCCGTTATTGGAACTGGTGGCTATGCAAGCGGACCAATCATGTTAGCTGCAACGCGATTTAATTTTCCAACCCTTGTTCAGGAGCAAAACTCTTTTGCAGGATTGGCAAACAAACAAGTAGCGGATCGTGTAACAAAAGTGTGTGTTGCGTATGAAGGTATGGGGAAATATTTTCCCAAAGAGAAAGTGATTCTCACCGGAAATCCTGTTCGGAAAGATATTTTAAGTGTAAGTGAGAAACGTGAAAAGGCATTGTCACATTTTGGTTTTGATAACAATGTAAAAACACTTTTGATTATTGGCGGAAGCCTAGGTGCAAGAACCATCAACGAAAGTATTCTGGCCAACATGACAAAGTTGGTTGATGCTAACATTCAAATAATTTGGCAAACGGGTAAAGGATATTACGAAGTGATGAAATCGCAATTGGAGAAATACGATTTAAGAAAAATCCGTGTTCACGATTTTGTTCGTGAAATGGATTTGGCCTATGCTGCTGCGGATGTTGTGATATCTCGCTCAGGAGCACTGGCTGTTTCTGAATTGTGCATTGCCAATAAACCAAGCATTCTGGTTCCATCGCCAAATGTGGCAGAAGATCATCAGACTAAAAACGCAATGGCACTGGTCAGTAAAGAAGCAGCCATTATGATTACAGATAAAGAAGCAAACGATAAACTGGTTGATGCAGCGCTTCAATTGTTATTTGATGAACAACGATGTAATAAGTTAAGCACGAACATCGCAGAACTAGCGAGACCGAATGCAACACAAGATATTGTAGATGAAATTGAACGATTGATTGGAGAGCGAGCAACCTCTGCTATTGGCAGCTCCTCAGTAAAGCGTTCGAATGCAAATGGAAGTCGGGTTCAGTTTAGTGGAATGAAGCATAAATTAATGACAAGTTAAAAGTGAAGATAGAGCAATACGATAATGTATATTTCCTGGGTATCGGTGGTATCGGTATGAGCGCGCTTGCTCGTTGGTTCATGAAAAAGGGACTGAAGGTTTCGGGTTATGATCGTACTTCAACAACATTGACTGCTGAATTAGAGAAGGAAGGAATGGTTGTTCATTTTGATGATCGTGTTGAACTGATTTCAAAAGAAGTATTGAATCAAAAGGAAAAGACGTTGGTTGTTTTCACTCCGGCTATTCCAAAGGATCACAAAGAATACAATTATCTAAAGGATAATGGATACACCATTCTGAAACGTTCCGAAGTGTTGGGCTTGATCACCAAAGGCTACAAGACGATTGGCGTTGCGGGCACTCATGGAAAGACAACTACTTCGTCTATGGTCGCTCACATTTTATATGTCGCTGGTAAAAATATGGTTGGTTTTCTCGGAGGGATCACCACGAACTATGCGTCAAATTTGGTAATGCAAGGTGAGATCAACGAAAAGACAATTGTGGTGGTAGAGGCTGATGAGTTTGACCGTTCATTCCTTCGTCTTTTTCCTGAGATTGCAATTATCACATCTGCAGATGCTGATCACTTGGATATCTATGGCAATCACGAAAGTTTAATTGCATCATTTAAAGATTATATAAACCAAATCAATAAAGGTGGCTCATTGATCATTCATGAGTCCATTGTAGAATTACTTGCTTCACAAGCCGATCATGTAACGAAAAATATTTATAGCATGAGCCGGGGACAATTTTTTGCCGAAAACATTACCGCTAAAGGTGGATTTTTTGAGTTCGATCTTCTTGGGTTAGGAAAGACTGAACACGTGAGACTCGGTGTCCCTGGTTTTCATAACATTGAAAATGCTATCGCAGCTTCGGTAGCCGCAAGCTTGTGTGGTGTTAATACTGCAACAATTAAAAAAGCGCTTGAATCTTTCACAGGTGTAAAGCGCAGATTTGAATTTGTGGTGAAGGGAAAAAAGGTAGTGTATGTTGATGACTATGCACATCATCCAACTGAGATTGAAGCGTTTTTAAAATCGATGAAGTCCTTGTATCCGAACAGAAAGTTGACAGTAATATTTCAACCGCATTTGTTCACTCGTACACGCGACTTTGCAGAAGGTTTTTCAAAAAGCCTAAGCATTGCAGATGAGTTGTTGTTGATGGATATCTATCCTGCACGTGAGTTACCAATACCAGGTGTGACATCGGATATGCTGTTCGATGACATTACTAGCAAAGTGAAAATGCGCTGCAATAAGAATGATCTGATGCAAAAACTGGAAGGCCTCGATATTGATGTCATCGCTACTATTGGTGCAGGCGACATCGATACGTTTGTTGAGCCGATTAAAAATATGGTAAGTAAGAAGTATGAAGTTTAAGTTTGACATAAAGCGTGAATTAAAAATTGGTGCAGTTCTTCTGGTACTGGTGGCGGTTATTGCTTTTGCTGAACGCTCGCAAGGGAATGCTTCTATAAAAGACATTACGATTAAAGTAGATAATGTAAATGAGAATCACTTTATCGATGAAGATGATGTGGTGAAGTTGATGCAAGTGAACAAGGACAATCTTAAAGGAGCAAGTTTGGATAAGGTAAACCTGAAAGATGTAGAGAAGAAAATCAAAATGAATCCTTTTGTTGAGGATGCTGAATTGTATACCGACTTGAAAGGCAATCTTGTGGTGAAAGCAGAATTGAGAAGACCCATCGCTCGAATCGTTCGCAACGATGGACCAGATGGCTACATCGCTGAAGATGGAACTATTATGCCAACATCCGAAAAATTCACTTCACGTGTTGTGCTGATCAGTGGTTCTTACACACGAACACTATTGCAAAAGGATAATGTAAACGAATTGGAAGAAGGCAAGCAGTTGATGGAAATGATCAACACTATTCGTGATGATGAGTTCTGGGCTGCCCAAGTTGCACAACTTGATATTGATGGAAATGCGCGCATCACTATTTTTCCTCAGGTAGGTGATGAAGAAATTAAATTCGGAAAACCTGAGAATGTAGAAGCAAAGTTTAAGAAGTTGATGATTTTCTATAAAGAAATTCTTCCGCGGATGGGCTGGAATAAATACTGCAAAGTGAGTTTGGAATACGAAGGACAGATTGTAGCCGAATAACTTTTAATGACAATGAAAAGACCTATAAAGAATACAACAACCACTAATAAAGATTGACATTATGGAACACGAAAAAATAGTAGTCGGGCTCGACATTGGCACAACAAAGATTTGTGTTATTGTTGGACGTAAAAACGAATTCGGAAAACTCGAGGTACTCGGTATGGGTAAAGCGGAGTCCGAAGGCGTTGTGAAAGGTATCGTTTTCAACATTGATAAGACGGTGTATGCCATCGAGAAAGCAATTAAAGAAGCTGGCGATCAGGCAGGCATTGATATCGGTGTGGTGAATGTGGGTATTGCCGGACAACATATTAAAAGTTTCATACAACATGGTGGCATAACGCGATCATCGAAGGACGGTGAGATTGATATTGGTGATGTAGAACACCTCACACAAGATATGTATCGCATGGTTGTTCCTCCTGGAAGTCAGATCATCCATGTGATGCCACAAGACTATATGGTGGATTACGAAGAAGGTATTAAAGAACCGGTAGGTATGTCGGGTGTGCGGTTAGAAGC
>JANODK010000309.1:0-33027 GCA_031412655.1 Chryseolinea sp.
CCTTTTTCGGTTCGGATTTCTTGACCACCTTTTTTGGTGCAGATTTCTTTTTAGCTTTTTTGATAGGCGTCTTTACAGTCACTACCTCTTCCTCGTCAATCACTTCATCGAATGAAATACAATAGTCTTTTCCTTCGAAGAAAAATTCATCTTGTTCGGGGATGATGTTAAGGTTAAGGTGGCCGGAAATATCGCCTTTAATAACCATGCGCTCATCGTAGCGACCGAGATCAACTTCGTTAAGGTGCATTACCTTAAAGTTTAATCCTTCGCCTTTGCCTTTGGTAATGATGGCCTTATACAGTTGATCAACCTTAAGTTCATCATCTGCTTCATTAATCAATACTTCAAGATCAATATCTTGAGCATCTTGCTTTGCAATGGAAAGGCCAATGCTTTTGTTCTCACTGTCAGCACATTTGCTTCTCAGTACTACAAGTCCTTCAATAGAGCTTGCTTGTTTCTTTTTTGTTGCCATGTTGTTAGATTAAAAAGTGAATTATTTTTTACGTTTTGATTTTCTGGTAATGGTTCCAAGTTCCGTTCCTGCAACCTTTATTTTTTTGTTACCCTTCAGGTAGTTTTTATAAACAAAATATCCAGCGCCTAACACGATCGCAGTTACACCAACCGGTATAAGAACCTTTAATACCTTTGATGTACTAACCGCTGAATCGCCAGCGTTAACAATAACTTTACTCGCAGAATCAACTACTTTTTCAGACGTATCCAAAACCTTTGAAGCAATGTCAAACGGTTTCGCAACGTAGTCGGCAAGTGCATCTAACGGTAGACCAACTGATTTAAAATAATCGCGAAACTGTTTGTTAAAAATCCAACAGTCAGAATTTGCATATGCCCAAAACCCCTGCTTATTCCAGTGAATTACAAATACCTCATTAGCCCTGGCAACGCCATACTTTGCAGCAACTTTTTTATGCCAGGTCATCCAGTCATTGCAATCCCAATAACCATCCGAATTAATTGGATAGGGATTAATTACCGGGGTTGTGTTCCAGTCTATTTGCTTTCCGAAACTTCCAAGACCGTAAACACCGTCCGTATCCATTTGTAAATCTTGTATTGCGTATGGGTTCATAGTGCCGCTATTTTTATTTTGATTAAAAACCAATTGCTGTGAAGCTTGCTTTCCAAATCCGGTTTCCGTTTTCGCATTTCTGCCAACTCAGCAAAAATGGCAAGTGTCTTAGGGCTAAGCTCAGCAAGTTGCCTCATCGCTTTTTCCTTTTCCGATTCCACTGTTATCTGCGCCATGCCTGTAAAATATGTTGGATGGTGTAATTCATTTTCTCTTCATCTTCTTTGCTTAGTGCAGAGATCAACGCCCACACCGCTTCCTGACTTTGGTCATTTATTTTCGGTAACCATTCTGAAAACATTCTTACCATTTCTCCCGCTTGTCCGTTTAACCCGGCCAATACTTGTGCAGCAGGAGCACCGGGTGCAGACGGAATCATTTTACTGCCAAACTTATCGGCCATTGTAATTCCGAAATCCAATAACTTTTCTGCCAATGCCGGATTTCGCTCGGCAAAACCTTCTAAGCCTCCAGGTCTTTTTTCTTCGTTGGCCTGTGTTTTTGTGGCATTTAATTCAGCAATGGTTTCTTTATGATCCTTAACCTCTTCTTTGTATTTATCTTCCCAGCGTGCCGCTTCTTTTTCATGATGTGTAATCATCATTTGTGCGTGTGGTGGTATTGCAAACACACCACCAAGGCCAGCCATACCGGCAAAAGGAGTTGAAGGCGATGCCTGAAGCGCATTGAATTTATTGGCAGAGCGCATGGCAGATGCCTTAGCGTTGCACGATGGCGAACAATACAAGCCGCGTAAATTCTTTGGCGTAAATTCTTTTCCGCAAGATGGATTTGCACAATGCTTTGGATTGTGCATTACACTTCGCGAAGTTTTTTTCTTTTCAGTTGTTTCCATAATTAATAAGGGTTAATCATTGTAAGGGTTCGTACTTCTTTATAATTTTTGTTACTCTGTCTTTCAATACTTTAATTTCTTTCAAAGCCAGCGTAGCGTATTTGTGATGGTTCTCGCGTTGAGCCAAATCCATAAGCCCCTCGATTCTGCATATCTCCGGCATTAAATCCTTGTGATACACTTCGCCTATCATTTTGCGCAAGGCTTGTTTGTTCCGACTCACTTTCTGTAAAAGCCAGTTTATCAGAAAGAATGAAAAGACAAATCCGAACGCACAACCGAGTAAAAATTGCATTGATCATTTTTTTAGTTCGTTAATTTTAAAAAGCTTCAATACCACTATTGCCATTTCAATACTACCCGCTCCGGCAAATGCCAGCACACTGTTAACCTGGCTAACCTGCACGTGGTCGTGGCTCTCTACCAAATTGTTATGAATGAAAATTCGTAGAAACCATATCGCCACATAGTGCATCATCATTTCTTTAACGTCGGCCTTATTTAATTGTCCATCTCCATCTTCAAGGCCACCACCAATCCACTTTCTGAAATTTCCGAAGTTGGTTATTAAACCCCACTCAGGTAAAAAACTCATGAAGATGAAAAACCAGAAAACAATATCGGATTGATTCAAATTAATGGGTACAATAGTTAATAATGAGAAAACAAAATTGAGAATGACAAACGAGTAAATTTTCATATTCAAACTATTTCTATTGCCAAGAAAATAAAACCTGTACGTCTCCTGCTGCCACGGCTGTTGCATCTAAATACGCTGCTGCATTCGTTATGGCGTAAGACATTCCCGTACTAAAAGCAAGCCCTAAAGCATTGATAGGAACGGTTAAACTTGTGTTTGCAGGAATAGTAACTACTAGTATAGGACTTGACGTTCCTACAGTTGGCGCGACTGTTAAATTATACACTCTTAAAAACTTTGCCGATGCTGACGCATTGTTTACGAAGATACTGTACAACGTTCCTGCCGAAGCTTTTAAAAGTGTTGCATTTGTAGTAGCGGCACTATTTAGAAAAGAAGTACTCGTTCCATTGGCAATTCCACCTCGTATGTTAATGGCCGCGTCTGTTGCGGTCATAACACGTAACGTACCGGCTGCACTTGCACCGCTACCCATAGTAGGTGCTACACCATTTATCTGAGCCGTGTTGGTTGATAAGTTTGTTGCTTGAACAGTAACGGTATTATCTACTCGAACGGGTGTTTGTGTATTTGAACCTGTTGCTTTAGGTGACGACACGGTTACATTTTGTGCCGAATAATTTTCAACGCTAATCGTTCCTATTGTCCAAGTGGTAGTTGATGCCGGAGCGGTTGTTCCATTAACACATCTGACTTGCAACCATAAATCGGCAGTTTCTTCCGCAATATTAGTAACTCTACTAGCTCTTACGGTTAGCGGTGCTACTGTGGTTGATGCTATTAATTGATCACTTAAATAAGCGTTTCCATCATCACTACCCATTACCGCCATGTGGCCGGGTGCTGCGGTGGTGTTAATCGTTGCCACAGTTGCACCGCTATTCCAACCTCTACGTTGGGCATCGTAATTTACGTTTGTGGCTGTTGTGCCATTGTATATTAATTGATGGTAGTTCCATCCAAACAAAGAGCATGTGCCTGTGTTTCCACCTCCTGTTGCCCATCCGGCTACGGTAAACGTTACGTTGTTTCCGGCTACCGATGCAATGGCATATCTACCGGGAACGGCTGTTACACCTGTAAAGCCCGTGGCCGCTCCAATGTTCATTGATTGCCCTACGTTATCGGCTGTGAACGGATTGCTTGGAATAGTTACCGTAACACTTGTGGCACTATTAACGGTAATAGCAAGGCCATCACCAATAACATCTACCAACTCTACAATAAAGTTTTGGTTTGCGATTCGCTGAGATAATGTAGTTTGTTGGCGCAATAAAAAGCTTCCGGAAAAACTTCTTTTGCTTCGTAAAATGGTTTCAGCGTTTACCGTTGTTCCGCTTGTTATTACTCCATTACCAGCACTTTGACTATTTACTTGTCCGCCTCCTAATATTACCCTATTCCAAGAAGCTGCGTCCCACGTAGAGGCCAATACACGGGCGTATGTAGTACGCCAATTTATCTGCGGCACTAACCGAACTCCCATGCCTTCGTCTGTGCCTTGTGGTGGCTCGATATAATTTCGTGAACCCACGTCCATTAAACCGGTGGTTACCTGTAGGCTAAATAAAGTAGTGGTAGCAATACCTCTATTTGTGGCAACTACCCTAAAGAAATTGCCTACTAGTTGTAAGTTTTGGTTCAATCCAACGCCAGGCAATACGTGGTATAGGTAACTTGAAACTAATTGAGTGCCTCCAACATCGTTAAACTGCTGCAAAACAATATCTATATTTTCGTTACTCGCAACCGAAATTTGAATGTTAGGTTCACTATTGGTTGAGCTGGTTATAGTGCCCGTAAAACTTGCTCCGGCTGCAAGGTTAGCCGATGAACTATTTGCAGCATTTAAGGCAAACGTTACGCCTTTAATTACAACTTGGCCACCATACTGAACCTGCGCACTGGCAAGGCTGGTAATGAGTATTAAAAATAAAATTAGTTTTTTCATATAGGTTCTAAATTAAAATCCATTGACTAAAATTTTCTTTTCCGTTTACAACCACAACACGCCTAACGAAGTAGTTTGTGCCTATAAAATTTTGCAAATCGGTGATACTTTCTTGTTGATTCTTAAAATTGAAATGCGTTTTTAACGTGCTTAAATCCGGACTGCCTGCATTATTTTTTGCCGATTGCCAGTAATACCTTACATAATTATTATTAGGCATGTTTTCATACAATCCATAGTTATTCAAATTCCAAAACGTGTTTGCTTTTATTCTAAAATCATTTGGACACCTGATACTAACTGCTGTTCCATTATAACCTGACTGATCTGATCGCTTACCGTTTTCATCCCAAAATAATTGCACATAGTTTGTGGCATCTAAATCAGGTGCAAGGTTGGAAGTATGCGCGGTGATTGTTTTAAAGTACTTACCTTCATGTGGCAAGTATTCTCCTATACCTCGAACAATTTGCGCACTTGGGTAGAGTGGATGGGTCGGGTTGTAATTTCTAAACCAGTAGAACTGATCTTTCACGTTTACACCTTCAAACCCGTGTGCTTCAAATTCAATATCAGGAACATTTTCGGTTACTATATAATGAAACTTTTGAAAACCGTTGGCAGCGTTAACAAGTAACGGGATGCCAGACATACCAGTGTCAAAGTGAACCCCGTTCAAATCTAAAGGTGCTAAAACATCGGTTTCGTAAATCGAGCCTGTAGTGGAAAGAGATGACTCATTTCGTAAATTATCATATACCGAAACTCTCTTTACATAAACGTTATCCAATCTTAAAGGCGTATCTCCCGCGTTAGCACCTAAATTATAGTATGTCAATCGTCCGCAAGAATCAAAGAAGGCGCAGTTTAAAAACTGTACTGGTTTTGATAAAGTATTAACTTCGTCAGCCCTATCCGTTTGGGACGTGAATGACTGAATACCTGAGCCAATAAAAATACAATAGCTGATTATAACGTCTCCGATTCTACCCTTTACCTGAGCACCACTTGATTGGGCTAGAAAAAATGGTGCGTGTCGTGTTAAACTTGCTCCATAAAATACACAATTTGAAATTCTTGAACCTTCATAAAGCTGTCCAGCTTGTAATATCTCTACCCCTGCTCTTAGGAACAGCATGTTATACATTATCAACTTAACAGAGTGTTGTATCTGTGGAAGTCCTGAAGTGTTAGCAACTGAATAACCAATGTAAGCACCTTCACCATGTGTATCAGTTACAACGCATGAGTGTAGTGTTACTTCCATTATGCCAGCATCTAAGCCGGGATAGTTATCAGTCTTTGCCATTATACCCGCAAATCCTTCATGGCCACCGTTAACACGAATGTGATCTACCTGAACAAAGTTCGCTCCGTCACCAATATTTAGAATAGGATTGTTTGTGATCTTGTTAAAGAACTGAAACTCTATACCAAAAAGATCATCGTAATATTTCTTCTCAATATCATTGCCCTGATAATTTACATTACCCGTTTTGTTAGTTATGTCGTACTCGCCAGTCATGCGCCAGTACTTCATACCTCCCCACATTTCAAAACCATAAGAAGTAACAGACTCCCAACTCTTTCTAAATATTGCTTGCCCGTCTGTGTTGGTGATTAAAACAATGTTTGATGAGTTTCCTTTTACATCAACATCGCCCATCTTTGATGCATCAATTGTGATAGAGAAAGTAACGTTCTCATTCGCAATGTAAGGCATGTATGTACCTGTGGTGCTACTTCTAAACTTAAACGTGTTAGCATTTACAACTTCCAAGAACCAGTAATTATCTTTTAGGTTGGTTGCGTAGCTGCCTCCTGTTTTCTTTAGCATTACATACCCACTCGGTAACCCGTGTGCTGTTAATGTTGCCAAAGCGTCACCACCGCTATTTGTTATCGCTGCAACTTGATTTTCGAATATCAACCATAATCTATTACCAATTACGCCCGTGTAGTTATCTACGTTGCCATGCTCTTTACGTAGCGTTCCGTCAGCGTTGTGATTCTTATAAGCGGGTGAGGTATCAAAGTCGGCAAGGTTGGAAGATATTAACCACTTATCACGACAAGCCTTTCCATGCGAAGCAACACCTAACGAGAAGTTTTTTTCATCGTGCGATAGAAACAATTCATACCAACGCATTGCGCTATCGTCAACACCTGAAAATGCTAATGTCGTACCGTCTAGTTTTGTGAGCTTAAAGGTATTGGCTGTTACACTTGCAAGTTTATATCTACCATTGTAGTAACGAGAAAGTTTTACGCCTACTGGTAAACCATTCGCCTTACCATGTGCTGTACAAGTAAATAAAGCATCTCCACTACTATTACTTACAGTAGTGTTTAATATCTCTGTTTGATCAATATAAAACCGTTGAATGTTTCCGCTTGCATGAACGCGATTTTTAACCATGTAATCGCCCACACTCATTTGAGGATGGAGCGCAACATCGCTTGCGTTTGCGTACCCTATCTTCCGTACAATTTGCCCGTATGAAGAAAAGGCAACTAATAAAAGTAGTATTATTCTTTTTATCATACTCCCATATAGTCAGTGTTCAACTTCGTGTAAGCAAGCCCCCAAGGACTTGTAGTTGGCGTTGGGTTAGCATCGTCTAAAGCCGATAATACGTTTCCGAAAAAACGAAGCTTCATTGTTGCATAATTCGATGCTGCATTCGAAGATCCAAAAAACATAGACGTAACCGATGCAGCCCAGGAAACTGCCCCCGAGTTGAAAGTAGTTTTGCTTCCGTTGTTTATTTGAATAAAAGAACTTGCGCCATCCAAACGAATGCGCACAATGTTCCACGTATTAACCACAGGACTAACACCAGGTGTTACCCCTGAAATTTGGTAATTATCGGTAGTGCCTATTCTTACATAAGCAGACGATGTACCGCTTACGCCTAATATGGTTTGGTTAACTCCCGCTAACGATGGAAAATTAACCACAAAACAAAATTCCATTACTTCGCCTATTGTGCCTTTGCTAATCGAAAGAGATTCGGCATTAGCACGTAAAAAATCCATGAAGGAAGATTTTGTAAGCGAGCCACCATTTAGGTTTAATCGCGGTGAAGTAGTTCCTTTTACCACGGCATTTCCGTTGGCTACTTCGCTCCACCCGCTCCATCCTTCTGATGATCCATCAACCGTAATGGTTTCGATTTGTAAACGCCTATGATTGTAAACGTCTAGCGCACTAGGTGCAATTACAATCGCGTTAGTGTAATCGCTAAAAACAACTTCGTTAAAAATATTAACGGTTGTATTCAGGTTTACAACAGGGCTAAATTTTAAGTATTTCCCCACGTCAGACGTTTGGCAAGTGTACGTGTAGGTAATTGAAAATCTTGAATTATCTGCACCTTGGTAGGCTATAGAGCCAACCGGTGCGCTAACAAAAACAGGTACTAAATCTTGTTTGCTTAAGGCACGATAAACATTGAGAGAGTTGGTAGAGATTTCTTTTTTAGAATTGTTTATGCCCGAAACTACAATGGTTAACACCTGCCCTTCTTGCAATGTGCCCGTAATGGCAATAGATTTAACCAGAGGCTTAATGTTATGGTTTTTGCCATCTATGCTATATTCTCCACCCAAAAAACCTGACTGCAAAGAAATATTATTCTCTTTTACAGATGGTATCTTTCTTCTTCGCGATATGTTTTGATTCAATGCCATTAGTTTTTAACCTGCCATTTGCCATCTAAAAAAATAATTGAATAGTAGGTATTTGCGAAAAGCGATGTTACCACCGTTGTTTCGTCTGATAAGTAAATTGGGCTTCCGGCAAGATTCCAGTTAAAAGCCGTTTCGCGATTATAAATTTCAATGGTGTTTCCGCTTGCACCGGCTGGCATAGTAATGGTTCTATCAGCCGAAAGTATTGCATTAGGAAGTTTAATAATTGAATTTACAGTTGCGGTAAAGTTTGCATTGGTGGCATTGGCCAAAACCGTTAACGCATTTTGTTTTAAGGCTAAGGCATTGGTAATGGAATTTCTATCCATAGTACCATCGGTGCTCGACCCTGTAGATGTGTATAGTTTTGTTATCCCTGCATTGGTAGCATCTGCAAAAGGAATTGAACCGCCCGTTCTGATAAGCGGCACGGTGGCTGTTTCATAAATTAGACTTGCCGATTCATCGAAAAGTAAAGTAGATGCACCGCTAAATGTTACGCCCGATCCATTTAAAAAAGTAACGATACCAACGCCCTTGTTAATCATCTCAATGCGCGAGCCTGGCGTTAACTGGTTGATCGTGAAAGTTATGTTTGATGCGCTGTTAAAATAGATTAGTGTTAAGTTATCCGTTTGGCTTGTGCTTCCGCCTGAGCCAGTAACTGTGCGCGCACCGCCCAATGCGTTTGCAATATCAGTATTAACTAAGCTTCTAAAGGTTGGTGCAGCTGCGCCTCCTGATGCAGGTGATACGTAGACTAAATTTGCAGTTTGATTAACAGCCGTAAAACTAAGTGCCGGGGTTGTGGTTGGGGTTGCAACGTTGGCGGTAAACAACGGTGAAAGATTGCCTGAAGAAACGGAAGTAACGCCACCACCACCGCCTAATGAAGCCGCGCTTCTGTATTTTAAATAACCTGTGGCAGGATCGCGAACAAGTATTTGTGTAAGGGCATCATCGTTTGCAAGGGATTGGGTTAACGATATAAATCCAGAGTTACAATTTAAGTTGATATTTCCATCAATACCTATTCCTGCAATTCTTCGTTGGCCAGATTCTATACTAACATTTCCACCATTTCCATCGCCTGATGCGGTATATGCCGAACCACCAAAAATATTAAAATTATAACCGTTAGGTGAAATATTAGATGTGCTTGAATATGCATTTAAGTTGAAATTACCAGATGACTGTATTGCTAAAGTTTCTGAAGATGGGCTGTAAATTGTTTGAGTAACACCATTAACAGTATGAACTACTTGCCCCGTTGTTCCTTTTGCATTAAAATAAAATGAAATGTTAGGCGAAGTACCCATAGCATTAAAAATTCTTTGAACTCCAGGGGTAAATGAACTTGTACCTATATCATAATTTGAAGCACCAAATCTTGTTTGATAACTACTACTTAATTCTAAAATATTAGTTGAGTTTGCAATTTGGACAGAACCATTCGATTTTGAAGTTAAAGTTAAATCAATATTTGAAGATGAACCATTTACTGTTATTGATCTGATAGGACCTGCCGTTGCTGCCAATCCTAGATTAAGATTACCGTGTGTAGTTGATTCTATTCCACTCGGCACAATATTAGTTCCATCGCTTTTGGGTATTTCATTGTTTGCAGCCGTGTTTGTAATGCCACCACCACCGCCAAGCGAAGATGATGCACGTATTTCTATTTCACCTGTAGTAGTGTTTCTTGTTAGTACATCGGTGTTTGCGTTGTTTGTGGTAAGCGTAGCGGAGTTTCCTAAACCTATGCGAACTTTAGGTAGGTGTACAGTATTTAAAACGGAAGCGGAAACTTTTATTTCATCCCCTCCTATAATAACAGAACTTATTGAGGTGCTAGGAATGTTATGATTTGTTCCACCAAGTATTGCGGAATAAGCCGCTAGAGCACCGTGTCCCGTTGTTTGCAGTGTTGTATTTTTTGAATGATTAAAAGCTACAACCCCAGAAGATGTAATAGGCTTGCTAAAAAACCCTTCCCCGGAGGCATAAGTGGCCGAATTACTTGCTAACGTTTTATCGCCAAAAGCTTGAGAGTAGACACCACTCGCGGTTGCCTCGCTACCGTAAGCTATACAAGCCAACCCACTAGCCGTACTTTGTGTTCCGCCACCAAATGCCCAAAATCCGCTTGCCGTTACGATTTGCCCCTGTGCAAAAGAATATTGTCCGCTCGCTAAATTATTTACACCGACTGAAAGAGAAGGCGATCCAACTGTACCCCCTGTACGTGTCCCAAAAGTCCAGGCATTATTAGTGAGTGATAAGTTAAAAGAAGAGCCTGATATTGTAGTGTTACTTGTCAAGGCTCCTCCTAAACTGTAGATACCTCCTGAAAATGTTATTCCATTTGAGCCACTAAGCCCTGTAATTTTGGTATAGTTTAAACTTGAAATCCAAGTAGGGTTTGCGTAGCTGCCTAACAAACTTGGTTTACTGGCAATCAACATCTGATTGAAAGTGTTGGCAATGGTAGGTGTATAAGTTTTTCTAAGAACGTTGGTTGTAGAGAAGCTACTAAGGGTAGCGTCTGAATCTTGACCGAATGATGAAACACCAATAGCCATCAAAACTAAAATCATTGCAACGGGAGGTTTACCACCTCCAAAGAATTTTTCGATTACGGCATTAAAAAATTTACCTATAAATTCTGGCAACTTATCGCGCATGAACAGCAATGCAAATGAAGCAATGCCAAAGCCCATGCCTTCATAATTATCAAGATGATCGGTATACCATCCATACGATGCAAAGCCCAGCATTAACAAACCGAGAACGGATGTAAGCGAACCTTTAATAAAATTTTCGAATGAAAACATTGTGTTAATATTTTAAATCGTAATGTGCTGGTAGTGTTGGGTTGTCTTGCAGTGCCGTGGCAATGGTAAACTGTGGGTACAATCCATCGGTAGTACTCGCTGGATTAATTCTCCACCGGTTTCCTTTCTTAATGCTTCCACCTGCACCTGTGCCAACAAATGCCCCTGCACCAACTTCGCCCGGAAGCTTATCGCTAGTAGCATCGTAATCGCCTATGTGAATGACCACACCGGCAGGCAATGCACCGCCACCACCACTACCGGCAGTAATAACCCACCCTTCGTTTGCGTCCCAATTGTACTGAATCAAATCAGTGCCAGATCCTGAATCAACATTAGCGCGATCGCCATCGTAGGCCACCGGTATTGCCAACTGCAATGCTACCAATGACACGAACTTGCCGCGATAGTGATCGCGCTTTGTTGCTGTGCCTAAACCTTGTGCGATTGATCCCATTATTCTGAGCAGTCGTGTGAACCGTTATCGTAAATAATCGTTACCAAACATTCATTGTTTACCGCCAATTCGAAATCAAGATTGATGGTTTGGCCAGAAAGAAAATACGGCCAACCCAAACCATACGGCTTGCTTGCACCTGGTAGAATTACACCCTTGCCTTTGGTGGCCTTATCGTTCCACCCAACATAGACTTTGCCTAAGCCGGTGTTTTCGATGTTGATGCCAATTACTTTACTAGTAAGTGTGCGACTCCAATTATCTGAAGGCAAAATTTCTTCTATCCGAATTTTTCTTTGTTGCATAGCCAAAATTGATTAGCGAGTTGCCGTTACTTTTCTGCGCAATGTGAAAACTAACTCAACTTTTAAG
This sequence comes from Chryseolinea sp., assembly GCA_031412655.1. GTDB lineage: Bacteria > Bacteroidota > Bacteroidia > Cytophagales > Cyclobacteriaceae > Chryseolinea. The sequence goes on from JANODK010000309.1 coordinate 11,924, forward strand.
TCAGTGGCCAACAGGGTACCGTTATAGATTTGAACAGTAAATTTTTTGTTATTCCGAATCGGTGCATTGATGGCACGCATCTTTGCATTTTGCGGAACCGCTGCCGTGGTCATTATTGCATTTTTATGCACTATTGGCAAGTAGCTTTTTTCTTCATCCTTGAAACCGATACGGTAATAAGGTGAACCACCGTCTGAAACTTCATGCGCTTCTATCCCTACAATTTCATCGTAGCTTTCGTCAACACTGCATTCAATTTCCTTTAGTGTGTTTATTGCTGTACCCGCTAAGACTGTAAATAATTGTCCATCGGGCTTATATTGAATTTCTTCCATTTTGATTTTTGTTAAGAGTGAATGAGATTATAAAAGATGCGCAAACACGTTGCGCATCTTTTGTATTTACCTTATCAAAATGAAATGTTAAACGAACTTGCGGCCTGTCTTTTTGCCAAACAATTCTACTTCAGCATGGAATTTTAATGCCGATGCAGAGAACGCGCCTTGAGCCGCTGGAAACTCGATGTTGATTTCGAACGGAACGTTTTCAATCAATACAACCGGGTTGTTTTCTAAACTGTAGGCAACATCTTTCTTAGAGCCTGTGGTGTTTGCTCCACCTGCCAAAATAGACGATACCGGTAAGCGAAGAAGCTCCTTAGTGTCTTGTGTAATTACTAACTCTGCCTGGCGGAATTCAGCTTGCACCGAACTCATTACGTTTGTATAATTCGTAATGTTTTTAGGATCGAGTGTAGTTGCGTGGTTTCCTTCTGCAATCCAAATTTTTTCAATAGCAAAGTTGTCACCTTCAGGCAAACGGTTTTTATCAATGTTGCTAATACCCTTTGTCTTAATAGAGTCGGCTTCAATCATTCTGAATACACCGTTCTTAACTGTAATATCCCTTCGCACATACAAAGTATAATCGTATGCTACTAGGTTTCCAGATTGTTCGCGAGTCTTGTTTCCAAAACGTGCAGAGTTACGCGCCAAAGCGTCAAGACCAGGATTACCAAAGAAGCCTAACACACCTGCTTTAACTGAACTGTTTGCAACGGCAGACACACCGGCAACAAGCGCAAATTTTACAGAGGTTACATTATCGCCACGATATGCAGCGTTGGCTGATAGAGCAACGGAGCCAATGAAGGCGAACATTGCAACAAACAAAATTATTTTAGATTTCATGATTAGAGATTAAAAAGTGATTAATAAATAGTTTAAAAAAATAGCACGCTTACAATTTGAAATTAGGACAGAAACAATTCTGGCGTACCTGCACCCAACCCGCTAAGGAAAGGTGATTCTTCCGTGTATGGCATTTCACCAAGACGTCCGAGCCCTTCGATTTTTGGCAGGAATTTTCCTACTGAAGAAGATAATGCAGGAACTTTCGATACAACTTTTGTTGCACCGTCAATCATGCCAACGGCAATAAAACCTTTGCCGAATTCTTTAACGCGTTCGTCCTTCACCAAAATGGCAAGGCCGAGGCCGGGAATAATCCCCACAAAAGGTTCTAACCAATACGGTATTTTACCTTTTGCCAGAGCCATAACAATAACAGAGGCCGACACGCCAAGTGCCAACGCCAATCCATCTATTGCATTCTCCTTTACTTTTGCTAAATCCATAGTTGAAAAAATTTAAGTTGAAAAAATTTATATAGTTCACGCTTTGCGCATTCGTGCTTTCGCACGGCCACTTAAACCATTTATTGAACTCTCTTTTGTTTTGTCTTTTTTACTAAGCAATACAACTCCTGCACTAACTCCCAATAATGCCAACACCCAATTCCATTTGTGTTTTACGCCATCGTTGCACAATGGTGTGCCTTCTTGTGCTAATTGTGCAATGATTTCTTTTTGCTGCTCGGGGCCTACAATGGGAGGTAAAGACAAACCTTCTCCATTTTTTTTCACAACGTTGAACACTACTGATCCATCGGCTTTGGTGTTAACCTGAAAAGGCACAGATAGCAGTGTTAAAAATCTTTCAGTGGTAAGTATTCCATCTTGCGCCAAATAAGAAGTGCGAACTAAATCGCTGCCTTTATTTTTGCCACCAATTGCGCAAAGTGAGGGGCATCCCATACCGCTAGCGGATGGCACACCATCTAAAAATTGTAATTCCATATTGCCGTTTAAGGGAAAGTCTTTTACTTCTGAAGGTTTCTCTTCATAATCGAATTGATGAACAACGGGGTCGATAACATAGTAATCGCTTCTATTGCTGAGCGACTTTTTAACATTGCCGTCCTTAGGCACAACGATGTACACATGACTCCACTCATTGGGGTTTACCGCATTGCTATATTTCGCAATGCGCAATTTTGCTTTTATGCCCTGGTTAATCAGAAATGTGCCGAGGGTTACAGAGAAGCAATCGCAATCGCCAATGCCTTCGTGGATCATTCTACGCGGACTTCTTACCTGTTCAATGCCTTTTGTGTCGAGCTTGTATTGAATGTGATTGAACACAAAATTCCAATCGTTGCGCAAGGTTTGCGCAAGTGTGTTGCCTTTCAATACACCGGCTAACTTTTTCGATTGCCATGCTGTGCGTTTAATCTTGCTCAGCATTAGCGGCACAGTATCGCGCAACGTGTCAGCACCTTTTTTCTTAATCGTTAGGTTTTGATCATCGGGCTTTGGCACAAGCTTTAGCAATGCAGCGGGCACAGGTGTTACCCTACGCGTTCCGTTCGCTACAAGTCCAAGGCTGTTGCTTCCAAATGCGATCATGATAGTGGAAGGGTTTCGGTGAATGATTTTGTAGGAAGCGATATGCTGCCAATCTGCACCGTTACGTCTGCGCGTATATCGAGCGTGCGAGTTTGCGCATTCTGCAAAAATGATGTTAGCGTGTTTAAGATGTTGCCCCCGAATATGCTGGCAAGGTTAAGCACCGGATAAACTTCCTGATCGGTTTTGCCTGATGGTACTTTAACTGCCTGGTCTATTCGTGCAGCCGCAACCCATTGGCCAGCTTTCTTAATGAAAATGTCAGCGAGCACGCGATCAGCGGCAATTTGGATTGGCGTTGGGTTCGTAAAGCGGATGACCAAAGGAATTGTCAGGTTCCAACCGCTAATCTTTGGCTTTTTATAGCCTACAATTTCGAAGTTGAATCGTGAACTGACCTTTCGGGCATAATCGTAACCCATATAAGCGAGTCCTATTGCCGCTGCCGCGATACCGAATTTTACAATGGTGCTCAAAGTTTCAAAGCGTTTGCGTGCGTTATTGTTGAGCAAGTGTACGCACCTAACTGTGTACTATCATGCACATGTGTACTTTGTTGCACATCTATGCACTTTTATGTACTTTAAGGCACTTTTTGCAGGGTAAGAAATCACTCACTATCTGCCACGATGCACATAAAACAAACTCGAAAATGGTTCGCTGAACACTACGGACACGATCGTAGATGGATCACTAAACAGCTTGAAAAAATGGGTGTGCCAAAACGTGCAGGGGCGTTGCTTCCAATAGAAGTTTACATGCTTGAGCAGAAACTAGGAAAAAAGATTGGAACTTAACTTATAAGTGAATTTATCTCATTCAAGTGCATTTTTTAGGGGTTTACGCCCCTTTTTTTGTTTCCATCAACTTTAGGTCGAAATATGGCTATATCTGTAAAAGTGCTTCCCAACATTTGAGCTTCCCAACATCACCACACACCTCCCTACACCTCCCTACATATAATCTATGATTTTCTTTAAAAAAAATAGATTTTCTATACTGTAAAGGCACTTGTATGGTGTAGGGTGATGTTGGGAGACAAAAAGAATACTTTTGAAAACCACATTGCGCATTGCGTTTGCAAGTGTAAAAACGCTGGAAACGCACTTTCATTTTTTTTATTTATAAACCCGTTGTAGGGAATAGCCATAAAAACGACCAAAAACGGGCTATTATGTAGGGAGGTGTAGGGAGGTTTAGACACGAAAAAAGGTGTACAAAAATGCACACCTTTGAAATTTGGCCGAATTATGGGTTTATCCGATTACAAACGGATTGGTTGCGTATACCTGATTGTTCTAAGCAATGCCACTCCCGCCACAATCAGCCCCGCCCCTCAGAGGACTTCCGCACATGCCCCATCGCGCTGCGGGTCTGCCCACGCTTCGGTCGGGACACTGCTTAGAACAACAGCTATAAACAATTGGCGGCAGTAAGCAGGGAACTTAACAAAACCGCGCAAAGACCTACCGCACATCCAAAGTTTTGTTAATAGCCCTGAAAAATTCGATAGCAACACGGGGGTCAATTGCATTACCTAATCCCTTTATTCTGTCCACCCTGGAGGATACCCCATTAGCCACTCTACCCACTGTGGGTTCAACTTCCCAGTATGTTCTCCAATCGAATTGCGTATAACTGTCTCTAAGTTTTCCTGTCGCCCATTCCGATTTTTCCCCATGTAACCAGTCTTCCCATCCGAAGCCATTGGCGTTGGATAGAGTCCCTCCATCATTGCTACTACTGTTCTCAAATCTTGTCCACCCGTTCCGTGAATGCCCGGACTGTTTCCGTCCGATGTTTTCGGTGTAGGATAAAATTGTACCATGTTCGACAGCCCCGCGTTTGATGAGCCTCCCTGTTTGTTTCTGAGTCTTACCGTTCCTGATTCGGTCACATAGCAACTGTCCGTTTTGTTTTTGCTCATCTTGCCATCCGATGCTGTTGGAGTAAGCCACAATCCAAACTCTGTTTCGTTGGTGCATGGCCCCGACAGCGCAAGCTGGCACAATAAATGGTTCGGTTTCATAACCCGCACTTTCCAAATCAGATAGAACTTCTTCGAGTGCCATTCCAATGATTCCAGTAACGTTTTCGCCAAAGAATATTTTCGGCCTGAGCTCTTTAATAATTCTAAAGTTTTCCGGCCAGAGATGCCTAACATCCTCTTTGCCTTTACGTTTGCCGGCAACGCTGAAGGGCTGGCATGGGAATCCCCCAGTGATAATGTCAACTGGTTCAAGGTTTTGTTTTCCGATGTTCCTAATATCATCTTCAATTATTCTATGTGTAAAATTCTTTCTAAGTTTTGAACAACACCACGGGTCTATTTCGTTCGACCAAACCGGAGTGTTACCAGTTAAGATAGCAGCAAGTGGAAAACCTCCTATCCCTTCAAATAATCCTCCGACTTTCATGTTTCATTTTATTTAGTTCTGGTTTCAACGCTCAAAGAGTAAAGCAGCCCACACGTTCCGCCCACATTCCAAAGGCTGCAATACACTTTGGCTCATGTAGTTCATTGGAAGCCGCCAACTGTTCATAGCAATGTCCATTGGCAGCAATTGCTCGTTTACCCACGGGTTGCGATTGCCACCAAAACGCTCCAAGGCCGCCCTGCTCAAACCCCATTCTCACAGCGCAAGCCACCGCCTTAGTTCGGTGTAAGCCGACAGATTGATTACTCGCAACCTGCTGCCAACAACCGCTATACTTTTTTCTAAATACTTGCTCCATTTAAATCCTTTATGTATGACCAATAAAGTTGCTTCACATGGCAAAGTATTTTATGTCTCTTCGAAATCTTTTCTGTTTTCATAATTTAAAAATCTGGTATATCATCATCCTTCTGTGCCGCTACACTTTGCTGATTAATCTCATTGGCACGTTGCATCTTTGCTCGTTCTTCTTCAGCTTCACGAGCTTCTATTTCAGCATGTGATTCCAGTAGTTCTTCTTTCTTGTACTCCCGGGCTTTATTGATGATGTACATCAAATCAATATTCAACTTCTCATAGTCGAACTCAAAACAACTTGTGTTCACCTTGCCAAATCGTTTTGCATTATGGTAGCCTTTGTACGGGGCGCTTATCTTTAATTTTTGCTGAAGCGTGTTAGAGAGTAGACCAGGTGAACGGAAAATGCGCAAATGTTCTTCCATGTAAAGCGTATGCAATTCTTTAAACCGAACGAAGAGACTTGATCCATCCATTAAAAATTCTTTCCCTTCGTGAATGCTCCGTTTGCTGGCAAGTGACAAAACAATATCCCAAAACTTCTGAACCACTGCACCGGTGCTCTTCTTCTCTGATTGATTGGTTAAACTGCTTACACAATGTTTGAGCAAATCATCAAATGACATAGGCCACGCAAGTCCGGCATCTTCCATGCACTTGTATGTGCCCAACAACACGGCATAGTTCTCAATCATTCTGCTCGGCACATCCATTTCCTTACACTCTGTGCGCATTGCGTCATATTCTTTTTCGTATGCAGCCCGCCACGTTTTTTCTACATGAGGCCGGTGGTTTAGTATTTCGATCAATACCGATGTAATGCCGGCAGCATTCAAGCCCTGCAAACCACGGAAAGCCTTTACCTCACTATCGTTGTAACTATTGCGGTCACTGTCTTGTAAGATCATCCGTTGCATTAATGGATCATCGGCCGGGTATTCGTTACCGGTAATCATTACCGTACTGCGAATGGGAACCGTCTCAGTGCCGTATCGTGTCTCCATACTTGAGCGTTCGTAACCAAAGCGATCAAATAGGTTTGTTAGCGTTTTTGTACCGGCCATGTCGATGCTATTGCTAAACTCTTCTATACGAACAGGCACGTTGCTGTACGATGCAAACTTGCGCACACGTGCCTTATCGGTGTTGGCTTTCTCGGTAAGCTTTAAAGGCGGTTGTGGATGGCCGAACAGGTATTGGCAAAACTCGCACACCGTTCCCTTTCCGGATCCGCCTTCGCCATACAGAAACAACATTGGAAAGTTGTTTTTCACCGCGAAAATAAAATCGCTAAAGATGGTGGCCACGGTAAACGTTAGCACAGTGGCACCCACATTGCCGAATGCTTCAACATATAGTTTGCTCCATGCTTTAAACGTTACCTCCTTTTGCTCAAAAAACATTTTCTTTTCGTTAATGGAAGAGTATTCATCGCTACCAGGGTGAAACGGTATGTGGTAATGCACTTTCTCAAGGCTTACAATTCCATATTCATCAACCGCGTAAAATTGTTTGTTGGGCACATGGTAAATGCCATTGCAGAAAGCGAAGAAATTATTTTTGTTCCAACCCAATATTTCAAGTTGCTTTGATGCTTTCTCTTCACTGAAAATTTTATTCTTCACCCGTTGCAATTCAGGTTCTTTAAACGATGGCTCTAAAACATAATACCCTACACCTTCAGTAAGACTTTTAAACGAGTTAAGCGAATTGATTTCCTTCGTTTCAATTTCCATGATGATTTGTTCGCTACGGTTGTTTTTCAGCACGATAACGCGTTTGTTATTTTTGCCCCGGTGGATGTGGTAGAGAACGCGAATAGTGAATTTACTTTTTGGTGTTAGCGTAATGCGTTTATTCTCCCGATCTATTTCAGCAAAATAATATTGGTTGCGATACTCCATAAATCCGAAATCAATAACACAACGCATTTGCTCTTCATCCATCTTATCAGTAAACCGAACCGGTTTCTTTCCCTCGATCAATAAATATTCGTAATCATCTTCGCTTGTAATTACTTCAATTCCGTATTGGGCGCATACGTTAAAAAACTTTGTTGGATATTTAAACTTTGCTGTTCGTAAAGCCTTGTCGAAAAATTCTTTTAATAAGTCAGAACCATATTCGGTTTGATGTACACTAATGCTTTCAAAAATAGGGCGTCCTTTTTCGCCAAATACTGCCAGCGAATGCGCAACGGTTAAAACGGTTTGTTCATCAATAATATTTATGGCATCATCGATCAGCTTTTTTGCGAGTGCCTTACACTTTTCAAAATCAATTGCTTTTTTGGGGTTCCATGCTTCGGGTACAATTGGAGTTACATCACCCGTTTCAAGGTTTATGTTTACATCTTTCGTACTCTCTTCTTTCTTTTTGCGATCAAGCTTCATGTTGCGTGTTCTCTAATGGGTTGCGCTTAGGTTTTATATGGTGCATTAACACGGTGAATGCACTGTCGTTACTTTTTAAAGCTTGCCACAATAGTTCATTGGTGGCCATCAATTCTACCTGAAGGTTAAGCGTGGCCAGTTTATAGAGGTTAAATAAATCATCGATCTTGTTGTTATAGGCAATAAGGGTTTCTATCTGATCATCTTTTTTGTTGATCACATCTTGCGGTACGCGATCATTATCACGCATTCGTTTAAGCTCAGCTTCCATTTCCTGAATTACATTCGCAAAGTTTGACTGTGCGCGAATGAAATCCAGTGATGAGGCTTTTATTTGATCGCGTGAGATCATCAATGAATTGCTTTGCTGTTCATCGTTCTACCCTTTTGCGCATTTAGTGTACGCTCTTCGATGATGCCGTTTTCAATGGCTTCAAGCTTCTTTGCAATGGCCGGTGTTACCGGTGTAAGGTTACCGTGGTTACGTTCAGACCATTTTGTTCTGTGCCCTACGTATGTTTTGTATTCGGTATCACGGGCTAGAAAATGCCGTTCAAACCAGTTCGGAATATTCTGCGCAAGGATCATGGTTTGATGGCCGTTAAATTTCGTTTTTGTGTAGATGTATTTGAGTTGCATGGTATAGAATTAAAATATTTCTAAATTTTGTTCTTCTGCCCTTTTTAAAAGTTCTTCCCATATCATTGTGATCAAGCTACCAACAGGAATAACTTTCTTCTTAGTATCAGGAGTACCTATAAACAGCCACAGTATTCTTAATTGCTCCAACTTTATATACCTAAGTTCTTCATCGATATTAATGTCTACCCATCTTGGTAATGACTCAATTTCTTCTTCAGTCATTAATTCTTTAATCGTTACTTTCATTTGAATAGATTAAGTTGGTTGATGATCGTTTTGTTTTCGGGCTTTGCTTTGGGTGTGGGTGGTGGAGCTGGTTGCGCAGGTGTTGATTCTAAAAGTTCAATTGCTTTCTTCAATTGTGGAATTCGCTCTTCACTAAAGGTTGCACTGGCTTTGTAGAGTTTATCACCCTGCAAAGGTTTATGCTTAGTGCCGAACATCTTTTCCCTGCGCAGTTGGCTTTTTAGATATGAGAGTACCCACTGCATTACTATGATTTGTTCAATTGATAAGTGATGTTTGCAGTCTGCCGACCGTTGGAATCTGTAGTAAAATTGATAGAAATGGTTTTATCATTTACCTCAATGGTATTCGCTAATGAGCTTAGGTGTTCATTTAATCTATCAGAAAATTCAAATGACATTTCGTCTATGCCTTGCACAATAATGTTGACCTCAGTTGTGATGTTCATAAATTAATTTTAGAGTTTTAGAGTTATTTTTGGCAGTAACAATCCGGATACGTGCAACCGATACAGCAAACAACTTTTGGTTCTTTGCGCACAGGTATTGGTGTGCAAATGCATTCGCCTTTCGGTTGCAAGTCTTGCGCAGTGCATGTACAATTTTTAACTTCTTCAACCACACCAACTAATGATGGAAATGGTGGCAGTACACCTTTCTTGCTTAGCGTTCTGCCAACCAATACAAATGCTTCTAAAACATCCAGCGCAGTAGGTTCGCTGAAAATATTCTTTTTCTTCGCTCGTTTTTTTGTCATATTACCATTGATAAAAGTTGCCAGTGTAAGGGAATGGATTGCCTTTCTTTTTGTGTGTAGCTTTCCAGAATGATTTCATATCTTCAAAATCTGTGAAGCCGTCCAATCGCGCAAATTTGTTTAGACGTTGCTTTGTATCAATAATCTTTGATAGCTTATAAACTGCATCGATACCAGGTGTGCCTTTAACAAGGTCGTAAATGGTAATTCCTGTTTCAGCGATCGTAATTACCTGAACTGATTTAATAACATCTTCACCAATGTATTTGCACTGTTTTGTTCTCTGCGCATAGTACAGGTAAACAGGTTTGCCAACCTTCAACGGACGTTTTCTAAAGTTGCGTATGCTACCACGCTTACCTTCTTTCTCTTTGCGCAAACCTGCTTTGAGGTTTGGTATAAATCGTTTTTTGAATGATAATGCTCCCATGATTAAACTTTTAAAAATTTGGTTCTGAATTTCTCTAGTGTGATGGCGTATCGCTTATGCTCCTTCACTGCCATATCGAGGTGACGGTAAATCACCAACGGGTTTTCGGTGTACTCGCAAAACTCTGCATCGTCAAAAAATAAATAGTTAGCAACATCAATCGGAACGTATAGTTCTTTCGTGTCTACATCCTGATAGACTCCGTCAATTTTGTATTGATGTTTCCAACTCATGGTTCTACTTTTTTAAAGTCGCGGTATCGAATGAATTTTATGTAAGAGCCAATAAAAGAACCTGCAAAAAATAGCGTGTACATTGTTAAAAACAAGACCAACATTACTGTTGATTCTGACAACAGACACGCACAGGCGATGACTCCAAATATCGCTACACCCACAAGGTGCAATGCGAAGAATGACCATGTAAAAGTGTAGCGGATGAAATCTTTCATTGGGCTTCGGATTAACTGAGAAGTTTCGGAGTGTTGGTAAGCATCTCTTCGTAATTCTCTTTAAATCCTTTAGCAATTTTTAATTGAGTACCGGTATAATCATCCGGATTGCTTAAACGCTAACACATTTGCAAATACGATTGCTTTTGCTTTGCGAGTTGATGTTGATTCTCAACGAAGTCTTTTGCTTTATCAATTACGTTTTGCACCTGGTCGCCTTCCTCAATTTCAATGTCGACACCAATCTTTTCGTTTTGATAATCACCGAGGTTAAACACTTTGCTGTAATGCACTGATTTTGTTTTCATAGTTGTATAGGGGTTAAAAAATTATTCGAGTACAGTTTGTTGCAAGTGTGCCAGTACCTTTTCGAACGTGTCGAAAATCAACATTGATTTATCGGGAATAAGCGGTGCTTTTTCTGCACGTTTCTTTTCTCTGTTCATATCACGCTCAGCATCGCGAATTATTCTATCCGTTTCATTATCATCACCTCGCAGGTTGTCTACAATGCCTTTCAGTGAGGGCAACATCTGGTCAAACTGATTTTGAATAGATTCCATGTCGTTGTTAGTAGATGGCATAATAACCACCCAGCCATTGGCTACAGGTTGAATAATGATTTGTGACGGTCGTGCATTAAGTGGAATTGATAGCATAGTTTTAAGGTTTAAGATTGTGTATCTGTTTTAATTGTATCCAATTGTTTTTCTCTCATTTTTTTGATTGCATCCATTTCAAATTTGTTAACCTTGCAAACATTGGAGGTGCAGAACCGTTCTATTTTGTCAGTTTTCAAATCATTTTTCAATTTCAATTCTGAAATAATTGTTTTAGCATCTTCCTCGGTTATTGTTGATCGTGATACAGGAAAAGAGTTTCCGAAGTTGCCTGTATACATTGAACAGTGAACCACCGTTTGAGACCACGAATTATTTTCTAAATGGTGGCATAACTGTATTCCGATACTTCTTTTCACAGCCATGTTGTTAATATTTTTTTGATTGACGATACATAAAATATTTGCGCAGTGTGCTTTCCTTTATTGGCCGATTGCTGTAGTACGTTGTACATCCGCTATTTCGTGGCCACCCTGGTTTAAGCGTGTGATACTTCTCAATACCACTGTGGCGGGTTTCGCTCCAATACCAATTGCCACGGCTGCAAGAACAAAGCAGTAGCACAAAAAGAATAAGGATAATGGTTTTCATAAATTAATGATTAAGCTGTTGAATGTGCAGAACAAAGGCTGCAAGCATTATTAATAAAGCGAGAACAATAAAGCCGATTAGCGTTTCAATGATCTTGTTTTTCATTTTGTGGGTAATAGGTGTTTAGTTTATGTTGAAGTTTTGGAAGCTCTTCAGTGAATTTATTTTTTAGCACTCGCCACGCTCTCACATTTTCTCTACTGTGTGCCGATCTGTTTTTCAAAACATTGTCGGCTTCTTTTATTCTGCCTTCCAGGAAAGAAATTCGTTGCCGTAATGATTGCTCTAAGTGCATATCAATTGAGGTAAAGCCTACTCATTTCCAACCCGTACACTTTGCGCAATTCACAATTGAATTGGTAGATGATTCTAAAATTCCACGCTGCACGTTTATTGCAGAGTGCTTGGAAGCTGAGTTCTTTGTACTGTGACTGGTTCATCTTTTAGTTGTTTTAAAAGTTGGGCATTTTGTACAATGGCATCGGTCAATAGATCTGCTGCACCTGTAAGAGCTTGCTTAGAGTCGCTCCACTCTTCTGGGTTGATCATCGTTCCATAACTATCAATCATTACTTTCATCCATCCGTTAAGAATTTTTAATTCACGCTGAAGGAGGAATATTTTCTTTGCAACAAAGTCAGTTCCGTCAATAATCATGATGGCACGCTTCGCATCACTTGCGTGATTAAAATTTGAATTGCTGCCTTTCATCGTGTGCGATGCATTGGAGTTGTCTTCATGGTTGGGCACTTGCCTAAACCGGCATAGCTAACGCATGATGAAAGCAGTGCAGCGAGCAACAATAATTTTACTGTGCCCTTCACCATCTTACCGGCCTTCACAATTGTTTTTTGTGTTTTGGTAAGCTTGCGATCTGCTAATGGTTTTATCTTTTTTGTTGTGTAGTTTTTGAGTTCGTCAACGGTGCAGTTGAATAACGCTGCATAAATGTCCATGCGATCGGAAGGGATGCTGAAAGAGTCGTCTAGTGTTAAGTTGCGATCGCGGTAGAAAGTATCGCGGGTAATTTTATGCTCGTTAGATAAAATCTTTACCAGTGAATCAATGCTGATATGCCTAGGCATTAAGCTGATCTGGTGGTTAATGTTGTATTTGAATTTTTCAGTTGCCATTAGCCATGTGTTTGTGAATTGATTCCCAAACATGGCAGAAATATTGCATACATGCAACTTATATTCCTATAAAACAGAACCTTTAGGTTTAAATATGTTATAACCGGTTCATTATCAATGAGATATTTTTACAACAATTTATTGCATTATTATGGAATGGGGAGAATTAGTAAGGAGATTAAGGGAGGACAAGGGCTTGACCCAAGAAAATTTAGCAGATGAGCTATCTGTTGATAAGTCCACGATCATTCGATGGGAAAAACAACATAAAATACCTACTCCTAAACTGGAGATTATTGCGAAAGTTTTTCATTTGAGTTTATCTGATCTCTATAACTACAAACAAAACCCATCAATGTTAACAGAACCTTTAACGTATTATCAAAGTCAAAAGAAAATTTCTGTCACCATACAATTAGATGGAACTCCAGCAACTCTTAATGAATGGTTTCTTACACTTAAAAAAATAAATTCTGCCTTATGAAATTAACCCTATTAGTATTGGCCATTACAATGAACATCTGTTATGCGCAAAAGACCATTAAAACGAAAATGAAAGATGCTGAAGCAACGGTATTCATTAACAAAGATTATAAGTCGCGGCCTTACAAAAAGATTATTGTTTACACCGGTGTAAACGATGCAAAAGACAATGAAAAAATATTGGCTGAGTTGTACGGAATTGCGCCAATGGTTAATAGTGTCGATTTGTTTCCACCTGTTAAGACATACACAGAAGATGACGTGAAGAAAATATATGCTGAAAATGGGATTGATGGAATTTTAAAAATCGATTTAAAAGGAAATGAAACCGTAGGCTTGGGACGTATTATGCGTATGGATATAACTCTTACCGATGCAGTCTTAAACGTCAATGGGGCGGTGTTTAATTGTAAAGGATCTGTTGGTGCTTTTAACTCAAACACGAACGAAAACAAGATCATTGTTAAGATTATCAAATTGCTCTCTGAAGAACTAAGGAGACTGACAATATGAAGGACTGGGCAGTGGCAGATAGCGACTTCAAAAAATTGGTAGTTGCCAAATTACGCAAAGGCAAAAGCCGCAAATTTGGTTTGAAATCGAACTTTAACCCTGCCCAAAAATACTTCGAATCTGGCCACCCCGACAATATAAACGGCCTTTTCAGCACTGAAAAGGCCGATTTTTTAACCGAAAATGCTCCGTGGCACATAGACGTGGCAGTTAGTAGCGACAAAATATCACGCAAAGTATTCAAATCACGACACGGTTTTATATACCGTAAAGCCCGTTTAATTCATCCTGTTGACTACAATTTAAAAGACGATTGGTACATCATCTATTACACTACCGATCACTTCAACGAGAAGCTTATTCGCAAGCGACTTTATAAAAAAGAACTGAAGCAAATTGACAGTGCAAAGCTGAGAATAAAATTTGCGGATGAGGTAATCAGAGAGATCAACGAATTACTACACGATGATTACCACACCGAAACCATTCAGCAAGCTCCACCCGTTTTAAAATTCGATTACCGCGCCTTCACAGTAGCGCAAGCAATCGAATATGTTGGCCACATGAAAGTTGACATCGAAGGCGTTAAACCAAAAACGTTTAAAGAGTACATCTCTACCAAAACCACGGTTGAAGATTTTCACATGCACGAAAAGTTGCCACAGACTTTTCTACTTCGTAATGTGAATGATGTTTATGTGCGCAAATACTTCGACTATCTAAAGCAAGTCCGGAAGACAGCAAACAAGACCTACAATGCCAGGCGAACCATAATGCACAGCGTTTTTGCTGCCTTGCTGAAGCGAGATCCGAAATTATTCGGTGGCGTGAATCTGATTGCATCCATTAAGTTCCTAAAAACAGCATCGAAAAAACATACGGCCTACACTGATGAACAAATACAAGCTATTCAGAAGGCCATTGTTAAAGGGAAGGAAGATCATTTATTGCTTTTCATCAAAATAATGTACTATACCCTATCGAGGCCGGAAGAGTTGCGGAATTTGCGTGTGGGTGATGTCCAATTTGTTGACCGTAAAATATTGTTCCGGAGTGAGATTAGTAAAACGACTATCGAACAACACGTTGGCATAAATGAAAGCCTTGCAAAAGTGATTGAAGAAAGTGGCATTCTGAAATTTGATCCGATGTATTACATCTTCAGCAATGATGATGGCCTTCATCAACCAGGCGAACATAGGGTAAGCATTAACTATTTCTATAAACGAATAAAGCCGTACATCACGAAGCTCGGGTTTTATAAAACAAATCCGAACTACACATTGTACAGCTTCAAACATACGGGCGCAATCGCATTGTACAAGGCAACGAAAGATATAAAGTTGGTTCAATCTCAGTGCAGGCACCAAAGCATTGAACAGACCAATATATACTTGCGTGATCTAGGTGCTGTAGATGATTTTGTACAACTGAATAAATGGGTAAGTCCGTTTTGATCAATTCATCTTTAAGCCACTTAATCCTTGTGGCTTAATTTTGTTGATGATTTGAATGGCCGAATCGATGCCCGAGCGTATTACGTCATATTTTGTTTCTCCTTCGTAATATCCTTCCAGGTGCAAAAGTCGATAGGCGGTGTTAAATTCTTTCAGCAATTTACTGTCTACTTTTGCAAGCTTATCTACATAGTCTTTCACGTTTGTTCGACCATGGCGTTTGGCTTCTAGGGGCACTCCTTTCATTTTAAAGAATGTTTCCAATGCCAACAGCACACCACTGTAGGCCGTGCCACACGCCATTTTAACATATTTGGCATCTTCATAATAACGATCCTTCTTTTTGCCTTTGGTTCTTAAAATTTCGGTAGCGTTTTCGATGTAGCGAACGGCTTCATTGTAACTGGCTGCTTTTTCTTCTGTACTCATACTGCAAAGTTAATCATTGTTGTTTGGTAATAAAAAAGGGGATGTTACTCCCCTTTTCCATCTTATTTACCTTGCGAAATATCCGCAATTTTTTTACGCAACCGGTTTTCCATTTCGCAAATGCGAAACTTCCAATTAAAATGTGTTACGTTCTGTTCGTTAATTTCCTTTAGCTGATTATCGTAAGCGGAAACCATGCGGCTTATGTGAACCATAAAGTTGTAGATAATTCGAAGCTGTACTTCTTCAGGAAGCTTCAAATTGTAGTAGTCCGAAATTTGCTCGAACTCGCTTTTGTCTTGTAGAAAAGACTGCGCTTTTTTGGGTGGTGATTCTTTAACTCTTGACATAGAATTGGTATTTGTAAAAGAAAGGCCGGATGTGTCAAGAGTAGTGCGCGAGGCATACTTCTTCCGACCCTTGCGGGTATCGGCATCCGGCTTTTCCTTTGGTTTATTGAATTTGTTTTCATTGATACGACTACTCTTGACACATCAAACGTACCAAAAAATAACAACTTAAAAAACCGTGAAGGAATAGCTTAGATTTTAACCTTCTTAGCCTTGCGGCTTTTCTTGCGCTTGTGGGCTTTTTTTACACCGGCAAGTGCAGCGGGTTTTTCAGGTTCAGGGCATCCTACTCCACTTAAACCTTTCTTTTTTCTGGTTGCTAATTTATAACCACCAAAGGCAAGCAATGCTACACCGGCAGCAATGCCGACAATCTTTAGAACACTGCCTTTCTTTTCTACAACAGGCGGTGGTGGTGGTGCCATACCACCGCTACTTGGCAATGGATAATAGGGAACTCCCGCGCCTGGGTTAATGCCTCTGTTTGGAATAACAGCCTGAATAATGGGTGCAGCTGAGCTAAAAATATTAGAAATGGAAGAAGCGATAGCATTGAACTTCGAACCATCTCTTACCACTGCCGGTGCAGCAATTTGAGGAACGTTGATTGGAGGAATGTACATGACTTTAAAATTTATAGTTTAAAAATGATTTTACTTTTTACGTGATTTCTTAATGGCATACACAATGCCTAACAATAAAACAGCACCTGCACCAACACCGAGAATAATCATCCGTTTCTTTTTGGTTTCATCTTGCTTTTGTGTTATCAGTTGTACGTTGTCCGTTTTTGTTACGGCATTGTTCACCCGCATTTCTTCAATTTTTGCAGCTTGAACTTTGTCAGATTCTGCTGCCGCTGCCGATGCTCTATTTGCTTCCCGTTGTTTTTTACACCCGAAGATGCAAAGCTTGCCGAGTGATTGATCAAATTGTTCTACTGGATACCCGGATAAAAATGTACTTCCTTCCATTGCGTTAGTCTTTAAATGTTATGTAAGCCCCCGCTAATAATAATGCTCCTATTCCACCAATAATTATGGCGTTATTATTACCTTCTTTTTTCAAATTTATAACTGCCTTGGTAAGTTTGTCCCACTCATCAATCAACTCCATACTTAAATTCACCTTTTCTTCTTGGGCTGCCTTCAATGATTCGTATTGTTGCTTTGATGTATTCAATAATTGTTTAGAGGCTTTAGCCTTGCAGTTGAATATGCATAATCCTAAACCCTGAACTGAATTATCTTTACCAACAGTAAAATCTATTCCAGTAAACTTGCTTACCTCAATTCGAAGTTTAGCCATGTTGGCCTTTAAATTCTCATACTTCAAATCCAGCTCGTTATTTTCTAATCTGAGTTGAGCATTAGCAGTATCCCACTGAGCACGTTCAGCATCGTATTCTTTTGATTTTGCACGGGCAAATATTTTTCCAAGTATGGCGGCAACAGCGGCCACCACTCCAGCAACTACCGCCACTACTAAACCGGCTGCTGCCGATATTGGCCCACCTACTGCACCTACTACTGCTGCTATAGAGGCAACTGTGCCCGCAAGTGAAGCAACGGTATTGGCAACTTTACTAAACTTGGTTTGTATCTGTATGGGTTGTCCAGGTATTGCGCTCGATGCCGCGTTGATAACACTTGTTGCCGATGCGATATTTGTTGCAAGTGCTGGAGAAATTGTGAATGCACCCAACCCATTTAGAGATTGATAAGAAACACCATAGGGTGTAACTACCGGGCGCATGTAAATTGTTTGGCTCATACCGTTACGGGTTTAGTCTCTTCAACTTTAGTTTTCTTAAAGGTGTCTTTCACCTTTTGCTTAATGATGTGGTCGGCTTTTTTCTTGCTAATGGTTTCATCCATCATAAGCTTCTCACTCTTCTTTGCAAAATCATTATCCAACCTGTTTTTGCGAAGCACTAATTTTCTATTTCGTATCTCGCCCGCTATGTCAACCTCGTGTTCCCAATCTTTGCCACCTCTAAAGTCGCCATCCTTAGTACTCTGCGCCACGAGCACGTAATTAATGCCGGGGTTTTCTTCTACAAATTTTTTGTAGCCTTCAAGGGTAAAGCCCAGTGCCTGTACACTGTCGAAAAATATTATATCGAAATCGTTCACCTTCATACCTGCCTTTTTAAGCTCAGTTAAATCTTTGGTGAACTTCAAATTTTTGTGTCCTATTTTAAACTCGTTAATCTTTTCGGTAAAGGTGGATCGGTTCATTTCTTCACGCGCCATATACAACACCTTTTTGTTTTTCTTTTCAGCAAGGTATTGCGCATACTGAAGAAGGTACACTGTCTTTCCGTGCCCTGGCATTCCCCAAATCATGGTTTGAGTGTCGCTGTACATTTTCAGAAAATCAGATTTGTATTTTCCATCCAACTCAATCTTACTAAAATTCATTTTACCAATGGCAGAAGCATCTACAACACCGCTTAATCCTTTTGGACATTTTTTGTCAAGTGGTTTCTTGTCAAGAACAATCTTGTCAACAGGTAATGGTTTTACAGGTTCAATCTTCAAAGTCTCCGCACTGTTCTTAACAGGTTCTTTTCGCTCCACGCGTGGCAGTGGTCTTTTACTTTCGCGAATCGACTTAGGAGCTTTGGCCACTACAATTGGTGAAAGAGAAATTTTTAACATCTCTTTCGGTTTTGATAATGAAATAACTTTTTCAATACGCGCCTTTGCACCATACAATTTAAAATTGTTTGGGTCTTTTATTTTCAACGCTTGCTTTAGCTGAGCGTTGAACTTTATCAGTTCTTCGCGGCTAATCTTTTTTCCGTTAAGCGAATTGTAGTGCGATATAATTTCCGTAGCGTTCATCAATTATTTTTTCGATTTCTTTTTTACTACTGCACCCAATGCCGTTTTGCTTTTCTTGTTTTTCTGATACGTTTTATAAGCAAAATAGGTAGACACACCCGCAAGCAATACACCTGCAATAATGGCGGCTCTATCTAATTTTAACCATGCCTTTGCAACTTCTTTGCCTTCAGCAATGGGCAACTGCAAAACCTTACCGGGATAGATTACATCAACGTTGGTAATGCTGTTCATTCTGGCGATAGCATCAACCATACTGAAATCGCCAAAAACCTTTTGGCTTATCAGGCTTAAACTGTCGCCATTCATTACGGTGTATGTTGCCATGGATCTATATTTTAAGAAAGTAGAAATCCACTTAGTTGCAATGCCGGTGCCGTGCGTGTTCTCAGGCTATAGGCAGTGTTAAATATACCCGGCCTTCTAAAGGGCATTGTGGGTTGCACTGATACCTTTGGAGTAACTATGCCCGTGTTACTAATCGATGGCGTTGTTAAATTTTTGATTGGAGTGGTTAACTGTGAAGCGGGTTCTTCCACCTCGCTGGTAGTCTCAGTGGTTTCAACTTGTTCAACCGTTTTGTTTCTGGTAAAATACCATAGTGCAGCTCCAACCAGAGCCACGCCACCCGCTATAATGATGCCTTTGTTTTTCATACTTACTTTCGGAAAATTCCTTTACGTTGTGACTTACTAAAACTTTTATCCATAGCCTTTTCAATCATTAAGGCTAATGCAGTACTATCTACACCGGCCACGGAAATAGATCCGTTAAACTGTGGAGAGTATATAAATTCGCCTATACGCTTCATCTTTTGTACATCAAAAGGTTGCACACTTACAACGGGGTCGGGGCAGCGGCAATCAGGGCAAGCGGGCACGTTAATTTCTCTCGAAATAACACGCTGTTGCAGAAAGATGCCACCCACTAAACCACACGCAAAAAGTGCAAGTGGCAACGCTATTTTGCTTAACAATAAGTTCATAATTAACGTCTGTTATAAAGGTCACCGTAATAATCTGCCGGATTTTCTACACCACTTAATAATGATGGAGGTGCATTTAGCGGAGACATTCTAACTAATTTTTGAATCACCTTACTTTTTGGTGTAAGCCGATGTTTAATTCTAAGCAAACGAGAGCGCAAAGAACCAAGCCCATCTAACCCCGATGCTTTTTCTGTTGCGCTAGGCTCAGACAGTAGCCAAAGAGTTCCTCCAATTGCTACCACTCCACCAACCATGTAGGGATTTACTTTGAATTTCTTTTTTGAATTTTCCATGATAATTTTAGTTAAAGTTTTGGTGTGAATTTGTAACAGCTAACACGTTGCCACCCTTTGACAACGTGCCGCCATTACTGAACCCTACAACCGAGTATTTATGTACTTCATTTGCTATTGCGCTAAATAGCGTTGGGTGTGTCAATAGAAACATGGCGATCATTGAGCATATTGCCAGCACTACCACCACAATGCAAAAGAAGTTTTCAAGTTTTGCTTTCATTCTAACCCTTGCTAATGGTAGTGTAGATTGTTTTTCCACCGGCACCATCGCGAGCAGTCATTAATTGTTTCCTTCCACCGTTTGGATTGAAACTAACATGCACCCATTTCTTTCCCCTCAATTGTTCATCGATCAATTGATCGTATGGAAGTCCAAGCCTTTTAATCGCGTCAACGATTTGTTGATTAGTTAAACCATCGATATGAATATCGGCAGCTTGTCCAACCATGTGTTGACTCGTGGAAGCTCCACCAATTGCAGCATTTACTATAGGGCTTCTATAAGCTGAGTTAATGGAAATTGGTTTGCCTAAAAAATCGCGCAACGGTTGCAATATCTTTTGTGCAAGCAAACGAAGGTTTTCAGTTTCCTTCGGTCCCGGCAAATTGTCTAAACCGGTTGCGGTAACAATGAACTCGCTGAGATTAAAGTTCTTCGTCAATTGATTTTCGCTTAAATTTTCCATTACTCGTTTTCGATTTAAATAGCTGAAAAGAAATGCAGTACCCAATCCACCTAATAGCCACCAATGCCAGGTGGTTTTATTTGAATCAGCCATTGCGTTTAAACTGTAGTATTTTCGCCTTCAGCTTTTCCAGTTTCTTCAACTGGAAGTTTAACTTCTTTTTCTTCAACCTTTTTCGGTTCGGATTTCTTGACCACCTTTTTTGGTGCAGATTTCTTTTTAGCTTTTTTGATAGGCGTCTTTACAGTCACTACCTCTTCCTCGTCAATCACTTCATCGAATGAAATACAATAGTCTTTTCCTTCGAAGA